>JBILVQ010000076.1:0-12726 GCA_044370375.1 Bacteroidia bacterium
GAATTGGCTGCTGCTGATCAAAATGATGATTACGTTAAGATGGCCGAGAAATTAATGGCCGATGCCAAATAAGCACACAGCCTAAACAAGAAAACGCCTCGGAATTTTTTTCGGGGCGTTTTTTTTTATTGCGTATTTTAAAACAAAATGTTACAGCAATTTAGTATTAAAGCCCCATTTTATGAGATATCAGGAGGGTTTCCGGTGCAGGATGAAGCAGATACCCTAAACCGCTATTGCCTTGCTTCGACTAAATTTTTGTAAAAGGTAAGACAGCAGCATTACCATCAAACAACCGCTTACATTTAACCATAAAAAAGCGGTAAGGTCGATGTACCAACAATAAATCACAAAAGCTTCACCCAACAAAGCGGCTATAAAAACATTGTTGCCATTCACTTTTTTCATGTAAAAGGCCACCAAAAAAACTCCCAGAATCGTCCCATAAAACAAGGAACCCAGGATGTTCACGGCCTCAATCAAATTACCCAATTTGCTTGCATACAAAGCAACCAAAATACAAAAAACACCCCAGGCTACGGTGGCCCATCGTGAAACAGACAAAACCTTTCCATCCGTTTGTTGTGCTCCTTTGCGAAATCTTTGATAAAAATCAACCACTGTTGTAGATGCCAATGAATTCAATCCCCCGGCACAAGAGCCCATGGCCGCTAAAAAGATAATGGCCACCAGCAAGCCAATGATGCCCACCGGCAATTGTTGTGTTACAAAGGTTAGGAAAACATAATTGCTGTCGTTGACTTCCGCCCGCGGATTATTTTTCGACATCAACGCAGTAACTTCTTCTTTTATTTTTTCGGTTTTTTGATGGGCTGAAAGCAAAGGACTACGCAAGGCATTTATCTTTGTTTCATCCTCCCCGTCAATGGCAGAAACCATTTGATTTACCTGCAATAATTTTTCTTCATGTGCATCTCGATAGGCATTTTCAAGTTTGGCGAAATCATCGCGGTAAGAAGATTCTTTGATTTTTTCTATTTCTACTTTGTTGAAAAACACCGGTGGTTGGTAAAATTGATAGAAGGTGAATACCAAGGTACCAATCAGTAAAATCAAAAATTGCATCGGTATTTTTACCAAACCGTTCATGATCAAGCCTAATCTGCTTTGCGCAACCGAACTGCCTGTTAAATACCGTCCTACCTGCGATTGATCGGTTCCGAAATAAGAGAGTTGTAAGAAAAATCCGCCAATAATTCCTGACCAAATATTGTAACGATTGTCCCAGTCAAAACTAGTATCAATGGCATTGAGTTTTTCCATTTTTCCGGCCAGGTGCAAGGCATCAATCAATCCAACTTTTTCAGGCAGCAAATGCACCACCATGTAAGCAGCCAAAAAGAGGCCCGAAAAAATTATCAGCATCTGAAACAACTGTGTATAAGAAACTGCTTTGGTTCCTCCGTAAACAGTATAGCTGATAACCAACAAGCCGATAAAAAGAATGGTGTAGGATATATCTATTTGAAGGATTACCGATAGAATAATGGCAGGGGCATAAATGGTGATGCCGGTGGATAGTCCACGTTGTAAGAGAAACAAAAATGCAGTAAGCGTTCTGGTTTTATTATCGAATCTTTTTTCTAAAAATTCATAAGCAGTATAAACGTTGAGCTTTTTGAAAAGCGGAATGAAGGTGATGCACAAGACCACCATGGCCAAGGGTAAACCAAAATAGAATTGTATAAATCTTAATCCGTCATGATAAGCTTGTCCGGGTGCTGATAAAAAAGTAATGGCACTGGCCTGCGTGGCCATTACGGAAAGACCCACGTGGTACCATGGCAATTCACGATCGGCAAGGAGGTAGCCCTCAATGTTTTTGGCTCCACGACTTTTCCAAAGACCATACGCAACAATGGCTCCAATGGTAAGCAACAACACCAGCCAATCAATACTGCTCATTGAAAATATTGTGTAAAGGCATACAACAAAACAATAAGCAAAAGCAAAACACCGATAACCAATCCATACAATTGATTCCAGGTTTTTAATAGCGGTGGTTTTTCCTCTTTCATGGCTTGTTGGGTGGTAAGCTCAGAAGATTGACAAACAAACGATAAGCACCGGGAACACCGGCCGGTAACTGTCTGAAAAAAGCCAGACCCGTATAAACGAAATTGCCTTTGCCATAAGGAGCAATGATCAAACTGCCATTGCTTGCTTTTTCGTTGGGGTCTTGCATCGATAACAAACTGGTAAAATTGCTGTCGATTTCGGTGGCGTAGTAAATGCCTCTTTCCTGCACCCAACCTTCAAAATCTTTTGCCGTGATCACATTGGGAACCTGTAGGGCAGGGTGCTGCGGATTTAAGAAACTGACGCTCGCATTTTCATCGGTTACTCTTTCTCTAGAAATATTGAAAGGGTAGGGGGCCATTTTGGCCAATAAGGGACCAATGCGGTTGTTGGTGTTGTATTGCACAATTAAGTTACCGCCATTCTTGACATAATCCATCAGTCGGTTGTAATGAATCTGTAAATTCTGGTTGGTGTTATAAGCCCTTACACCACTCACAATGGCATTGAACTCAGAGAGGTTAGCGCTGGCCAATTGCTCATCGCTTAATTCGGTAATTTCATAACCTGCTTCCTTTAAACAGGCCGCCACATCATCGCCTGCACCCGGGATGTAGGCTATTTTATTCCCTGTTTTTTTCAAATCAGGTTGAATAAGTTTCGCCTCTGCATCCGATAGAATAAACTGATAAGGAATATGATCGTATTCAATTCTTTGAAGACTGTAAGGATAAACGGCATCCGCGATTTTTAAGGAAGCTTTTATCTTGCTATCGGCTGCGTTTTTTTCTGCACTCAGCATGGCTTCTAGAATAATTTCATCCCCTTTTTCCTTCAACGAAAAGTTGGCATTTTTGATTTCTATTTTCCAGCCGGCCCCAGCCGACAATTGCAAAGTGCCTTTCACATTCTTTGCATGGGATTTTATTTTTAATTGAATTTTTTTTGTTGAGGCTGCTTGCAATACATACACTTTTTCTGTAAGACTAACGCTTGCAGGCGGTAATATTTCGAGCGGACGATAGACTTCACCCTTCACCGGATCGGTGGCCTTGTACAAAACTGCCCTGCTAATGTTGAGCGTAAGGTCGAGCACTTTCATTTGATAGTGAACCACCAACTTCGAAACATTCTCGGGTGTTCCGCAAAGCGATAGGTCGTTGACAACATAACGACCTTTGCCATGTTTTTGATTAAGCCAATAAGGATTAGAAAAAGGTTCATTGGCGGCCAGCTGATGTTTTTGCTTAAAGGCATAAAAAAAGTTAGGCTTTAAGTTGAGATTGGTAACAGAATCCTTTTGATCGAAAAAAGAAATTTTTTCAAGACTTACGGGTAAATTACTTCTGCAAATAATTTGCGTATTCACCGTAATTTCTTCGCCCGGAACTGCACTAAAATCTGCTGCTGCCGCCTCCATCCACAAACCTGCACAAGCAAGAATTAATTGTTCGGTTTCTTTTATTTTTTGATTTTTCCAATAGGCAATGTTGGCATCCAAAGCGGGTAAGTTTTCAATCAGCCGGTAAAGCTTTACCAAATCAGGAACCGATTGTGCAGGATGTGCAGCATCATAATTTTTTAATAGATCGTTTAAGCTTTTTTGAATACCTTCACTGTTAGGGATTCTTTTCCACGATTGATCAATGTTTTCAAATATATCGAGCTTCACCGAATCACCTTTTAATTGCTTAAAATACTCAATCATTTCACCGCGTTGCCTGGCAGAACCAAAGCCCTGACTCTTGTGCATAGAGCGACTTTCAGAAGCAATTTCTCCGTAGTTTTTTCCGAGTAGGGCGTTGAATAAACCTACATCAATTTTTAGTTGATCGGGCGAAGTGGTGTTATTTCCACCGAAATTAAATGTGTTCCAGAAAATTCTTTTCACCTGCCACACTTGTGTATATTTTAATTGCTCAGGGAATTTTGCCGGATTGGCTGCCGCTTCAAAGGCTTCGAGCGCAAGGATGGCAGAGGCTGTGTGGTGGCCGTGACCTCCTTCACCGGTGGTTGGAAAACGATTGATGATGACATCAGGTTTGAAATTACGGATCACCCAAACCATGTCGGCCAAAGTGCTGTCATGATGCCAGAATTCGAGGGTTTCATCAGGGTTCTTTGAATAACCGAAATCGTTGGCTCGGGTAAAAAATTGTTCGGCACCATCTGTTCTTCTGGCTGCCAATAATTCTTGGGTACGGATTAATCCCAGGGCTTCCCCTTGCTCTTTTCCTACAAGGTTTTGACCACCATCACCGCGTGTTATGGATAGGTAAGCCGTGCGCAATTTCCTTTCATTGGCAAGATAAGACAAGAGTCGGGTGTTTTCATCATCCGGATGGGCAGCAATGTAAAGGACAGAGCCCACTTGATTTAATTTTTGAAGCTTTAACAGAATCTCTGCCGATGATTGTGTTTGCGCCAGCAAGGGATTCATCATCAGGATGAATTGAAAAGCCAGCAGCAGGAATGTAGGTTGAATACGCATGTAGAATGCCCCTTTCCGTGAATGTATATGAATCGGTTCGAAGGCCTCGCAAGATACAAAAAACAAGTTTCTAAAATTCTACTGACCTGTTTCAAAACCAAGGGGAATCGATTTTCTAAACCCTAAGGAAGAAAGCCCTTTTCTTCAATGGGCCAATCCTTGTCCATCGATAAATTATTTTTTTGTACAATCGGTTAAAAACCTTTAATTTAGCGATTGAAGTAAGATTTCATTCCCATGAAAAAAACATTTACGCTATTCGCTTTGCTTATTTTTTTAAGCAGTGTTTCCCGACTAAGCGCACAAAATTTAAATGCTTACCTATTGCAATTGCATACCGTAGGTTGCGATAATCAAAGTGGAATACTGTATGCAACGGCCACCGGAGGTACAGGGAACTATACTTATCAATGGAGCAATGGGAGCACCAATGATACGGCATACAATTTGCCGGCCGGCACGCATACTGTTACCGTTTACAGTGGAGGTGATTCTGCCGCTGCTTCAGTAACCCTACAGCCTTTTGGCATTGATACCGTACAGGTATATCATGCCTGCAACGGGGGCAATGGTTTGATTTATTTGGATAACATTACGGCAACCTATCCCTTAACATTTCATTGGTATCAAAATGCAGTCTTGTTAAACGAAACCACAGCAGAACTAAGCAATATTCCTGCGGGCAATTATGCTTATGCGCTGATTGATGCCCAGGGTTGCATTGATTCCGGTACGGTTGAAATTATTGCCTCTTCTCCGCAAATGTCCGTAACACTTTCCGATTCGAGTTTGTGTTATGGTGCATCGGCCCTTGCTTGGTACACACCCGGATTTACCTTGTTTGATAATTGGGGCGGAACCTATAATACAAGCACAGATACACTTACCTATATGAACAGCATGGGAGCAGCGAGCTTGCCAACGATCGGGATGGATTCGCTGGGTTGTTTATCCAATGAAATCAATCCCTTTCCCTTTGTGTTTCTTCAGTCACATCCTGATCCCATTCCTCTTTTTCAAATAGGAGACACGGTTTCGGCAAGTTTTACCATCAACCCTAATCCAAGCACTACCCTTACTTATAACTGGTATTTCGATAATGTATTGTTTTATTCGGGGCCCTATTCTTATTTGCCGATCGACAGTTCGGGCTATGTTTCGGTGAGTGCGGTGAATATTTACGGTTGCTCTAATTTTGGCAGTTTACAGGCTGTAATTACCCAAACCGGAGTAGGGGAAAAGGAAAACTTTGGCCTGACTTTGGTTGGCAACAATCCTGCCTTGCTTGGAGCATCGTGGTTTATTACGATGCAGGATTTAGTAGCTCCCATTCCCTTCTTGCTCTATGATGTTTCTGGAAGGATCATCCATCAGGCTACGCTAAAGAATGGGATGAATACCCTTGCTACACCTGCCGAACCAGGTCTTTATATTTTGGATTTGGGTCGACAAAAAATTACGCTCCTTGCAGGCCAATAAGCGACTGTAGTAGTCGGAAAAACTGAACAAGTTGAAAACAAACAACAAAATCCTAAATTTACCCAATGAAACAAGTTAGGATGAAATCCCTTCTTATAATTTTTCTATTAATGCCCTTTCTGGGTTATGGTCAATTAGATATTGGTGAGAAAAGAGACATCCTAGAATTACAAATTCAGCAACATTATTCAAATGCCTTTACCCGTCCTGCTGAAAATACAGTCAACTGGCAAGAAACAAAATCATACCTGGATACGGCCATTTTTCCTTGCATTCCAAATTGCATTGGATTGGCCGATTAAGGATGGAAGTCAAAGGAATATTCTATTAATTTTGACAAATCAACTATCTATAATTGGTCATATCCTAACTCGTCTGGAAGCAGAGTTTGGCTAGGAAAAAGGGAGTTTGAATGGTTCTCATTATTGCAATAATATGCTTAAAAAAAATAATTCTGAACACAATTCTTTTTCTCATCGGGTTTATTCTTTAGGATGAAATTATTTTCGCTATTTATTATCTTTTTGTTAAAAATCAACTTTATGAAGACGGAATAAAGCATTGCTTCAAGGATTTGGAAATTTTAAACAATTTAAGAAAACTCGACTGGGTTAACATGAATTTAAATATTTGGAGTTATTTAATAATATTAATGCTGCAAATTCTTTTGATGATTAACGATAAAAAAAATAAAATCATCTTTACCTTAATTTTTGTCGCCCTTTTGTGCATTACCTTTGATTACTTTCTGGAACTAAGTGCATTAAAAAATGCCATCTATTCAGGATAAAAAATAACTGGTGATATTCATTCTGAGAAAAAAAACTCCTATTTTTGGTCCTATAATTTCTATTGCTTTTGAAGCAGCTGATGCTTATGTTGCCTTTGATGGTATTAATAATTATTTTGATTGATAATGGACTTTGCATTTATTCTGTTAGGGCTAAGTATTATGTGGCTGTTCATGTTTAAAGTCGAATGGTTATGTGATAATGGTATTTCCTTTTGGGTCATATTGATTTATTGTATGTTGCTATTCAGTTTATCCATTTTTTTATTAGATGGTGAATATGCTAATCCAAAAATGGTTAAAGCCTTAAAAATGCCTTTGATTTCGTTTGTAGTATTTCGTTGTTTATTTTTTGTTTTTAGGAAGAAGAATAATAGAAATCCTGAAAATACTTTTTGGGTATTCTCAAGAAAACCTATTCAAGATATTGTTTTTACAATTCTCTTTTGGTTTTTGGGAGTAGGATTTCCTTTTTTTATAGTTTGAATATGAAATCTTAGCTGCCCAAGCGCAATGTCCTTAATTTAAGATAATTATAAAACATTCCAAAAATTCTTGGTTCTTGATTGCTTTTTTCAAGTTCAAATCTTCCCTACTCCTTTCATACCTCATTACCGCCTTTAATAAAAGCATTGTCCATTCTTCAAAAACAAGCAAAAATAATTAAGATGATTTTTTGTATATTAGTGCATTGATTTTTGCAGAAATTAAATGGTTTCTTTAAAATTGAAGAAGTATGGTACAAGAATATGCTATGCCACAAGCGAGACGCTTGCGGTACCGGTAGACGTAACCAATGCCAACGGCAATGTAATTGCCCGCCAAAATTTTGATGCCTGGGGCCGCAGAAGAAAAGTGCAAGACTATAGCTACTTGCCACAAAACACAAGCAGCACCGACAATGGCCTAAACAACAGCGGCACTTTACCCAAATGGTTGTATCGTGGCTATACAGGCCATGAAATGTTAGATGAATTTGCCCTCATCAACATGAACGCAAGGTTGTATGACCCCGTGGTAGGTATGTTTTTGTCTCCCGACAACTACATCCAAGCCCCCGGCAACACCCAAAACTACAACCGCTATGCTTATTGTTTGAATAATCCGTTGAAGTATACGGACCCGAGTGGGAATTTGATTTTAGCTGCTTTGTTTTTAACCGAGACTGGTTACGAAGTGCAAAAATATATTAGTCCCGTAGCGCTACATGGTGATGTAAAAATTGGATCACATCAAAATGGAATTGGCTATGATATTTCAATCGGTTCCCCAAAAGTGTTTGCAATAAGTTATCGTAAAAATATTGGGCAAACGTATTATTTTAGCAATTATGCAGGTCATAAGGGATGGGAAAATAGAAATGGAGGAGAAGTTACGATTTATGGAATAGTAAATTATTCAGGAACCAGTTTCACAAGTAAAAACCTAAACCGCGAGCAAACAACTAATATGATAACTGTTGGAATCCCAAATTTAAATGTGAAATATGAAAATGACACATATTTAGGTTATTATGAATTACCAGGGGTTCCAACTGGCAACCCTCAATCTGATGCCTATAAAACCGCAGCCGCGAGAATCCGTGTTGGTGAATTTTCGATTGGAATGGTTTTGCATACAGGAGAAGGTGAGGTAATAAGGTACTTTGATACTGATGGTGATGGAGTAAAGGAAACCCGCGCATTTGATGAGGGCAATATTCATGACCCTAGTCTAAGTCATGGTGTGTTTTATTTCGGTTCAGGACCGATAAAAATTGGTAGTGACAGTGAAGAGATAAGGCATCATTTTCAAAATGAAGTTGCTCATGATGGATTTAATAATGGCAATTTGGGTAGTGAATACCCCTACGTTCTTAAAACCAACCGGAAACAAAAATTTTATTTCCAAATTTCTAGTAGCAATGGCAACACATTATATTAAAATACCTGCACTTTTTATTTTCTCTTTCTTTATGATTTTTTTAATCCTATCATGCAGAAAAAGTAAATTATGTGAGGATCCGGAACTTTCGATAAAAAAGAGTGAAATAACAAGTAATCAGTTAAAATTGAACGGGTATTTTTTTGGCAATCCTCAAGACTATAATGGCAGAATTTTGTACGAAATTATTGTACTTTATAGGAATGGAGTTTTATTCAGGGGAGGGGTATCAGAATTTGAGAATTTGAATGAAACGGTAAATGATATATTTTTGAATGGAAACAAAATGACAAAAGCGAAATACGAATGGGGTGCATTTTTGCTAGATCAGAGTAAAATTACCACTGAGTATTGGATACCAGATCAATGCAGTTATCCGATTGAAAAAAGGATCGGAGAAGTTCAAAATGACACCACTATCATCTTCAGAATAAAAACTTTCAAAACAAGGTCAAAGATAGAGATGTCCGTAATTGATGAGGTCTTTCAATTTAGACATTTTAAGAACAAACCAGACAGTATAAATGAGTTTGTTGATTAGATATTTGGTTTTTCGTTTTGAGCCACGGAGGAGATAATTTAATCTGTCATATAGGAAGATAATCTTTCCTTAAAAACAATTAATTAGGGATTCGTAAGATATTTTATTAAATTCGAATTATTAATGTGAAAGTGCATTTTAAACAACCTATCACCTAGGCCCCTTTTCTACCGTGAACACAATAGGAAAAAACGTATCTTACAACTACGGTCCCGACCAAAGCCGTTACAAAGGCATTTGGAAAAACAATGGCACCCAATACCGCAAAAGAATTTATGCATCGGGTTATGAAATCAATGAAGAAACGGTGAATGGAGTTACTACTACACAAAACATTTCTTACGTTTCATCACCCGGTGGGTTATGTGCTATGTATGTTGAAGAAAACGGCAGCGGCACTTTTTATTTTGTACATACCGACCATTTGGGTAGCATCACAGCAGTTACCAATGCCAACGGCAATGTAATTGCCCGCCAAAATTTTGATGCCTGGGGCCGCAGAAGAAAGGTACAAGACTATAGCTACCTGCCACAAAACACAAGCAGCACCGACAATGGCCTAAACAACAACGGAACTTTGCCTCAATGGCTCTACCGTGGTTATACCGGGCATGAGCATTTAGATGAATTTGCCCTCATCAACATGAATGCACGTTTGTATGACCCTGTTGTTGGCATGTTCCTCTCACCCGACAACTACATCCAAGCACCCGGCAACACCCAAAACTACAACCGCTATGCGTATTGTTTGAATAATCCTTTGAAGTATACGGACCCGAGTGGGAATAGGTTTGAAGGGAACGATTTGGTTTATATTGCCTTTGGCGCGGCTTTTGGCGCAGCATCTTGGAGTCCGTTGATGCAACATCGGCAGGGAAAAATTACCACAGGACAGGCTTTTGGTTTGTATGTGGTTAATGCGGCCGCTTTTATAGCAGGTGCTGGAATTGGTAGTGCTGTGTCAAGTAGCATTGGAACTATTGGAGGCGCAACAGCGGGTGGCTTAGCCTCAGGTGCTGTTTCAGGTGGCGGCGGATACATGGTTATGAATTCCCGTGCTGGCGTCTATTACGGCAATGACAACGACTTATGGACCAGTACTTGGCAAAGTTCACTTGCAGGAGGAGCAGGAGGAGCGGCTAATGGTATTTTGGGAGGAGGTAGTTTGGGATCTTTTGCAGGTGGTTTCACCTCCTCATCTGTAGGAAATTTTTTAGGGTCAGGAAGGATCAATATAAATGAGGCATGCATCAGTGGAGGAATTTCCCTTGGAATGTATGCAGTGTCAACAACTGCCAATTGGAGAACCAATAGCGATAATTTATCATTAGGAGGCTATTTCCTTAGGCAGGAATTAGTTTCCCTTTCACACTCATGGCAACTAGAGGCAAGTTGGTATGAGATGAAAAATGGAAGCATTAAAGGAATGAAAATTGGTTCTCCATTTGGAAATGGGATTGACCCAGCACCTAAGCCTTCTGGCGAAATTGCACTTGAAGCACACACCCATGTTAGGTTTGGTACAGGAAATGAATATTTTGGTCCAACGGATATGTCACGAATTCCAGTTGATGCGAAAACCTCCGGTCATGGTTACAAAGTTTATGGTTGGAAAAACTCATATACCCTTTCAAACGATCAGGCGGCAAAAATGCCTTTGTCAATGAAAGCATCATTTTATATTACCCCGCAGAATTATAATAATACCTACGCCTACCCAAATGGGTTGCCAAGTTTAGCATGTCCACTGGGCTTTAGTTATTACCACAATGTTTTACAATTTAAATAATTCAAAATGAAACTCACCGGCTTATTCATTTTTTGTATTAAAATGATCTTTTTTTTATGTTCGTGTAAAAGTAATCAAGCTCATTTATATGATTTTGAAAGAAATGAAATACATAAGAGTATGACTAAGCCAGCCGCAGAATTAATCAAAATCAAAAGAGATGCCTATAAGCATCTTAATTTAAAAATTTTTCTCTTAAATAAAGATCTTCTCCTTCCTCAGGATAGTTTAAAACTTCAAAAAACTCTTTTAGGAATTATTTCTCATGACAGAAAGAAATTAGAGATTTACAATCCTCAATTCGAAAAACTTTATCATTCCAATTCTGATAGTCCGAATAGAAAACTTGAGTTTTATTATTTGAATGGAAATTACATATTAAAAGGAAAAAAGTACGAATTTTCTGCGACCATCTACCCGAAAATTAGTAACAATACTATTCTTGTTTCTCATAATAAGGCTTTTCAACGGGATTAAAAAGTAATTATTTCTATAAACAAAATTTTATGTTTCAAGACCCAAAACCATTTCTTTATTTGGTGTTTCTAATTCTGGGCATAGTGCTTTTAACGGACTGCAACTTCCGGAGATTAGCAAGAGCAAAAGGTGGCATTTACAAGTACACAGCCAGTAGAGAATTCGTTGAAATAAGAAGGCTATCCTCCAGAGTGGTGAAGAAAACCTTCTATTTAAATAACAATGTTAGCAGAGATTGTAAAATAAAAAACTATTACACAATAACGCTTGAGTCAGATGAACTATACAAGGATAGTACTTCACTAAAGAAAACTTGCCGTGAGATTTATGGAATAATTACGAATGGAAAAGAACCCATGGAAAAATTTTTTAAATATAAATTAATTGAGTTTGACCCACAACATATCGGTTGGCCGATGTTAAAAGCGGATTATCATGGAATTTTCTATTTAGATGTCAGAAACAAAATCTTAACATTTTCAGACTTGCGTTGTTTCAGCAGGGTTCCATTTTGACAATTCTAATGGGAGAATTAATATAAAAACACCATAGACTTTTACTCTTTGGTGGCAGGATCTAAAATTATCAAAGGCCAAGCAAAACTCTAAAATCCAATAAATACATTAAGAATTAGCGAAGAAAATTTAAATTACGGATACATTAAAATTTAATTTGAGTAAAATAATACTGTTTTGAAACCTACTGATAGGATTACTAAATTATGCTTGAGGAAATACCTACCCCGGCAACCTCGAAACCAAAAATAATTTTGATAATAAAGGATTTTTAGTTAAAATTGAACATGCAAACAGCGGACAAATGCTTTGGCAATTGGATGAAATAAATAGTGCCGGTTTATTAAACAAATTTACCTTGGGTGATGCCAACGCTGCCACCTTAAGCTATACACCCGAGCGTTTATTGAATGTTAAAAGCACACCCGGGGTGCAAGTTTATGATTTCGACTTTGATGCTCAAAATGGTAATTTGTTAAAGCGCAAGTTGAGCATTGGTAACAATGTGAAAGAGGAAGTTTTTGCCTACGACAATTTAGAAAGACTGGAACAACATCGTTTTGATGAAATTCCTCCATTGGTCGTTACACCACCACCCCTGAATATTAGCTACGACCCGCAGGGCAAAATACTTTCTAAAACAGATGCCGGTTTAGATTACCGATACAACATGAATGCTCA
>JBILVQ010000305.1:0-3594 GCA_044370375.1 Bacteroidia bacterium
TGATTCCCGCCGACTCATTGTTTCGGCATGGAATGTTGCGGATATCCCTAGAATGAAATTGCCTCCCTGCCATGCATTTTTTCAATTTTATGTGGCCGAGGGAAAATTAAGCTGCCAATTGTATCAACGCAGTGCAGATATATTTTTAGGTGTGCCCTTCAACATTGCTTCTTATGCCTTGTTAACCCACATGATTGCACAGGTTTGTGATTTGGAACCGGGTGAATTTGTTCATTCCTTCGGAGATGCTCATATTTACCTGAATCATTTAGAGGCAGTTGAGTTACAGCTTGGCCGTCAGCCCTATCCTTTGCCGGCCCTGCATCTAAATCCTGCCAAAAAAGATATTTTCGATTTTACCTTCGAAGATATTCGCATTGAGAATTATCAATTTCATCCTGCTATTAAGGCCACGGTTGCGGTTTAAGAATATGGAACAAGAAATTGTTTTAATTGCTGCCATGGGCACCAACAAGGTTTTGGGAAAAGACGGAAAATTGCTTTGGCATATTCCAGAAGACCTGAAGCATTTCAAAGCCTTAACCACCGGCTTCCCCATTGTGATGGGCCGTAAAACATTCGATGCGATACAGCGGCCTTTGCCCAACCGGAGGAATATTGTGATTAGTAAATCTGTTAAGGATTTGGGTGCAGGCGTTGAGCTTTTTTCATCGCCTGATGAGGTTCTGACTTTGTTAAAGGATGAAAAAAGAATTTGTATTGTTGGTGGCGGAGAAATTTATGCTTTGTTTTTACCGTTGGCCACTCGATTGGAATTGACCATGGTTGATCTTGCACCGGAAGGAGATGCCTACTTTCCGTCATGGGATGAGGATGCTTGGGAATTGCTTGTCAATCGCGAATCTCCGGCTTTAGGACAATATCCTAAATTGAATTATACCACTTGGGTAAGAAAGAACGCATGAAAGCTTTAGTTTACCTCGGATTGTTTTTTGGCCTCGCGATTTTTTCTACAGCCTGTAAAAAAGAATTCGCTACACCCGAGGCTTCTTTTCATGCGGGTTTTGCTGCATCCGAAACGGCACTTGAAGATGCCTTGAATATTTCTCGCACATTTTTCAGCAGTGGAAAAATGCCTTTTAGTACCCTTAATTGTCCGGTAAGAATAGATACCCTCGAAGATGGTCGCATTGAATTAACCTTTGCGGATTCATGTAAAGCAGGCGACAATCGTTTTCGCTCCGGACGGCTGCTGCTATTGCCACTCAATGGTATGGAGCGCCAGGTTGATTTATTGAACTACAGCATTTTTACTGATAGTTCTTTTGCTTTGAATGGTAGTCTTTATTACTCCGTTGATCAGCGTTTAAGTCCCTTTTTAAAAATTAATGCAAGAGCCGGGTTTCATGTATATCATTGGAACAATCAGAAAGAACTTTTTGTGGCATCAGTGCAGTACCAGCGTGAAACTACCTCCGGTGCAGCTACCCCTGATGTGAAGGATGATGTTCTTTCTAAAACGGGTAGCGGAAGCTATGTATTGCCCGGTGAGGTTCGCTGGAACATGAATTATGCTTCTTCGGCTACCAAACGGTTGACCATTGGTTGTATTGATTTTTTAACCGGACAGGCTGTTTTTTCAAACGGCAAAGCCAGTAGTTTTCTTTTCGATTGGGGAGGAGGCACCTGCGACAGCCGTTATACCGTCACAATTTCTGAAACAACCACAATTCACAACATACCCTAAAAAAATAACACTATGAAAAATCTGTTTTCCAAACAAAATCTTGTCATTGCTCTTTTCGCAACATTGGCCCTTGCCTTTTATTTGAAAGGGAATAGTCAAAACCAACAAAGCAACATGTATGCAATGGTTGTTGTTTCAGCCAATGACATTACTGTTTCCTATGGCAACAACCGAAATGAGGTTTCCAGACTAAGTCCAACCAAATACGTTGAAAATGATAACATTTTGTTGGGGATTTTGAATCGCATGGCCTCAGAAGGATATCGTTTGGCGGGAACAAATGTTGCCAAAGATGGTTCTATGTATTATGTAATGCAAAAATTTCAATAAGCCATGAATTCTTTTTCAAAAACCCTGATGCCTGTTTTGCTTGGGTTGTTTTTCATTTCCGGCAGCGTGTTTGTTTCTTCTTGTAAAAAAGATGAGCCGGTAAAAATTACCGATTCTTTGGATTTGCCGGAACCCGGAACAGGAGCCATCACTATGAAATTCAAGAATACCTGTAACGGTACCAACTTGATTCTTGATTTTAAAAAGTATCTCAATGCGAATGGTGATACCTTTCAGGTGTCGTCCTTTAATTATTACATCAGCAATTTGGTCTTCAATAAGACTGACGGTACCAAATTTATTGAAAAGGAAAGTTATCACCTGATCAAGGCCGAAGACGATAAAACCTGGGAGTTTACGATGTTGAATGTGCCTCCGGGTGAATATAATTCTGTCAATTTTTTGATTGGTGTGGATAGCGCAAGAAATGTTAGTGGAGCTCAAACAGGTGCATTGGATCCAGCGCAGGGTATGTTCTGGACCTGGAGTACAGGTTATATCATGGCAAAAATGGAAGGAACTTCTTCCAGCTCTCCCGCAGGAGGAAATACCATTGCCTATCATATTGCAGGCTTTGAAGGAAAGGAAAATGGTATTAAGCCGGTAACGATTACCTTCCCTTCACCTTTGGTGGTAAGCGGAGGCGTGGCCAAAAAGTTTGTATTAAGGGCTGAATTAGATACCTGGTTTGGTCCTCCGAATGTGATTGACTTTGCTACCCATCCTACGGTGGTAACACTAAACGCTACCTCTAATCAAATTGCTGTCAATTATTCAAAAATGTTTACTTTCTCTGCCTTTGAATGATGAACTTTCGATTTTTAGGATTCCTTTTTATTGCATTGCAATTTCTTGTCGCTTGTAAAGAGGACCCGGCTATTGAAGCGCCTGAGCCTCCGGTGTATGGCCTAACCGCCGGTCAACCCGGCTCTTGGCCTGTAGCTTTGTATCAATACGAGAACAATGCATTGAATGAGGCAACGTTCCGTTTGGGCAGACGCTTGTTTTATGATGTAAGGCTGTCGCGTGATAACTCCACCTCTTGCGGTTCATGCCATCAGCAATTTGTGGCCTTTGCTCATGCTGACCATAATTTTAGTCATGGCATTGATGGATTATTGGGAACCCGCAATACTCCGGGCTTGTTCAACCTGCGGTGGCATCCTACCTTTATGTGGGATGGTGGTGTGAACCATATCGAAGTTCAGCCGGCCGCTCCCATCACCAATCCGGTTGAAATGGATGAGTCTCTTGAAAATGTGGTGCAAAAAATCGGCAAAATACCGGAGTACCGTTATTTCTTTAAGCAGGCTTTTGGTGACGAGATGGTTAACACCCAACGCATGTTCAAATCCATGGCGCAATTCATGGGCATGATGGAATCGTGGAATTCAAAATACGACCGCGTGATGCGGCAGGAAAGTGGTATTTCCTTTAGTGCTGATGAGCAGGCAGGGTACGATGTTTTCAAGGCCAATTGTGCAAGTTGCCACAAAGAGCCTTTGTTCAGTGACTTTTCCTATCGTGGAAATGGCCTGAGCATTGACCCCATGATT
>JBILVQ010000077.1:0-12653 GCA_044370375.1 Bacteroidia bacterium
GTAGTTATAGCCCAACCAACCCCGACCAACTAAATGGAACTGGAGTTTTGGCAATAGGCCAAGGATTTCAAGTTCAGGTAGACCATAACATGACGCTTACCTTTGAGAATGCTCATAGAGCAGAAAGCAATACGGTAGATTTTAGAAGAAATAAAAAGCCGGAGAATACAGTTTTCCTTAAATTAGAAGGTAGCCACAACCAGGACTATTTAACGCTGGCATGGGACGAAAATTTCAAGGACGAATTTGAATTTGGCAAGGACGCTGGAAAAATGATAAACCCTGGAAATAATTTTTATGCCATGGCAGGTTCAGAAAAATTAATGTTAGATAGGGTTAAGTCACCAACCACACAATCTATTATTCCACTTGGGCTGGAATTGGCTGAAGGTGGAAATTATTCATTTTCATGGGAAAATGGCCATATTGACCATTCCAATTTTGATGTTTATTTTCAGGACAAAGAAAGAAATTTGTTGATTCCTGTTAGTGAAACATTTTTTTACCATTTTGTTGCCTCCAAAGGAGAAAACAATGACCGATTTAAACTGGTATTGAGAAACAGAAATACTGCCAAGACAATTGATATTTTTGGTCAATCAGCCTATTCAGTAATTAATGAGGAGACCTTGTTTATTCAAACGGAATCTAACGAAACCACCAATGCAATGGTTAGTTTGAACAATTTGAACGGTAGTGTGGTTGTACAGGGAAATTATCCCATGAATCAGGGCAAAATTGAAATACAAATCCCAAATTTACCTAAGGGGGTTTATTTTGCTGTTATCAATCAAACTAAATCAGTTAAAGTAGTAAATTATTAAATCATTTAATGCTCGAAATTGAAGGTAAGTTACTTTCAATTTCGGGCATTAGTAATTTTGAGGAATCATGAAAAAACTACTGTTATTTTTATTGCTCACTTTTTTGATCAATAATCACTTAAGGGCACAATTTGGCAATGTTTGGTTGTTTGAGCGTGGTCTTAAAATGAATTTTAACAATGACACAATGATTTTCACTCCACCTTGGTTTTCTGGAGTAGTTTTGGAGGCTAATGCGGTAATATGTGACAGCTCTGGAACATTATTGTATTATTCAAATGGATATGCTGTAAAAGATACTAATTTAATTGAGCTTCCAAATGGGGATTCTTTAGGTGGCTCTCAACAATCCCATCAAGGTGCCTTATTCATTCCACATCCAGGAAATCCGGATTTAATTTATTTATTTACAGTTGATTGCCAATTGCCTTTTCAAACAGCAGGAATGGGAGGCTTAACCTATGCCATCATTGATAAAACTTTGAATGCCGGTGCAGGAGATGTTATTAGCAAAAGAAACTTAATGTTGGCTCCCGTGAAGGAAAAGTTGACAGCTACCCGCCATTGCAATGGGGTAGATTGGTGGATTGTAACCCATGAATGGAATTCGGATGCCTTTTATTCTTGGAAACTGACACCAAATGGATTGGACACCATTCCGGTTATTTCTCATGTTGGAGTGGTTCATCAGGACACGGTAGATACAATTTTGTCTCCTGCTTCAAGAGGTGATTTAAAAATTTCACCCAACGGAAAATTAATCGTTGCGCAAATGCTACGTGGTTATTATTTTGAGCTATTAAATTACAACAATGAAACTGGTCAGGTATTTGATAAAATTTATTCTCAGTATTTTCCGCCCGATTCTTCAGGGCCAATTAAGGCTCCGTTTTCCTGTACCTTTTCAAAAACATCAAAAACCCTTTACATGACCTGGAGCTATACAGTCGAATTGGTGCGTTACGATTTGTCGGTTTTGGATTCAACCGCCATTGAAAATTCAATTTATTCCTTTTTTGAAGATTCCATTGCCTTTAACGGAAATGGTGCTGTGCAATTGGGCCCTGACGGAAGAATTTATTTTACCACCTTAAATAGTCTAACAGGTGGCCCTGGCTACCTAGATAAAATTGTTTATCCTGATTTACCGTATCCGGATTGCAATATTTCTTACATGGAAACCTATTTGAATCCTACCGGGTTTGCAATTGCTGGGATATCTCACATGCCTAATTTTCCTGATTGCATCTTCGCCCGTCAACACATCGCCACACTTCACATACCCACCTGTACAGGTGCCGACTCTGCCATTGTTGTTTTCGATACCTTGCTCAATGTGGTGCATGATATTAGCTGGGATTTTGGAGACCCTGCTTCAGGCACAAACAATACTTATGAAGGCACTGATCCCTTTCATCTTTTTTCTGCACCCGGCACCTACACCATTACTTTAACTTTTACAAACCGTTGCAACCAGTTTGTAATCAGTAGAGATGTTTTTATCCCAAATACTACCCCTCCTGTTGTCCCAACCCTGGTTTTAAATGCGGCATTTTTGGAGGCAAGTGTTTCACCCAATTACCAATGGTACTTAAATGATAGTGTTATTGTTGGTGCTAATGATTTTGCCTTTGCACCAAATCAAAATGGCATTTACAAAGTCAGTACCACACAAAATGGTTGTACTGTTTTTAGTTTACCATTTCAATTAACTGCCGTTGCTTTGGAAAGATTAAGAATGTTCGATTCCTTCTTTTGCATTCAGGCTGATGAGCACATTACCCTCCAATGCAATCCAGTCAACGATTGTTTTCAAACCATAGAGCTCATCGATTTACAAGGCCGTATTTTACAAGGCTACCATTATCAGCAGAAAATAAGCAAAGTGGAAATTAATTTGCAAGATTTGCAAAGCGGTGTTTATCTGTTAAGGGTAAATGGGAGGGATGTTAGGAAGGTATTGAAGGATTAAATTTTTTTACCAAAGTCAAATCATTGATAGGTTTGGCTTTGGTTTTTTTGACCCTAATTTATGATTTTAATTTTTCTCAAATATTTCTAGGCGAATTTCAAAGATTCAACAAAAAAAGCTAAATTTTAATGTAATTCATTAGCTTTTTCACATTTTTAATCAAAAAAAATTACTTTTACGACCTATTTTTGCGCAATGAAATATTTTTTCAGGATTAACGGTGTTTTTTTGTTGGCCTTATCGCTGCTGTTTTCTTCCTGCGAAACGGATGTAGATGTTATTGCTCCCTATCAGGAAAAGATGGTGGTTTACGGATTATTGAATCAAACCGATACCATTCAACTGATAAAAATCAACAAAGTTTTTTTGGGTAAAGGAGATGCCTTGGCAATGGCACAAGTACCCGACTCCCTGAATTATAATCCTGACGACCTAGAGGTTTATCTCGAAGAAATCAATGCTGCCGGAAACGTAATTCGTAAGATTGTATTAAACGATACCTTAATTCCCGGCGGAAATCCTGGCATTTTCACCAAAGAAGAAAACATGCATTTCTATACCTATGAGGTATTGAACAAAGCAAACACTTACAATTTAATCGCAAAGAATAAAAAATCAGGTTATTTTGTAAGTTCACGCACCCCCTTGATTGATCTGGTAGCCTTTAAGTTGTTAGGCAACGAGGTTTCTTTCAAAACAGATGAAACTACTTATTCCGATTTTCGCCCCTCCTTTACCACCGGAAAAAATGGTCGTGATTACCAGTTGACCATTCGCTTTCATTACAAAGAATTTGTGCAGGGCAATGATACAGTCTACAAATTTTTAGATTGGTCGCAGCCTGTTTGGTCGGCTTCTAACCTGAATGGAACCGATGTTAGGGTAGAAACCGTAAAAGGAGAAGATTTTTATAAATACCTTCAATCGCGGAAAGATATTGCCTTTAGCGATAATTCTGTTAACCGTTTACCGGGCAACATGGAGTTATTTATTACCGCAGGTGGAGAGGAACTCAACATCTATTCCGAAATTTCAAAACCCTCTTCAACCGTTATTTATCAGGAACGCCCTTTTTATACCAATATCAAAAATGGCTTGGGTATTTTCTCCTGCCGCTATGAATCGGTGCATGTTTTTCGTCCACTCACTTTCAGAAGTAAGCTGGAATTGGCTTCCGGACAATACACCAAAGACCTGAATTTTCAATAGTCTGTCGTTTTGGCAGAAGCTTTTTGGGTGACAGGATTAATTTTTCAGTAAGTATGTCAATTTTTCGGCTGAAAATCGAAAAAGATTAGATGGCACAGAGATTGACTAAAAGGAGGAAAAGAAAAATTAATCATCATGGCTAAAATAATCGGAATTGACCTTGGTACAACAAACTCCTGCGTTTCTGTAATGGAAGGAAACGAGCCTGTTGTAATTCCCAACAGCGAGGGTCGCAGAACAACTCCTTCAATCGTTGCATTTGTAGATAATGGAGAAAGAAAGGTGGGAGATCCTGCTAAGCGTCAGGCCATCACCAATCCTAAAAAAACCATTTATTCCATTAAACGATTTATGGGTGAAACCTTTGATAAGGTAAGCAATGAAATCAAAAGAGTACCCTACGATGTGGTAAAAGGCGACAACAATACTCCCCGTGTTGCCATTGACGACCGTAAATATTCACCTCAGGAAATTTCTGCCATGGTGCTTCAGAAAATGAAGAAAACCGCAGAAGACTATCTGGGAACCACCGTTACAGAAGCGGTTATTACCGTTCCTGCCTACTTCAACGATGCGCAACGTCAGGCCACCAAAGAGGCAGGTGAAATTGCCGGTTTAACCGTTCGCAGAATCATCAATGAACCAACTGCTGCTGCCCTTGCTTATGGTTTGGACAAAAAGAACCGCGATATGAAAATTGTGGTTTTCGACTGCGGTGGAGGAACACATGACGTTTCTGTTTTGGAATTAGGAGAAGGTGTTTTTGAAGTGAAATCAACAGATGGTGATACCCACCTTGGTGGTGATGATTTTGACCAAGTAATTATTGACTGGTTGGCTGATGAATTTAAAAGCGATGAAGGATTGGATTTGCGTTTAGATCCAATGGCATTGCAGCGTTTGAAAGAAGGTGCAGAAAAAGCCAAGATTGAATTATCGAGCAGTTCTTCAACAGAAATCAACTTGCCTTACATCATGCCTGTAAATGGCATTCCAAAGCACCTTGTTAGAACCTTATCTCGCGCTAAGTTTGAACAATTGGCCGATAGTTTAATCAAAAGAACCATCGAACCATGCAGAACTGCTTTAAAGAATGCAGGTTACAGTACTTCCGATATTGATGAGATTATTTTGGTAGGAGGTTCAACACGTATTCCGGCCATTCAGAAGGCGGTAGAAGATTTCTTTGGAAAACAAGCTTCAAAAGGAGTGAATCCGGATGAGGTGGTTGCGATTGGTGCAGCCATTCAGGGTGGTGTTTTAACCGGTGAAGTAAAAGATGTATTGTTGTTGGATGTTACTCCGCTTTCTTTGGGTATTGAAACCATGGGCGGTGTGATGACCAAACTGATTGAAGCGAATACAACCATTCCTACCAAGAAATCAGAAGTATTTAGTACTGCATCTGATAGTCAAACCTCTGTTGAAATTCATATTTTGCAAGGTGAACGACCCATGGCGGCTCAAAACCGCACCATCGGCCGATTCCACTTGGATGGCATTCCGCCCGCACCAAGAGGTGTACCGCAAATTGAAGTGTTGTTTGATATTGATGCAAACGGAATTTTGCACGTATCAGCAAAAGATAAGGCCACCGGAAAATCACAGCAAATTAGAATCGAGGCTTCTTCCGGTTTGAGTGATGATGAAATCAAACGCATGAAAGCCGAAGCAGAAGCCAATGCTGATGCCGATAAAAAAGCCAAGGAAGAAATTGATAAATTGAACGCTGCCGACAGTTTGGTTTTCTCAACAGAAAAACAATTGAAAGAGTATGGCGATAAAATTCCAGCCGATAAAAAAGGTGCCATTGAATCAGGCCTGAGTGATTTGAAAGCAGCACATGCATCAAAAGATTTTGCTGCTATTGAAAGTGCCATGGAACGTTTAAATGCCGCTTGGACTGCCGCTTCTGAAGATATGTACAAGAATGCATCAACCGCAGATGCTGGTCCGCAAGCCAATGCAGGACAAGAACAAAGCAACACCGGTGAAGCAACCGATGTAGATTTTGAAGAAGTAAAAGAAGACAAAAGATAAGCCTTAGTCTTTCCGGAAAAAGAAAAGCCCCGAATTTTTCGGGGCTTTTTTTTGTAGTTGCCTGATTTATTATTTTTCTACAAATTTGTAAATTTTGTCGATGTTTTTCATAAGTTTGTCTATGAAACCCTAAAAAAAAAAGACCATGAAAATTCTCAAATCCGTATTAAAAGTTTTGGTTGCTTTGGTGCTATTGGTGCTGGTGGCAGCCATCTTTATGAAAAAAGAATACGCTGTAGAGCGTGAAATTACCATCAACAAGCCGCGTGCTGAAGTCTTTGAATATGTTCGTTTCCTTAAGCATCAGGATAATTTTAGTGTTTGGAACATGAAGGACCCGAACCAAAAAAAGGAATACAGAGGAACCGATGGTACCGTTGGTTCCGTTGCCGGATGGGACAGTCAAATGGATGATGTTGGTAAAGGCGAACAGGAAATTAAAGCCATCGAAGAAGGCGCAAGAATTGATATGGAACTGCGTTTCATTCGACCTTTTGAAGCAACGGATAAGGCTTATTTCCTAACCACTGATGCGGGTCAAGGACAAACAAAAGTGCAGTGGGGCTTTAATGGCGCTATGCCTTATCCCATGAACATCATGTTGCCTTTCATGAACATGGAAGAAATGCTGGGCGGTGACCTTGAAAACGGATTAAAGAATTTAAAAAATATTTTGGAGAAGAATTGATCAATCAAATTCCAACCTTGATGAAGCCCTGTAATTTATTTTGCAGGGCTTTTTTTCTTTATTGGAATGTGGATGTATTTGGGCCCATGGTTGAGCATTAAATAAATTAAGGCTTCAACGCTAATTCAACAAGAAAGTCTCTAGCAATGGCAAAATCGTTTTTTTCTTTTCGAATAATTTTTGTGGCGTGTTTTGCATCTGGTCCCGGTTCAAACCATAAACCCTCGTTGCTTAACACCTTCATGCTAAAGCCCGGAACTACATTTTCCCACCATGTATAAATCTTTTTTCCTTTTTTGCGATAACAAAGTTTAGGAAGGGAAGTGTTTCTCAAATATTGATCAAATATTTTGTTTAATGGTAAATTGGAATACTGTATGATGAAATCTTCAACATCTTTTCCATCGATGGTTTGGTGTCTGAATTTTTGGTTCATGGCAATGAGCATGTTTCTGAATTTCTCATCATCGTTCATAAGGGTTCTTATCAGATGAATCAAGTTGCCGCCCTTGTAATACATGTCGGTACTTCCTTCGCTGTTTACTCCGTAAGCGCCAACAATAGGCTTGTCATTTTTTATTTTTTTGCGGATGCCGGCCACATATTCTCCTGCTGCTTCTTTGCCACAACAGCATTCGGTATAAATGGTTTCCGAATAATTGGTAAAGGCTTCATGAACCCATAAATCTGCAATGTCTTTTATCCCGAAATTATTTCCGAACCATTCATGACCGCTTTCATGGATGATGATAAAGTCCCATAATAAACCATGACCGCTTCCCGATAAATCATTGCCTCTATAGCCATTTTCAAATCCGTTTCCATAGGCAATGTTGCTTTGGTGTTCCATGCCCAAATGTGGTGCTTGTACCAATTTATAACCATCTTCATAGAAAGGGTAGGGACCGAACCATTTTTCAAAACAACGGAGCATGCTCTTTACCTGACCGAATTGTTGAACAGCTTTCATAGAATCACCACGAAGGACAAAATAGGAGCAATTCAAGGTCCCGGACAATCCAGCATAGCTTTCATTGAACATGCAATAATTGCCGATATAAGGGATTATGTTATAATTGTTAATTGGATTTTTTACCTCCCATGACCAGGTATTAAAATCTGTATGATGACTATCGATACCGATGAGGTTTCCATTGCCGATGCCACTTAATTTCTTGGGAGCACGGATATGCAGGCGTACACCATCGTCAGGTTCATCGCCCAAATAATCTTTGCATGGAAACCACGCACTGGCACCAAGTCCCTGACAAGCTACTGAAACAAAGGGATTTCCTTGTGCATCTTCCTTCCAAATCCAACCACCATCCCATGGGGGCGAAATAGCTTCGCGTGGTTTGCCGGAGAAATAAAGGGTGAAGGAATCTACCGCACCCATGTTTATTTTTTTTTCGAAATGAAGGTGATAAACAGAGTCGCGATAAACGAGGTTCAATGCTTTTCCTCCGGCCTTCACAGAATCTATTTTCATGGGCCATTGCAAATCGAGTTGCAACCATTCTCCGTCAGAAATTTTTGCAAAGCGCACTTGATTAACCCCGCTTATTCTTTTGTTTTGAATATCCGGAAAAACGGATAAATCATAATGCAGGAGATTCCACCAAAGTCGCTCCGGTCCGTTGCTGCCACGCAAACTATCTTGCTTTGAAAAGGCATGAACCATGTCAAAACAAAAGCATAGCAGCAATACAAGAAGGATCGATATTTTCTGACAGGTATTTTTCATCGCCAAGGAGAAAAATAGATTCTCTTTACAAGTTTAAGAAAATTATCCGTGATAAGATTTAGTACTTTGTACTAGATTACTTTTCCACGGAAACTACCCTGTTTTTTTTCAACTTTTGGAGCGTGAGCGCTGTTTCCGGGCTGTGGTTTGGCATGTCGTTCCGGTCTTCTTTGTTGGTTATTCCTTCCCTGATGTTGTTTCTTTTCAGGCGGTGGAGGATTGTGATCCATCAAAGGATAGGGATGTTGTTCTTTAACAGGTATTTTAATGCCGGTTAATTTTTCGATATCTTTTAAAAATGGTTTTTCACTGGCATCGCAAAACGACAAGGCAATGCCTGAAGCGCCTGCTCTGCCGGTTCTTCCAATACGATGAACATAGGTTTCAGGAATGTTGGGAATTTCGAAATTAATCACAAATCCCAAATCATCTACATCGATTCCACGTGCTGCAATATCGGTAGCTACCAACACTCTTGTTTCTCCTGATTTGAAATTGTTCAAGGCTCTTTGGCGGGCGTTCTGTGCTTTGTTGCCATGAATGGCTTCCGCTTTGATGTGGTGGTGTTGCAGAAATTTTACCACCTTATCGGCACCATGCTTTGTTCTGGTAAATACCAATGCCGATTTAATGGCTTTGTCTTCCAACACATGCAACAACAAGGCATTTTTGTTTCCTTTGTCTGTGTATAAAAGATATTGGGTAATGGTTTCTGCGGTGGACGACACAGGAGTAACTTCAACGCGTTCCGGGCGAATAAGAATGGAGGAGGCCAGCTTGGTGATTTCAGGCGGCATGGTTGCACTAAAGAACAATGACTGTCGCTGCTTCGGCAATAAGGCAATTAGTTTTCTGATGTCGTGAATAAAGCCCATATCGAGCATACGGTCGGCTTCATCCAAAACAAAGATTTCCAAATCGCGGAAATGAACATAACCCTGTTGGCATAAGTCAAGCAAGCGACCCGGAGTAGCAATTAAAATATCAACCCCTCTTTGAAGGGCATCGGTTTGTGGTTTTTGTCCAACCCCACCGAAGATAACCGTGTTTTTTTGTTGGGTAAATTTGCCGTAAGCATCAAAGCTTTCGCCAATTTGAATGGCCAACTCACGGGTTGGGGTTACAATCAGACTTCTAATTTTGCGTTGTTTGGGATTAACGGGTTTGGCCTCCAACAATTGTAAAATAGGAATAGCAAAAGCTGCCGTTTTTCCGGTGCCTGTTTGAGCGCAACCGAGGATATCTTTTCCGGCTAATGTTAGCGGAATGGTTTGTGATTGAATCGGGGTTGGTGTTTGGTAACCCTCATTTTTAAGGGCACGAAGAATGGGTTCAATGATTTGAAGAGAATCGAAAGTCATGTAAGCAGATCAGGTGAATAAATAATGCCGGATAAACGCAGGTCAAAAGAATAGAATATTTCCGGTCATTGGTGATTAAGGCTGCAAGATACGCATTAAAATTGATATTTGGGGCTTAATGAGTGCTAAATTACATTTAATCAGTGTTTTCTGAAAAACTATGTATATCTTCGGAGATGCAATTTTCCGGGTTAAATTACCCTTCGGTGAATAGATTTTTTGCATTGGTGTTTTTTCTGATGCTGTTCAATGCTGCTTCTGCCTTGGCCCAGCGTTATACCATTTATCCAACCGATACCGACACCATGGTTGATTTCGCGCCACCTGAACCCTACTCGCATTTTATTTTTTACATTCATAATCTAACCGATGGTGAATTGCTTTTTCAATGGCAACAAATACAGGCCGATATTCCCAACGGATGGATCGTAGGCATGTGCGATTACGGTCATTGTTACGGTCAACTGGGTATCAGTGGCACCATGGATACCATGCGGCCCAACCATACCGGTATTTTTGCCCTTGGTGTTGAACCAGAAAATATTAATGGTGTGGCCACTGTAAGCTATGCTTTGTGGGAAGCTTCTACCCCTGCAGAAATTGATACCATCACTTGGATTATTTCCTCGAATAATGCTACCGGAATTTTGGAATATTCGATTCAAAATTCCAAGGCAAACAACAGAAGAATTTATTGGGTAGAGAAAAACAATTTGCAGCAACTACCCTTTGTTTTTGGTGATGAATTGTTGGTTTATCAGAACAATGGTCAAGTTGTTTATCAAGGGAAACCGGGTGATGCAGCGCTTTGTTCGGCCATGAAATTTTGGAAAGACGGCATGTATTTTTTTGAGATACGAAACCATCATTCTCCCAATGAAATTCTCTCTGTATTGTTAAAGTAACGATGACCTTCGCTTTGATTACCGGTGAATTTTAACATCGATGCGAATCAAAAAAAAAGTCCAATCTGTGAAGATCGGACTTTCATGAAATGGCCTAGTTTTGTTATTGAAAACGGATTTTTCCTGTGGCAATTAAACCATCGGGTCCCATGATGCGGTAAGCATAAATCCCTGAAGCTATATCTCCTCTGTTGAGGATTATTTTACTGGAATTGTGATTGCTTTTAACAATGGTGTTGCCCAATGCAGAGATCAATTCTAATTGAAAGGGTCCTTTTGGCTCACCCAATAATTCAAAGGTTGTAAAATCGTTGGCAGGGTTCGGAAAAACACGACAACCCTTCATTTCAAAGCTTTTCTTTGAAAGTCCTACCAAGTTCATTGCTACGAAGTTTTCTTCTATTTGATGCATGGTGGTATTGGTGATGACCGCCTCATTGAAGTCAAAATAAATTCCTGCTGTATTTTCGATAATGGTTCCTAATGGATTGGCATTTTTTTGATGAATGCTAAACTGAATAAAGCCATGTGAAGCAGGTTCATTGACATTGCTATCCGGCAATTGTATGTTTTGGAAAACAAAGTCAACGACCTGAACATTATCACCGTGAACAAAGTAAGAATAGGGGTGACTGCTACTGCCCGCCTGAAGGGTGGTGATATCCAGAAAATCGGAAAGCGTATCGCGCACAACAACGGTAAAGGCAGTATCGGTTCCTGTGTTTTGGAATCGGATTTGATAATCTAAAACCGTATTGGCTGTAATGTAATGGTTGCTACCATAGCCCAAAGGAAATGGTCTTTTGTCATTGGGGTCATAGGCACCGATATTCATTCTACAATCTATATCAAGGAAAGGAGAGCCATCATACTGACTGAACTGAGTAACCACACCGGTATTTAGATTTCCGCCACAGCCTTCTATCGAAACACTCAGCAAGGAATCACCCAATAGGGCTGGGTATCCAGGTTCTTGTTGTGCATTCAAAAGAAAAGTGGCTCCATTGGGTGTTGGAAAAATGAGGGTGGTAGATTGTCCGGCGGCCAAGGTAAATGAACCAGTTGAAACCATAACCGTATCCTGAAGGATGTTGTAATTGAGCGGGGAACTGCCGGCAGCACCGGAGTTGGTAATCGTAAAAATTACGCTATCGTTCACACAAGCTGCATTAACATTGATCACAGCTCCCGTCCATGCAGGCAATAAACAATTAGAAACCGGAAAAATATTTGCTTCGCTGCAATGTGTTTGTCCGAGCAGAGCGTTACAAGAAACATAAACGCTAACAGGAATTGATCCACATTCACCAATGCCAACCGTGCCAATATCAAAGCGATAGGTATTGTTACCCAATGAACTCCAAGCAACAGGAAGGTTAAGGGTATCTACCTCCAAATAGCTATCAAAAGCCACATCAATATAAGCATTGTTTGCAGCTATGGTTCCGTTGTTACAATAATGCACATAATAATTACTGTTGAAACATCTCCTTAAAAAGGGTGTTGCCAGATTGACGGTCAGGAGCGGACAATAAGCAATGGCTTCCTGCGCAAAAGAGGTATCGATGGTGGTGTATTGATTGGGAATGCTTATTTGAATGGTGTCGTTTGAACAGGCTGCTGTTTGCCAATAAGGCGCATTGGGCGAGGGATGCAGAATCATCTGATAATTACCGGTATCCACGCGCAACCAAAAATGGCCGAGACTATCTGTTGAGGTCCAGTAGTTTTGATTTCCTTGCACTTCGATGATTCTGTTTTGCATTCTGTATTCTGCAGCATCAGTCTGACAATTGGTATTGAAATCATCAAAGACATAACCTTGTAGGGTATTGCTGTATATTTCACCGAGTTCATCGGTTTTAATGAGGTACATGTTTTCGCGTTCATAAAAGGAGGTAACTTTTGCA
>JBILVQ010000078.1:0-12643 GCA_044370375.1 Bacteroidia bacterium
CAAGTAAAAAATCCAATACCCTTCTTATGGAAAACGGACAACCGCTTGTTTTCGGTGATCAGGAAGAATGGGGTATTCTGCTGGATGGCACCAACCCCAAAAAGGTTCATTTAACCGAAAACAATCTCAGCAAAAACGACTTGTGGATTCATGACGAAACCAATCTCAACAAGGCGCAAATTCTGGCTCGTTTTTTTGAAGACCATAACACAGGGCATGAACTTCCCCGACCCTTTGGTGTTTTTTACTGCGAAAACCGACCCACCTACGAAAATCTCGTTACGGAGCAGTGCAACCAAATTACTGAAAGATTTGGCAAGGGAAACCTTGACGATTTACTCAAAGGCAAAAACACCTGGACCATTGCCTAAACGGCCCTAAGTTCTGCCTTCTCTTTTACATTGGTTTTATCTTCTGCTAAAGCTGCTGGTATTGGACCTTCAACCCGTTTCACCAACATAAAAAAATTGTTGTCCAGTGCCAAGTAACCGAAATCATAGCAAAAAACATAAGTAGCACCTTTTTGGGTGGTATACGTATGGGTATGATACTTGAACTCAAACCCTGCATTGCTCAATCGTTGGCCAGAAACTTTTATTTTTCCTTCCTCAGGAATCAAATCCTGCAAAATTCTTCTGTTCTTCATTAGGCGATAATTTATAGACCGAACCAATCCATCTCGCGAAACGGCTCCACCGTTGTTAAAGGCGGTTCTACAACTATCGTCACAAAACTTTTTGTCTGACCTTCCTGCTATATTTTCACCACAATTGGCGCAGGTTTTAGAATACTCTTTCATAAAAAATAAATAATTAATAATTAAACAATACGATGCCACTAAAGTATAACTTAATTTAAAATTGAACAAATTTTTTTGTTCCCTTCACCAACAAAAGGAAAGGCTTGGTGTTTGTTTAATTGTTAATTTTGCAGAAAACTAAAATTATGTATCCCGAACCACTCGTAAAACCAATGAAAGCAGAAATGACTGCGGTTGGTTTCAAAGAACTTATAACCCCGGATGACGTTGATGCGGCTTTGAAAAAAGAAAACGTCACCACACTTGTTTTTATCAATTCGGTTTGCGGATGTGCCGCAGGATCGGCAAGACCCGGTGTAAAAATGGCCATTGAAAACGCAAAAAAGCCCGACCTACTGACCACTGTTTTTGCCGGTTTCGATACAGAAGCAGTGGCAAAGGCACGTCAGTTCATGTTGCCCTATCCTCCGTCCTCTCCTTGCATTGCGCTGTTTAAAGACGGAAAATTAGTTCACTTTATTGAACGCCACCACATTGAAGGCCGCAGTGCACAAATGATTGCAGATAATTTAAAGATGGCCTTCGATCAGTTTTGCTAAAACTTAATCCGTAGAAACATTTTCTCTGTACCTGGAAGGTCCGCAACCGCGGGCCTTCTTTTTTATCTCCCATTTTACACCGGCCCTTAGAATCAATGCATTATTTCTGGCCTGATACTTATCTGTTTTCATGGCAGGGGTAATATCCCAATCGTATCCAACTTCTACCAGCCATATCAAGGGTCTTTTGTAAAGAAACTCCATCCCAAGAGCAGAAAACAAAACCGGATGTATTTGTTTAAAGCCCGGAAAACTGCTGTTAAGCAAATAGGCTACTTTCGGGCCCACCAATAAATAAGGCGTTACATCATACAGCTCTTGTCGAAGTTTTAAATAATTGCCCCACGACAAATACTGCAAATTTACCCTTGGTGCCACCGGTGTCCTTTTACTGCCCATCATGCCCCATTGAAACTCTGTTTGCCATCGGTAATATTCATGGTCTACCATTTCGGCAAACAAGGCCCCATTGCCCCAAAAAATCATTTTCCCTCTTTGTTGCGACCCGGCTTCAAAATCTTTCCACTTCTGCCACGAAGCAGTACCGCCCAAGGTGGCACCAAATCCTTTAAAAAACTGTGCATAGCCGAGCTGTTGAAAAAAGAAAAGCACGAAAAAAAACAAAATTATTTTCCTCATTATCAGCGTTTTAAATGATTGTTCAAGGGTTCATTATGCAAAAATGTTCTTTTAAGCATCTATTCAACCAGACAATTCCAAAATTGGTCGAATGATAAACACAAAAATTGTCAAAAAAAGGCTAAAAGCAAGATAAACAATATTTCTTTAACGCATTCGTTTGAATGAATAAAAGAAATTTTTCTTAAACTTGCCCTCCCTCAAAAACAAACCAATTTTAAAAACCAAAATTAAAAAACAATGAGCAATAAAAAATCATCCGGTGGAATACAAGGCCTGTTCGCATCAATTGCTGTTCCTGCTTGTCTTGTGGTTGGCATTATTATTTACCAATTCATCATGGGTGCCCCCGACAATTTTGACGCAGAAGGACATCCAAAACCCGGAAACTATCTGGCCATGATTTACATGGGTGGTTTTATCGTACCCATTCTGCTTTGTGTAAACCTTTTGGTAATTGTATTCTCTATTGAGCGCTTTATCACTATTGCAAAAGCAAAAGGAAAAGGAAGAGTAGAGTCTTTCGTTAGAAAAGTTCAAGAAATGCTGAGCAACGGACAATTAGACAACGCAATGGCCGAATGCGATAAACAACAAGGCTCTGTTGCCAACGTTATCAAAGCCGGTATCAGCAAATACAAAAAAGTTCTGAGCGACAATTCCATGGATAAAGAAGCGAAAACAGCTGCGATCCAGAAAGATATTGAAGAAACAACTTCCTTGGAATTGCCAATGCTTTCCAAAAACCTTGTCATCATCTCTACATGCGCCTCCATCGCTACCCTCCTTGGTCTGATTGGAACCGTACTTGGAATGATTCGTGCGTTTGCCGCTCTTGCCAATGCCGGTGCTCCTGATGCAACGGCTCTTGCAACCGGTATTTCCGAGGCACTTATTAACACCGCCTTCGGTATCACCGGGTCTTGTGTGGCCATTATCATGTACAACTACTTCAGCACGAAAATCGATGCCCTAACGTATGGTATTGATGAAGCCGGCTACAGCATTGTACAAACCTTCAACGAAAAAAACTAATTTTAGTACAACGTACTAATAATTTATACTAGCAGTAAACCATGCCAAAAGTAAAAATGCCCCGGAGCAGTCCTTCACTGGACATGACACCCATGGTGGATCTTGCCTTCCTGCTGGTAACTTTCTTTATGCTAACCACTCAGTTCAGGGCACAAGAGCCTGTTATGGTTGATACTCCATCTTCCATTTCAGAAAAAATATTGCCCGATAACGTAATGGTTGTTTCTGTGGATGATAAAGGACGAGCATTCTTTAACATCACCGGAAAAGAAGTGAGGGCCAATCTGCTTAAACGGATGGGTCAACAATATAAAGTTGCCTTTACGGAAGAAGAAGTAAAGCGCTTCTCCATCATGACAAGTTTTGGACTGCCGGTTCAAAGCCTTAAAGCCTACATCAATTTAGATGAAGGTGAAAAAACCAAATTCAACGCCAAAGGTGGCTCTCCCGGTGTTCCGCTGGATTCACTGAATAATCAACTGGGCGATTGGATTAATTTTGGAAGGATTGAAGCAGCAAAAGAAGCGCAAAGACAAAAAGATGATGCTGCCGCCAAAGGAATAGCATTTACCTACGAACCTTTGCGTTGTGCCATCAAAGCTGATGCTAAAGCCAATTACATTTCTGTAAAAGAGGTCATTGAAGTGTTTAAAAAGAAAGATGTTTATCGCTTCAACCTCATCACCGATCTGGAAGGACCGGCCAATTAATTATTAACCGTTAATAACCTGAAACAATGGCTGATGTAAATACCGGTGGGGAAGAAGGCGGTAAAAAAGGCAAGCATAGTAAAAAGCGCGCCAAAAAATCCTCTACCAGAATTGATATGACCCCCATGGTTGACCTTGCGTTTTTGTTGCTCACCTTCTTTATGTTGACAACAACTTTTAGCAAGCCCAAAACCATGGAAATAAACATGCCTTTTGATGATGTAAAAAAAGAAGATCAAATGAAGGTAAACAATGCTGTTACTTTTCTTTTGAGCGAAAACAACAGCATCTATTGGTACTTCGGAGAGTTTAAGAAAGGCGAAACTCAATTGCAAAAATCTAATTTTAGCAAAGATGGAGTGCACAAACTTTTACTCGACTATAACAAATGGGCAAAAGAAGAAATCGAAAACCTTGACCGCCAAAGAGCTTCCCGCGCTATTGCTGATACAACTTTCAAAAGGCTGGCATCAAAGGCAAAAGGCGACAAAAGAGCCTTGATGGCCCTGGTGAAAACTGATGACAAAGCTACCTACGGTAACGTTATTGATATGTTGGATGAACTCAACATCTGCTATGTTGGTAAATATGCCTTGGTGGATCTTTCGCCCGACGAATTAGAATTAATGAAAGCTAACCCATAAACTGAAAAGCCATGTCAGAAAACAATTTATTTTCAGGAGGCTGGATGAATGAGGTAGCTGATGTACGAAACGATATCGTATTTCAGAACCGAAACCAGTCTTATGGTGCCTACCAAATCCGCAGAGGATACAACCGCACAGTTTTTGTAGCACTGTTGATTTCTTCCATCACCTTCGTTTTCTTTACCAGCTTGCCGGCTATTTTGGAAATGATTTCCAAAGCGGAAGAAGAGGAAGTTAAAACAAATACCGAAGTTGTGGTTGACCTTGAAGCTCCTCCACCGGTAGACGAAACAGAGCCACCACCACCACCACCGCCACCACCACCGGTAATGGAAACCATCAAGTTTACCCCTCCGGTTGTTGTGGATGAGCCCCTTCCCGAAGATGAAGCACCTCCTGTTCAGGAAGAAATTAAAGCCCAGGTTGCTGATGTTACACAACAAGGGTCAGGTGATGACATTATCATTGTGGAAGAAGGAACCGGAGAAAAAGTGGTAGAAGAAGAACCTGACAAAGTTTTTATGTCAGTAGAAGAAATGCCCGTTTTCCCGGGTGGTGAAGAGGCACTCATGAAATACCTCGCCAAAAACATCCAGTATCCTGCCATGGAAAAAGATGCGAACATTCAAGGGGTTGTTTACGTATACTTTGTTGTGAACAAAGAAGGTAAAGTAACCAATGTTGAAGTAAAACGCGGTGTAAAAGGCGGACCCGGATTGGATAAAGAAGCCATTCGAGTTATCTCCTCTCTCCCTAAATGGGCGCCCGGCAAACAAAATGGTCGTCCGGCATTAGTTTCTTATACCCTTCCTGTTCGATTTGTATTGCGCTAATCGTTTAAGGTGAAAAAAACTTTACTAGGCTAATTACAACACCATGTATGGGTCGTGTTCCTCAACACAACCCCTACATGATGTTTTTCCAAAAACGGAAATCGTAATGAACCCTGCGGAAAATTATTTTTTCCGTCAAGTTTGTTCACTTAAAACCCGCAATACCATGAAATCAATTCCTGTTTTATCATCCGATTGGATGAATGTGGTTGACGCAGAACGCAACCAAATTGTTTTTCAAAACCGCAACCAGGCATTTGGTGCCTTCAAAATCAGAAGGGAGTATAACCAAACCTTACTGCTTGCCTTGCTAATCGCCTCCTCCCTGTTTATTGCCATTCCATCTTCCTTTATCTTGCTCTCAAACAACGAACAAGAGATGGTACCCGCGCAAAAAATTCTAGACGGTGAAATCTTCATCACCAAAATTTTACCTGTTGAACCGCTTAAACCGGCAGAACCATTAAAGGCTGTAGAGCCTCCGGTTTCAACCCGCGAAAACATTGTACCGGTGGTGCAAAACGAACCTTTACCGGTTAAAACCGATGAACAGGAAAAAAAGACACCTGAAACGCCAGAAAACAAAGGAAATGCCGAAACCGGAGGTGCAAACATAAACTCCGCAGTTGGAAACCCTAACGGGCTTGGATCCGGTTCCGAAACAACGATTCCGATCATAGATGTTGTGCCCGATAATACCGTCCATCGGGCAGTACAAACCATGCCTGTTTTCCCCGGCGGAGAAGCTGAACTGTTCCGTTTTCTCAAAAAAAACATACTTTATCCAAAAGATGATAAATTAATTGGCAATCAAGGGACGGTTTTTGTTTACTTTGTAATCGATAAAAACGGTTTTCCAACCGGCATTAAAATCGTAAATCCACAAAAAGGAAAAGAAAACCTCGAAAAAGAAGCAATGCGTGTAATTGGTAAAATGCCTCAATGGTCGCCCGGAATTCAGGATGGAAAACCTGCCCTTGTTTCCTTTACCTTGCCCATTCGCTTTGTCACTCAATAATTTTTATGCAGCAAGATTCTAATAAAACCCTTCGCAGTGTCGCCTTTTATTTCGGGCTTATCATGGTAACCGTTTATATCGCCCTTGGTTTGGCCCTCCTGTTTTCTGACGCCTTTTACGAACTTCTGCCCAACAACCGCGGAATGCTGGGAGTGGTTATTTTACTTTATGCTGCGTTTAGAATTTACATGACACTTCGCCTTAGGAAAAAGAATCCTGCAGCCGAAAATTAATTGTTTTTTCACCCTTTAAACTAAAACCATGAAAGCAACTATTTTATGGGTTTCAATTGGCTTATTCGCACTGCTTAACAGCTGCGGAACACCCAATCAACAAACCGAACCTACCGATACGCCCACCTCCGGAACCGTTAACATCAGCGTAGATGAATCCTATACGTTGCTGTTCCAAAACCAGGTGTACACCTTTCAAAACTTATATGAGCGCGCTCATGTCAATGTAAGGTATCAAACAGAACAAGATGCAATCAATGCATTGCTCAGCGACTCATGCAAAGTGGCTGTCCTCAACCGCGACCTAACTGCCGAAGAAAGAAAAACCTTTGAATCAAAAAACATCTTCCCGAAAACCACCAAAATTGCCGAAGATGCCATTGCTTTAATTGTTCATCCCGAAAACCGCGATACAGCCCTGATGCTCGACTACATAAAAAAAGTATTGACCGGTGAAGCGCTTACTTGGCCCACCAATCCCAATCAGGAAGTGGAGGTTGTATTCGATAACAACGAATCTACCAATGCCCGTTACATGAAGGAACTAATCAACAATGCGCCCTTTCAAAAAAACTGTTATGCGGTAAAAAGCAATGATGAGGTTATTAACCATGTGGCTACTCATCCTTACGCAATGGGTATTATCAGTGTTAACTGGATCAGCGACAAAGACGACACTTTATCGCAGCGTTTTTTACAAAAAGTAAAGGTAATCGGGCTTACAAAAGAAACGGTGGAGAACCCCATGACAAGGTATTACAAACCATACCAAGCTTATGTATTAACCAAGGATTATCCATTGGTACGCGATGTTTTTATGATTAACCGTCAAACCCGTGCCGGCCTCGGCATGGGCTTTGTTGCCTTTGTTGCCGGTGAAAAGGGTCAAAGAATGATTAAACTGCAAGGCATGGTGCCTGCCAGTGCTCCTGTCAGATTAATTCAATTAGAAAAATAAACATGAAAAACACAACCAATTCCTGGTTAGCCTTCCTTTTGCTTTTTTTAAGCCACCATTTTGCTATCGCTCAGTCAGATTCAACGGCCGTCATTCGGGCAGAAAATCACTACGACCAGATTTTTGTTTCGGTAGAAGAAATGCCTGAATTTCCAGGAGGAATGGACTCATTGTTCCTTTTCTTAGGGTCCGAAATCCAATATCCTACGGAAGCAAAAGAAAAAAACATCCAAGGAATAGTGTATGTTTATTTTGTGATAGAAAAAGACGGCAGCGTTTCAGGAGCAGAAGTCAAAAGAGGAGTAAAAGACGCACCGATGCTGGATGCTGAAGCACTGAGAGCAGTAAAGGCTTTTCCGCAATGGAAGCCCGGAAAGCAAAATGGAAAAAATGCGAGAGTGGCTTATACCGTTCCTGTGAAATTCTTTTTGCAGGACAAACAAAAAAAATAAACCAATCGCGGTTAGCTTCCTCTTATTGAAAACCCCAACTTTTGCGACATCACCAATAAACAAGCAGGTTTAACAATAATTCACAGAAATAAAAGGAGTTGGAGGCATTAAACACATCAAAAATCCTTCTTTGGTCTGTGTTTTGATTCCCGCTTTGCTGCGCTGTTTTTTTTCTTTGATTACTTTTGCAACCACTAAAAGATTATGAAAGCACTTTTTATTTCCCTCCTTGTATTGTCGGGCACTTTTGCCGCACAATCACAAAGCTTACTGAACGCCCAAAAATTCACAGAAAACGAACAGTTTGAGTCGGCAACGCGCGAGTTTAAAAGCCTTTTGCAAAAGGATCCCGCCAATGGGGATATCTATTATTATTTCGGGGAAAATGCATTTAACAGTGAAGACCGCGACTCTGCTGCTGTTCTTTTTAAGAAAGGAACGGAAGTGGCCGCCAACAATCCACTCAATTACATTGGACTAGGAAAAATTGCTCAATACAATGGCAACCTTGCTCAGGCGCAAACTTTTTTTGAACAGGCAAAAAAATTAGCAGATCCGAAAAGCTCACTGCCCTTGATGAAAATTGCTGAAGCATACATCAAAGCAGAAAAAAAAGACCTTGATAAAGCTTTTGAGCTCCTTACCCTCGCAACAAAACTAGATCCTAAAAATCCTGAGATTTATATTTTAATGGGCGACTATTACCAAGAAAAAACAGATGGCAACAACGCCATTGCACAATATAACAAAGCGAAGGAACTAAATAAGTCCTCTGTAAAAGCAATTCTCCGTCAGGGTCAACTGTATGGCCGTTCAAAAAACTATAACCTGGCCTTTGAAAAATACCAAGAAGCAGCACAAATCGATTCTTCTTTTGCCCCCGCCTATCGCGAACAAGGAGAGTTGTATTACCTTAGCAAACAATACGAAAAAGCCAAACAAAAATATAAGCGTTACCTCGATTTGTCGGGCAATCAGATAGGCGCAAGAATTCGCTACGCATCCTTCCTTTTTCTAAACAAAAACTATGACGAAACCATTCTTCAGTTTTCTGAAATTGTTCAAACCGATAGTTCAAAAAACTATGTAAACAGGCTATTGGCCTACTCTTATTTTGAAAAAGGGGATTTTCCAAACGGAATAACTTTTATCAATAATTTTTTCAGAAGAGCTCCTAAAGAAGGAACTTCCATTTTGTCGAGTGATTACGAATACAGAGGTAAGCTATTGGCCAAAACAGGAAAAGATTCACTGGCTATTTTGGATTATCAGCAAGCACTTTCTATGGACTCCACCAAATATGATTTACACGGAGAAATGGGTGCTACCTATTTCAAAATTAAAAAATACCAAGAGTGTATTGCTGCCTTTAAAAACAAAGAGAAAAGAAAACCCATTTCTGCCAACGATGCCTTTACCTTAGGACGTGCCTATTATTTTTCAAAAGATTTTGCCAATGCAGATTCTGCTTTTCTAAAAGTTACCACCATGCAGCAAAACCTGGCCCTTGGCTATTTTTGGCGTGCCAGGGCGAATGCTCAGCTCGATCCGGACTCTAAACTTGGTTTGGCCTTGCCACATTACGAAACCTTTATCAGCAAGGTTACCGACCCTGCCAAAAGTACCAAAGATCTGGTTGAAGCTTATTCTTACCTTGGCTTTTACTATTACAGCAACAAAGACAACGTAAAATCGAAAGATGCCTGGACCAAGGTAAAAGAATTGGACCCTAACAATGAAAAGGCTAAAAAAGCGTTAGAGTCTCTTAAATAGTCCAACATTTTTGCCTTGATAAAAACCGGCCGCTATACAACGCTGCTTCTGCTCTTTTTTTCGCTGATGGCTCATGATGTGGTGGCACAACGTTTTCTGCCACACAAGGAAATTGGCTTTTGGGTGGGCGGCAGTCATTACATGGGCGACCTCAATGAACGGTTTACCTTTATCAACATCATTCGTCCTGCAGGAGGCCTTATTTTTCAGCACAATTTTAGCGAACGCTGGGGTTGGAGAAATACTGCATCTTACGGAAGAATTTATGCCAACGATAAATTTTCCGGTCTACAGAATTATCAGCAAAGAAACCTTCATTTCAGAAGCGATATTGCGGAAATAAACTCTCAGTTTGTCTTTAATTTTTTGCCTTTTGAAATAGGCGGTGAAACACCCGGCTTTATTTTTCCCTTTTCCCCATATATGTTTTGGGGGCTGGGAATGTTTTATTTTAACCCGAAGGCCGAATTAAACGGTTCGTGGATTGCTCTCAAAAATCTGGATACCGAAGGTCAGGGAACAGCCCGTTACAAGCGGGTAAATTACCGCAGGCTTCAGGCCAACATGCCCTTTGGCTTTGGAATAAAAGCCGGATTAAGCAAAAAAGCTTCTATCGGCTTTGAATGGGGCTTGCGAAAAACCTGGACCGATTACCTTGACGATGTGAGTACCACCTACCCCGATTATAACACCCTTCGCTTCGAAAGAGGAGAGGAAGCAGCAGCCCTTTCCGACCCCAGCCTCGAAAAACCGGCCGATAATCCGGCCATAAACAGCGGGAAACAAAGAGGAAACGCAAAAACAAAAGACTGGTATTCTTTCTTCGGTGTTTCTTTCACCTTTAAACTGGAAAACCCTAAAGGAAAATGCCCCAGCTATATCTCTGGGAAGTAAGCGCGGCTTTCCTATCTTTGCCAACCGATGAAAAAAACAGAAATTGACCCAAACAAATTGCCCCAACATGTAGCCATCATCATGGATGGCAACGGCCGTTGGGCCGGAAAGATGGGAAAATTGAGAATTTTTGGTCATCAAAACGGAGTAAAGTCAGTTAAAGAGTCGGTAGAAGCCTGTGCCGAAATGGGCATAAAGTTCCTGACACTTTACGCATTTAGTACCGAAAACTGGAGCAGACCCCAAAAGGAAGTGGACGCACTGATGGAATTATTGGTAAGCACCATCCGCAATGAAGTTCCCACCCTGAATAAAAACAATATCCGCCTTTTGGCCATTGGAAACACCAATGCCTTGCCTCCCAATTGCAAAAAGGAATTGGAAGAAGCTATCCGCCTTACAGCTCAAAACAGCCACTTAACCCTTATACTGGCCTTGAGTTACAGTGCCAAATGGGAAATTACCGAAGCCGCAAAATCATTGGTGAAAGACGCTATTGAAGGAAAAATTTCGGCAAACGATATTTCCGAAAACATGTTCGCAGAAAAATTAAATACAGCCGGTATCCCCGATCCAGAATTGTTAATCAGAACCTCCGGCGAACATCGCATTAGCAATTTTCTCCTCTGGCAATGTGCTTACGCAGAGTTTTATTTTACCGAAACTCTTTGGCCTGATTTCGACAGAAAGGAGTTGAAAAAAGCAATCCTTGACTATCAACAACGTGAAAGAAGGTTTGGCCTTACCAGCGATCAAATAAAGCAAGCAAAATGATTAAAAATATTTTTCTTGTTTTCTTGTTTCTTTTCTGTTCTTATCACACCAAAGCACAGGTCGTATTGGGCGGAAGCCAACCTTCTACCATTGATTATTCTCTTCCCTCTGAGTATGAAATTGGCGGAATAACTGTTTCCGGAACCGATTATTTAGATAAAAACGTACTGATAATTGCTTCGGGCCTTTCGGTTGGCGATAAAATCACCGTGCCCGGCGATGGCATTACCAAAGCCATCAAAAGCCTTTGGGAGTTAAACCTCTTTGCAGATATCTCCATTGTAGCAACCAAAATTCAAGGAAAAACCATTTTCCTTGGTATTCAGGTTGAAGAAAGACCCCGTTTATCAAAGTTTAGTTTTAAAGGGGTTAAAAAACACGAGGCAGATGACATTCGAGAAAAAATAAACCTCATCAGGGGAAAAATTGTAACCGAAAATCTAATTGTTACAACCTCCAATACCATCAAGGAGTTTTTTGTGGACAAGGGTTTCCTCGACACCAAGGTCAGCATCACGCAAAGAGCCGATTCTTCAGCGCCTAATAGTGTTATTCTGATGATTCTGGTCAACAAAAAACAAAAAGTAAAAATCAACGAAATCATCTTTGAAGGAAACAAAACCATCGCTTCAAAAAAGCTCAAAAGAGCCATGAAGGAAACCAAAGAAAGAAAGTGGTGGAATATCTTTAAAGCATCAAAATATATCGAAGAAAACTATGTGGCCGACAAGGAAAAAATTATTGCAAAATACAACGGAAAAGGATTTAGGGATGCTGTAATTGTAAGCGATACAATTTATCGCTATGATGGAAAATACCTCAACATCCGGATGAAAATTGAAGAAGGTCCGAAGTATTATTTCAGAAACATCACTTGGGTTGGAAATGCTAAATACACAGATAAAGAGTTAAACAATGTTTTAAACATCAACAAGGGCGATGTTTACAACCAGGCCATGCTCGAATCAAAACTTTTCATGAGTCAGGATAGCCGTGACATTACTTCCTTGTACATGGATGACGGTTATTTGTTTTTTCAAGTTACCCCCGTTGAAATTCTTGTAGAAAACGACAGCATTGATTTGGAAATGAGAATCTATGAAGGCAGGCAGGCCATCATTAACAAAATTACGGTAACGGGAAATTCCAAAACCAACGATAAGGTAATTTTGCGAGAGGTTCGTACCAAGCCCGGACAGTTGTTTTCGCGCACCGACATTATCAGAACCCAACGCGATTTGGCTCAACTGCGCTATTTCAATCCTGAAAAACTAGGAGTAAACCCTAAACCCAATCCCGCTGATGGAACCGTTGATAT
>JBILVQ010000306.1:0-3563 GCA_044370375.1 Bacteroidia bacterium
CTATACCACGACCAATGGTTTTAACCCTGTTACACCTGCCTATGTTCCCCCGCAGCAACAGGTGTTTGTGAACACTTATGATCCTTACTATGATCCATTTTTGAATCCAATTCCTGCACAACAGGTAACCACCACCATGGTTTACAACCCACAGCCGGCTTATGTGCAGGCTCCCGGCTGCATGGTGATGGCACCGGCAGATTTCATGAATGCAAGAAACAGCATTGCCGGCCGTAGTTTTGAGCAAACCAAATTAGACATGGCCAGACAATTAAGTAACAACTATTGCTTTACAACGCAACAAGTAAGAGAATTAATGGCCTTGTTTACCTTTGAAGGAACCAAACTGGATTTTGCGAAATATGCTTATGCTTATACCGTTGACCCGCAAAATTACTTTATGGTAAATGATATGTTTACCTTCGAATCCTCTATTGGAGATTTAAACCAATACATTGGCGGTGGCAGAAGATAAGCAGGCATTACAAAGAAATTATTTAACGGCCGGTGCGCTCCTGGGCATGCTGGCCGTTATTTTTGGCGCCTTGGGAGCCCATGCACTCAAAGAAAAATTGTTGCCGGCACAATTAAGTTCCTTTGAAACCGCAGTAAAATTTCAATTTTTTCATGCCTTGCTGTTTTTAATATTAGGCAATAGTCAGGTTTTATTACAAGCCTTAAGGGCCAAAACAATTTTCAGGCTTTTGCTTTGGGGGGTATTATTATTTTCGGGTAGCATTTATGTTTTGGCCACCAAAGAAATCAGTGGATTCAATAACTTGCGCTGGTTAGGTCCGGTTACCCCGCTGGGAGGAGTGCTGATGATTTCCGGCTGGGCCCTGCTGAGCATAAGCTTTTATCAACTTCACAAAAAACAATGAGAGCAACCCTTTTTTTTTCTGCCATGGCCCTGGTGTTGGGCCTTAGTTTATCCTGTTGTCAATCATCAAAAAAAACGGCAGGCGGTAGAGAGCAAATACAAAACGATAGCGGTAAAAACGCTGCTGATCAAAAGAACATGACCACAGAAACAGCGGCAACGGTGCCATTGAAAATTCAATTTTTCAGCATTGGTCAGGGCATCGATTACAAATTGAAAGCATCCTTTTTGGAATGGCTAAAAAATTACGCTGCTCCGGCCGGAAAAACCCTTGATTATCAGGAGAAATACTGGGGTCGCGAGGGAGAAACAGATATCTGTTTTGAGTTAAAGGACTGGCAACCAGCCAACAAAGCGGCATTTATAGCGGAGGCAAAAAAGTTTGTATCCGGTTCAAAACTCGTGCATGTATTTGAAAATGAAAGTTGTGTGAAGGGTCGGTGATTTTTTTGTTAAAGGAGGCCAATTTTTGATTAATTTTGCCTACTTTTTTAACTGATTGTATCACCAAAAATTGATTCATGAACGAATTTGGCATTAAATCGCCCAAAGCCAGCATAGCCGACCTAGGTCTAGGCAATGTTTCGGCTGCTTACTGGAACCTGAACCCCGCAGAACTTGTTGAAGAAACGCTGGTACGCGGAGAAGGTTTTTTAACCAATACCGGAGCCCTGGCGGTTGATACCGGTGAATTTACCGGAAGATCACCGAAAGATAAATTTACGGTAATGGATGCGAAAACCAAGGACTCTGTTTGGTGGGGTGATATCAACATTCCCTTCGACTCCGAAAAATTTGAAAAACTATACAACCGTGTTGCTGCTTATTTAGGCGGTAAAGAGGTTTATGTGCGCGATGCCTATGCTTGTGCCGATCCTACCTACCGTATCAACATTCGTGTAGTGAATGAGTATCCTTGGTCGAACCTTTTCTCTAACAACCTTTTCCTTCGTCCTACCCACGATGAAATCATGGATTTCAAGCATGAGTGGACCATTGTGAATGCACCCGGTTTCAGGGCCAATCCGGCCATTGACGGAACGCGTCAGCACAATTTCGCGGCCATCGACTTCACGCGCAAAATCATCTTGATTGGTGGAACCGGCTATACCGGCGAAATCAAAAAAGGTATTTTCACCGTGTTGAATTATGTGCTTCCGCATGAAAAAGGTGTTCTTTCTATGCACTGCTCTGCCAATGTTGGCGAAAAAGGAGACACTGCGGTATTTTTCGGACTGTCCGGAACAGGAAAAACCACCTTATCGGCCGATCCTAACCGTAGATTGATTGGTGATGATGAGCATGGCTGGTCAGAAAAATCTGTCTTCAACTTTGAAGGTGGTTGCTATGCAAAATGTGTTGACCTAACACAGGAAAAAGAGCCACAAATTTTCAATGCCATTCGATTTGGTGCTTTGCTCGAAAACATTGAGTGCTATGAAAACACCTCTGAAGTTGATTATACCAACATCAGCAAAACAGAAAACACAAGGGTTGCCTATCCTATCAACCATATCGACAATGCGTTGGAACCATCGGTAGGTCCAATCCCAAGCAATATCTTCTTTTTAACGGCCGATGCATTTGGCGTATTGCCTCCCATTTCGAAGTTAACAACTGCACAGGCCATGTACCATTTTATTTCAGGATATACTGCTAAAGTAGCAGGTACTGAAATGGGCATTACTGAACCAACGCTAACTTTTTCGGCTTGTTTTGGCAAGGCATTTTTGCCATTGCATCCAACCAAGTATGCTGAGTTGTTGGGCAAGAAATTAAAAGAAAACAAAGTAAATGTTTGGCTGGTAAACACCGGTTGGACGGGTGGAGCTTACGGAGTAGGCAGCAGAATTAAATTGGCATACACACGTGCCTTGATTTCAGGCGCTTTGAATGGTGATTTTGATAAGGTTGCTTTCGAAACATTGCCATTCTTTGGTTTAAGTTTTCCAACAGCTTGTCCGAATGTGCCCACCGAAATTTTAAACCCACGCAACACTTGGGCCGATAAAAATGCATACGATGAAAAAGCGAGCAATTTAGCGGCAGCCTTCGTGAAAAACTTTGCCCAATTTGCAGAATTGGCCAACGAAGAAATATTGTCGGCTGCACCGAAGGTGGCAGAAAAGGCGTAACGTAGAGACGCGATGCCTCGCGTCTCATGAGACCCAATACATTGGGTCTCATAAGACCCGAGACGCAAAGCATCGCGTCTGATGAAACCCGAGACGCGAAGCATCGCGTCTGAACAAACCAGAGACGCGAGGCATCGCGTCTCTACGAGCCCCTCCATAATTGGAGGGGCTTTTTTTTTGGGACATAACCCGGTATGGTTTAGGGATGGGCAAAAATAGAGGCGTGGTAAATAAAACAAACGCTGTTGGGTTCAACCATAAATTCAATGATGGTTAAAATTTGAGGGGCCTTAACGGCATAGTTCGTAAAGCAAATTACAAAGCAGATCATAATGCCAAAAGAAAATTGCTGGATGGAAACGGATGGAAGCGTTTGTCAACCGTTTGAAAACGGATGGAAGCGATTCCAAACGACTAGCGGGCATTCGGTCTTGAAGGCATTTGTTTACCTCTGAAAGAAAACCGCAATAAAATGATATTTTTGGTGCGGTTAGATGCAATTTACCGGCAATGTTTGGACACACATCAATAATTATCAAATGAGATTA
>JBILVQ010000307.1:0-3555 GCA_044370375.1 Bacteroidia bacterium
TTGTATTTTTATATGGGCTTGTCGATGGTTTTGTTTGTGGTGAGTTTGCTCGATAAGTCTTTGCTTGCACCTATTACTTTGGTAGAAGTTGCCTACAGCGAAAAACAATTTATGGTTTTTGCCCTAATTAGTTTTTGGGTGGTTGGTTTTATGTGTTTTTTATTGTTGCATTTACAGGAAATGCAACGCACTTTGCTGGAGTTACAATTTAAAAAGGTAGAAGAATCACGCCTCCATTTGGAGCAGGCGCTCAAGGATAAGGAAATTTTGTTGGCCGAGGTTTACCATCGGGTAAAGAACAATCTGGCCGTTATCAGCAGCATGATCAATCTTCAGATGAACCTTGTGGATCTTGAAGAAACACGTCAAGCTTTTTTGGATTGCAAGAACCGGATTAATTCCATGGCCTTGATTCATCAAAAGTTTTATCAAGGGAATGATTTTACCCATATTGATATGAAAGGTTATATCACTGAATTAATCGATCAAATTAAATATTCCTATAATATTGGCGCTGAAGTTGAGATTATTGCCGATATCGAACGGGTTCCCATGGATATCAAGCGGGCTATTCCTTGCGGCATTATTCTTAATGAATTGCTTTCGAACAGCTTTAAACATGCTTTTAAAGATGGCGATCATCATCTTATTTCTGTAACGGTGAAAGCCGGTGAATATGGCATCATAAAAGTGCGGGTGAGCGACAATGGTCCGGGTTTTTCGCATGATGAAAAAATGAACAATATCAAATCTTTGGGTTTGGTTTTGATTCAATCACTGGCCGATCAGTTAGATGCATCCTATCGTTTCATGAATCTCAATGGAACCGTCTTTGAGTTGGAAATTCCGGGCGAGTTTAAACAAGCATCAAGTTAGCCATTTCGCTAAACCTATCTACTTACATCTGATCAAATAGAAGCTAAGCATTACAGCTGCACCCTGGTCTTTGGTGAATTGTCATGAGAAGTCAATGTAGGTAAATGATTTGCCTGCTTCAAAATGATTTTCTTCTGCAGGAAGCAATACATAACCTTGTGTTTTTCTTAGATTAATAAAATCCCCCGAGCCATTGATTTGTATGGGGATTCCTGTTGCTTCAGACTGTTTTTCTATGAATACCGGCAGGAAATAGTCCAATTTTTTATCAAAGAAAATTTCCTTACCCAAAATTACTTTTTCACGAACAAGTGTTTCATCACATTGTGCCTGATGCATCCATGCTCTTAAATAGTAATTGGCACAAACACTTACAGAAACCGGGTTTCCCGGAAAGCCAAAGACTGCACAATGCGCCTTGGTGGCAAACAAAAAGGGCTTTCCCGGCCTTTGTTGCACACCATGGAAATGAATGTGATACTTTTCATTCTTTAATACTTCAGGCACAAAATCCGATTGCCCCATTGAAACTCCTCCTGTAAAAAGAATAGCATCTACTTTTTTTTCCCAATCGTGGATAAGCTTTTGAAGACTTTCAACATGGTCGTTGACCTGCAAGCAAGTACTTTTCCCTCCCCACTTTCTGATCATGGTTTCAAGCAATATTCCATTGCTCATTCTAATTTGATGGTCTTTCGGTTTTTCTTGCGTGGCCACCAATTCATTGCCTGTATTTACCACCAAAAAGCGTAATTTTCTTTTTACTTTCAAACGACTGTAACCGCAACCTGCTGCAATGGCCACATCGTTTTCATTGATTTTTTTATTGTTCTCTATTAGAACTTCTCCTTGCTTCGCGTCTAATCCCTTTTCATGAATATTTTGTCGTTTTTGGTGTTCGCCAGATTGTATGCTAAAAAATGTTCCGGCAGTACTTACTGTTTTTTGCAAATCCTCGTAGCGGATAACCATGTCACAACCCATCGGCAATACTGCTCCGGTCATTATTTCTATGCAGGTATGTTGATCTTTCAGCATCAGTGGCTCTTGTCCGGCAAATTGAATCCCTGCTTGCTGAAAACTTTGGACTCCAATTGATAGCGCTTGGCTATTGAGTGCAATGCCATCCATCGTAACCCGGTGATAAGGTGGAAAATCGCGGTCGGCTATAACTTTTTGTGCAAGAATTCTGCCTTCCGATTTTTCAAGGGGGACGCTGCAAACCGATAAGTGCGGTTTATGTTGAAGAATCAGTTCCAGTGCTTCCCGGGTTCGAATGAGTTGTTTCATTTTCTTTTGCTGCCACTAATGTATGACCAAATAGGGAGAAATAAAAGTAGCTTTTCTTAGGAGGATCTTTCGATGGCGTCTTTAAATGGATGGCTCATAACCTGAGGAAAAAAAATAGTCAGGTCTTCCAAAAAATTGTAACATGATTTGTACCTTCGAAGAAAATAATTGTATGCTGAGTCATCTGGATGCCCATGGCAATCCAACCATGGTCAATGTGTCTTCCAAAGAGCTAAGTTTCAGAACCGCTACTGCAGCGGCAAAAGTCATTTTCACCGAGCCAATTTTTGCGGTCCTGAATGGTCATCAATTCCATACTTCAAAAGGTTCTGTCATTGCTGCCGCTATCATTGCCGGTACCATGGCTGCAAAGCAAACGGCCGCTATCATTCCATTTTGTCATTCCATTCCACTTGAGTCTTGTAAATTGGAGATGATTGTTTTGCCCGATGAGCATGCGCTTCGCATTGAAGCGGCTGTCAGCACCCATGGAAAAACCGGTGTTGAAATGGAGGCACTGGTGGCGGTTAGCGCAGCCGCTTTATGTGTTTACGATATGTGCAAAGCACTTTCTCATGAAATAATTATTTCAGAAATTCGTCTGCTTTCAAAAACAGGCGGTAAATCAGATTTTCATCATGAATGAATCAAGACATATTCAATTGAATGGCAATTTAGGACAATTGCCGGAATCGGCTTTGGGAATTTGGGGCTCCGGCTGCACCTCGCTGCAGCAATGGGCCACCGATATCAGCAAATGGATGGGCGGACAAACCAGCCTGTGTTATCTTGATGAACAACACAAGGCCGATAAACCTTTGGAAAAAGGCTTTTTGGCCGGTTATGATGGCGGACCTTCTTCTGCACTGCTTCACTCCAACACTCCTCTGCTCAATGCAAGCATCACGGCTTTTTGGTCTGCTTTGCATGAGTTGGTATTGTTTAACGGACATCATTTGAAGGGGAACCATTATTGGTTGGTTTGGGATGGAAAGAAGAGTTTTCCACATGGGGATGAATTGATCCACAAAACAGTTCTCGTTTGTATTCCAACCAAAGAATGGAGCAAGGTGGAGGAAATAAGAACCCGCAATCCGAAATTAGCACAATGTCCTATTTTACCTATAGAGAAGGTATCCATGATCATGGATTGGTTGCGGAAATGGATTGATCAGCATGTTCCGAAACTCAATGCTTTGATTTTGGCCGGCGGAAAGAGTGAAAGAATGGGCAAGGACAAGGCCATGATGGACTTTAACGGAATGCCTCAGGTTCAATTCCTGCAACAGGTACTCGCAAGAAAAATAGAGAAGGTATTTGTTTCTACCACTGCGGAACGAGAAAAGGAATGGAGTGATCTGGGCTTACAGTCTTTGCCGGATACCTTTA
>JBILVQ010000079.1:0-12547 GCA_044370375.1 Bacteroidia bacterium
AGTGGCCATGATCATTCACTGGGTCAGAACAGAAAATTCGGCTGAAATTGTTCAGTTGCATGGAAGCAGAGATCATACGATTCCGCTGCGCAATATTAAAAATCCCAGCTTCGTTATTCCCGGCGGTTCCCACATGATGACCCTTACCCGGGCAGCAGAAATAGAGGGAATACTGAAGGAAATTGTAAAGGATGTTAAGCCTTGATGCTTATTTCTTGAAAGCATGTTTTTGTTCCAATAATTATCGGATATTTACAAGCATCGAGATAAAAAAATGGAAAAATCAGATTTGTCGAAAGCAATAAAAACCATGGTATTGGCCGAAGCCGGAAAACTTCATGAAGACCTGGAACTGCATTTTGCCATGCTGGCTAATGAATGCGAACAAGAGCAACAATACCTCGAAATGGCAAACGAATTGGCCATTGAGTTTATTAGTTACGATGAGGATGAATTGTTTGATTTGTTTTTCGAGCATCCTCCTCAAATGCCCTTGTTTCAAAAAACATTGAAACAAATTCAAAAGAATATTCAGGATATCATTGCTATAACGCCTGAGCAAAGAAATCGATAAAATTTCAACATGTCTTTTCAAAATCCGTCTTACATTTCTGCAGAGCAAGCTCTTGATTTTATTCAAAGCAACCAACGGATTTTTCTCCATGGCAGTGCAGCTACGCCCAAACGTTTTATTAATGCCATGCTTGCCAACAAGGAGAGATTCACGAATGTGGAATTGGTCAGCATCACCCAGCAAGGCATCGATTTGAATGACCCATCTTTACGGGGTCATTTCTATATCAATTCCTTGTTTGTTTCTGAAAGCAGTCGCAAAGCAGTCAATGGACCGAACGGAGATTATGTCCCGGTTTTTTTAAGCGAAATTGCCCTTTTATTTACGCGTAATATTCTTCCTTTGGATGTTGCGGTTGTTCAGGTTTCTCCGCCCGATAAGCATGGTTATTGTTCGTTGGGAACCTCTGTTGACATTGCCCGTGCGGCTGTTTCCGTGGCAAAAAAAGTTATTGCACAGGTTAACCCCAACATGCCCCGCGTTCATGGTGATACCTTTGTTCCCTTTCATAAATTTGATGCAGTCATTTGGGTGGATGATGTTCTGCCTGAAATCAGTTATGCAGATTCTTCGGATGCTGCAACTGCCAAAATTGGGGAGATTGTTGCCGGCTTGGTAGAAGATGGTGCTACCCTACAGTTAGGCATTGGTACCATTCCTGATTCTGTTTTAAAGAATCTTACTACGCATAAAAATTTGGGTTTGCATACCGAAATGTTTTCGGATGGTGTTATCCCTTTGATTGAATCCGGTGTGCTCAATAACCGCATGAAAAAGAAAGTGAATGGTTATTGTGTAACCTCCTTTATTTTGGGTTCTCGCAAATTGTATGACTTTGTGGATGACAATCCTATTATCAAGGCATTGGATGCTTCTTATGTGAATGATCCGCGCATTCTTTCACTTAATCCGAAGGTAACTGCCATCAACAGTGCCATTGAAGTAGATTTAACCGGACAGGTTTGTGCTGATTCCATTGGTACTTACCAATTCTCCGGCATTGGTGGTCAAATGGATTTCATTCGTGGTGCTGCACTTTCAGAGGGAGGTAAGCCAATTATTGCATTGCCTTCCACCACATCGAAAGGCGAATCTAGAATTGTTCCTTTTCTAAAAAAGGGAGCCGGAGTAGTGACCACACGTGGCCATATTCATTGGATTGTAACAGAGTTTGGCGCTGTTAATTTGTTTGGGATGAACATGGAGCAAAGGGCCAAAGCCCTGGTTGGCATCGCACATCCCAATCATCGCGAGCAATTGGAAAAAGAATCTTTTCAGCGTTTTAGTATTTAGCATTTAGTGAATTTTGAGCTTTCCTTTTTTCTTGTTCCGGTGATTCGAATTTTTACCATCATCGTTTTTTTTGGCTCTTTCGTTTTGAGTCGATGACTTTAATGCCTGTATAAAAGGATATCTTCTTGATGTAGGCTAAAGTCTGGAACTCGGGACTAGAAAATAGCGTGTTTATTTTTTTGATTTTTTTTTACAGATATTTGGACAGCTTTGAAAGAGCATTCTCCTTACCACAATGTCCACCTCCAAAAAATCAGGATTTTTTAACAATGCTTATCATGTAGTGAAACTATCGCTCAATGGTGAGGAGCAGGATTATACCGTAGGCAGTATTCGCCGGGCAGTTTTTCTTTTGGCCATTCCCATGATTTTGGAGTTGAGTTTAGAGAGCGTCTTTGCGGTAGTAGATATGTTTTTTGTCAGCAAATTAGGACAAAACGCCATAGCAACGGTTGGCTTAACAGAATCTGTGATTACTTTGGTTTATTCATTGGCCATTGGATTAAGCACAGCCGCAACCGCCATTGTAGCCCGAAGGGTAGGAGAGAAGAACCCTGAAGCAGCCTCGCATGCAGCTGCGCAATGTTTAAACATTGCTTTGTTTACATCCATTATTGTAGGAATTCTGGGAATGATTTTCGCGGCTGAAATTTTAAGTTTGATGGGAGCAAGTGATGAGGTAGTGCGCGATGGTGCAGTTTTTACACGCATCATGATGGGCGGTAGTTTGTCCATCATTTTACTCTTCTTAATCAATGGTATTTTTCGCGGGGCCGGTAATGCCGCCATGGCCATGAAGAGTTTATGGCTGGCCAGTTTAATCAACATTGTTTTATGTCCGGTTTTAATTCATTTTTTCGGATTGAAGGGTGCAGCCATAGCAACGGTTACGGGAAGGAGCGCAGGCGTTTTGTATCAATTGTACCATTTATACAAAGGATATGGCATGTTGCGTTTATTGCCTGCTCATTTTGGCATCAATAAGGAAATTTTAAATTCTATTATTCACATCGGGTGGCCGGCCACATTTCAATTTATTTTGGCCAGTGGCTCATGGATTGTTTTGGCACGATTGGTAGCTGAAACTGGCGGCACTACTGCCTCTGCAGGCTATCAGATTGCCATTCGCAATGTGGTGTTTTTTATTTTGCCGGCTTGGGGATTAAGCAATGCAGCAGCTACTTTGGTTGGTCAGAATTTAGGAGCCAAGGAGATTAAGAGGGCAGAGGACAGCGTGATGTTAACCGCAAAGTACAATGCCCTTTTTATGAGTTTTGTGATGCTATTGTTTTTGTTTTTTTCCAGGCCCATCATTGGCATCTTTACCGATGAAAAGGAAGTAATTGATTTTGGCGCATTGGCTTTGCAAATCATTGGTTCTGCCTATATTTTTTATGGCATTGGCATGGTCATGACCCAAGCTTTGAATGGCGCAGGAGACACCCGAACACCTACCTTAATTAATTTTTTTGGCTTTTGGCTGTTCCAAATTCCTTTGGCTTATTTCTTGGCATTGGGTATGGATATGAAATCTACTGGAGCATTCATTGCGATTCCTGTTGCCGAAACTTTTATTGCTTTGGTGGCATGGTATTATTTCAGAAAAGGAAAATGGAAAGAGGTGAAGGTATAAGGGTATGTAATAGAACAGACCTTCTTCGCTGATTTATCAAGCCTCTTTTAAGCTTCAACGAGGGATTTTATCGACTTTAATATCGGATTCCAGCCCTCACCATTGTTATAGCTTTCAGCATATCTTCGGTCTCCATCACCCACTTTGGTATAATCGCCCTGAGTTACGGTTAACTTTGTTCCGCCAACTTCTTTAACCAAATCATACGTAACAGTCAAATAATTTTCCGGCACATCGGCCAAGGTTCCATTAGGATCAAAAACAGTATAGACCAAACTTTGGCAGGGTTTAATGCTCACTATTTTTCCTTTTACAAATATCATTTCTTTGCCATCATAGCTTCCTTTCCAGAGCAATTTGCTGTCTGGTTTCCAGTCTGAAACAGTTTCACAGCCGAACATATAAATTTTTGTTTTTTCGGGATTTACCAAGGCATCCCAAACCATTTCTGAATCGGCAGCAATGTGGATGGTGTTAATAATATGTGCAGCTGTTTCCATGCCTGTAAATTTTCTTCAAAGGTAATTTTATTTTTCTGTTGAAAGCGGCTAATTTATTGATGATGCAAATCGTTTTTGAGGATTTTAATATTGTCCTTTTCTTGCCTTAACAATTCTTTTATTTGCGTAAATTCGTCCCATAATTTTTACCATGAATCGCAGAATTTTTTCCATCCTTACCGCCCTTTTTATTTCGCTGAGTGTTTTTGCACAAACCTCCATTCAACGCATTGATCCACCCAATTGGTGGGTAGGCATGAAGACCAACAAGGTTAATTTGCTGGTAAATGGAAAAGATGTAAAGCTTGTAACGGAGGTTAAATCCTCTCTTCCTTCTGTTAAAATTCTTGGTTTTAAACCACTCGAAAATCCTGATTATTTATTGCTAAGCATTGAAATTGGCATGGAAACCGTGCCCGGTCTGGTAGAATTGAGTTTTGTAGGTCCTAAAAAGACCCTTAAATATTCCTATGAATTGAAGCAAAGAGAAAAGATTTATCCCGATGTAAATCCTGTTAATGCTTCTGATAATATTTACCTAATAATGCCCGATCGTTTCGCAAATGCAGATCCTGCCAATGATGTGGTTCAGGGGATGTTTGAGACCTGTTTTAAGCGCGATTCTATGTTGTGCAGGCATGGTGGCGACCTGAAAGGAATTACGGCCCATCTTGATTATATCAAAGCTTTGGGCATGAATGCCATTTGGCTAAACCCTGTGCAGGAAAATAATCAACCCGATGAATCTTACCATGGTTATGCCATCACCAACCATTATGCGGTTGATGCACGCCTTGGTACTTTGAACGATTATGTTGAATTATCAAAGAAGGCGCAACAAGATTCTTTGAAACTGATCATGGATATTGTTTTGAATCATACCGGCAACAAACATTATTTGTTTCAGAATCCTCCAACCAACGATTGGTATCATCGCTTTGACGAATTTACCAGAACCAGCTACCGAGCCACTACCTTGATGGATCCCTATGCAGCAAAAGCCGACAAGGATTTGATGCAAAATGGATGGTTCGATAAGCACATGCCCGACCTGAACCAAAGCAATCCAATGGTGGAGAATTACCTTATTCAAAATACCTTGTGGTGGATTGAAACGGCCCGCCTGAAAGGCTTAAGGGTAGATACTTGGGCCTATTCCGATCAAGCCTTTGCACAACGTTGGGCCCAAGCGGTCAAATCAGAATATGTCAACATTGCCATTTTTGGCGAGGTGTGGGATCATGGTGCCGCAATTCAGGCCTGGTTCACACAACAATCAAAAGTAAATACCAATACTAAAACTGAATTGCCCGGTATTACCGATTTTCAATTTTATTATTCAGTGAATGATATTGTTACTGGGAGGAGCGGTTGGACCGATGGTGTTGCCCGCATGTATTACACTTTGGCACAAGATTTTTTATATCGTGATCCTTCAAGACAGATTATCTTTTTAGACAATCATGATTTGACAAGGTTTTATACCATGTGCGGTAAGGATGATAGAAAATTTAAAATGGGTTTAACCTTGTTGTTTACCTTGCGTGGATGGCCTGTTCTATTGTATGGAACAGAATTGATGATGGATGCAGCTGCCAATCCTGATGCAAAGGTGAGAAAGGATTTTCCGGGCGGATGGAAGGATGATGCACAGAATAAATTTACAGCGGGCGGACGTAGCGCAAAAGAAAACGAAATGTTTGACCGCATACATCAATTGGCAAATTATCGTCACAACAATGCTTTTATGCACTCAGGAAAACTAACTCAGTATGTTCCCGAGAAAGGTGTTTATGTATATTTCAGATACGATGAAAAGAAAACGGTGATGGTGATTTTAAATGCCGGTGATCAGGTAAACACCCTTGACTGGAAAAGATTTTCAGAAAACATCAAAGGAGCAACAGGTGGAAAAGATATATTGAGCAACAAGCAAATTTCACTTTCAACGCCTCTTCAGCTCGAACCATGGGGCTCTTGGGTTGTTGAACTCAATTAGTCCTGAAAATTTTAAGAGAGAATCTGCATGCATTAATTGCATAAAGAAGTACTTTCTTCCAGAACTTTGCTTATGCGGTTTTCCTTCATGCCAATTTCCGACAATAGGTGGGAACGATGAAGTAAATCTTTGACCAAGACAATATTTTTTTCTAGCAGCGCATTCTTTTCCAATTTGGTTAAGCTTGTAAGGCAAGTAACCGGAAACAATCCGCTGTTGTCGATTAAATCTTTCAGCGCACGGTTTTTGGGCCAACTCCAGCTAAGCATTTTGATACCGATGCAAGAGCCATAATCCAAGGCATCTTTCGTGAACCTGGAATTGGTAACAATCCAACCGGTAAAATTTTCTTTGGGGAAATTGGCGGCAGACAGGATATCTTCAAAGCGTGAATGGATATACAAAGGTACTTTCACATCAACACCCACTTCGGGATTGTTTTGATATTTGCATTCCATCATCATGGTTTCATTTTCCTTTTCGGCCAATACATCAATTTCATGTGTTACGCATTGGCCCTTGAAGAATTGCCCGTTGCTTACACGGTATCCTTGGTGATGAAACAAGGCGGCAACAAATTTTTCGAAAGGAAATCCGGAAGGACCCAAATCCATGATTCCCTTTTTTAAATAGTAGCGAGCAGCGTTGCTACGAGAATTCTGCCTCAATAATTTAAATGCATGGGCATAAATTTTTTGGGTACTGATTCCTTCGTACAATTGGGGCAGCACCTGTTCCAGAATATGTTTTATATCCTTTGAACCGGCTTTTGCCCGGACCAAAGAATTTTTTAGTTTTTCCAAAGAGAATTCTTCGGTTTCTCCGGTGGCTTTTGTAACGTGAATTTTATTTTTCATGCATGAAGATTATCGGCATGAAGGTAAGCGGTCTTGCGTCAAAAGGAAAAGATGGAGGTATTTATTTTCTTTTGTCTTCCCAAATCAGCTTTTCGTTTTTTCTTGCGCTGAAAAAATCCTTGCATCTGCCATCGCCTTTGCCGGTAATTCCACCGTCGGGACTGCAAATGCTTTGGCAGTTTTCGTCTAAAACCATGCTTGGAATGTCGCAGCAATGAGAGGGCAGGTAATACACTGTTTTCCCTTGGTATTCATACTGCCAAATTTTGGCAGCAGGATTCCATACTTTTTCATTTTCAATTTCCTTTATTTTTTCGCGAATGCAATCGGGAGTTCCTTTGGGCAAACGCTCTTTGTCGCAGCGGCTGATGGTAAGTCCGGTAGAAGACAGCAGGATCATGACCAATAAGGGGTGTTTCATGAAAAGAAGTGTTAATGAAAATTGAAATCAATCAAAGATAGTTGAATTTAAAAGGATAAATTTAAAAATGTGGAATGGCCTTTCAAATGAACCCTTTGGCCACTAAATCAGTTGTAACACCCAATGAAAATACTGATCATCCATGCCATTGATTTCAAAGCCATTTTTGACAAGAACTTTAGAAGAAGGAAAATTATTTTTTTCTGAGGAAGCCAATATTGCGGTAACATTTTCCTGGGTTCGTGCCCAGTCGATGGCTGCCGCCACCATTTCTGTCATGAAGCCCTGGTTTTTAAATTCATGATAGGTTCCGTAGCCTAATTCTATTTCACCTCTTGCATTGGGCTCGCCTTTAAAGCACAATTCGCCCACCATGCGTTGATCGGCTTTTGAAATGCCGGTCCAGAAGGTAGAGAACAAATAATTCTTATTCGGATCAGCCACACGAGGAATAATGACGTTTTTTAGTTTGTCTTTAACTAAATCCGGAATGTTTCTTTCTCCGGTTTTTAATTTTAATTCTAATTCCAGTGAATTGTCGCAACGATAGTACTTTTCTAATTGCGATAAAGTAAGTGGTTTGAGGAAAAGACGTTCTGTTTCAATCATGAATTGAAAGGCATGCTGATGGTTAGTTTCGTTTTCTTCGCTAACCGCTATGTCAGAAAAACAGAATGAAACCGACATTATCCTGTTGTCACAATTAGTTTCACTTCCATAAAGGGCCATACATTATTCTCACCACGACTGAAAGTATTTGCAAGTTTATCGATAATTAATCAAACTTTATCGATAGTTTTAACCTTATTTTTTGCAATTTATTCACAATTTTCGGCTGATAAACCATGGGTTTAATGGCGTGCTTGTCATTGTTCTACTTTAAGAATTTGATTTAACGTATTGAAAATAAGTTATTTATGATAGCTCCTTTGATGGGAGCAGCAAAAAAAAAAGGATAATTTGGTTTTCCTTTAACCTTTAAAAATTTTTCGAACGCTTTTTAGGGGGCTAAATAGTTTTGCAGCGGTTCCCAGTAATAGGTTTGCCATCCATCGGTCAGGGCCTTGACATGTTTTTCAGGCACATCCGTTTGGGTAAATTGAAGGAGGGTTTTATTGCCTTGGGGAATAAAGGCGAAGGTGCAAACAGCGTAATGATCATCGGGCCATCCTTCTTCGTCAAAATGCCAGGCCTGCACGATTTTTTCGTTGGGGATTAATTCAACAATGTGTCCGCGACAATAACCATCATACACAGAAAATTTTCCGTTCACCTTAGGGTCAATGATTGCTTCGGCTTCAGTGAAGGCTGCATGCTTGTCTGCCTGGAGCAAGGCTTCGTATAATTTGTCGGCAGTGCAATTGAAGTTGATGTTTTGCTGGATGCTTTTTGTTTTCATTGGGCCATTTTATTTTCGTTAGTTTATTTTATTTTTTGGTAAACCTTACTCAAAATTTCAGTTTAATTTAAGGAAAAAATGCTTGGGATTGTTACTTAATCAAAACGAAAATATGATAAAATTTGGGTTTGCTAACTTTTATGGAAAGGTATAAAGATAAAGCCTTGTTTTTTTTGTAAATTAATTCTTACATTTAAAAAAAAAATCTATATGAAACTCGGACTTATTACAACCTTATTAATCCTTTTAACCATCGGTCAATTGCAATCTCAAAATTGTGGCAACTGGACGGATATTAGTCTAAGCTCTACCAGCCTTACTCCCTTAACTTTTAGTTGCACCAACAATACCATTTTTGCATTAGACAATAATTTCGAGCTGTATAAATCTACCAACAATGGTGTCCTTTGGCAGCAATGCAGTATCATGCTGACTCCCGGTTCATTTAGCAGTAAAATTTCAACAACCTTTGACCCCATTTCTCTTACTTGGTTTTTATGCTATGAAGGTCAATTTTTTTACAGTCAGAATTTAGGTGACACATGGATTGAATCACCTTTATTAGCCTCGGCTGATCAGTTGCAATATGTTTACAATGACTCCGTTTTCTTTAGTAACGGAGGTTCTTTCTTTAAGGCACGTGTATCGAATGTTATCAATGGAGGTCCTAATCCCAATGCCATAACGTCTTTCAGAAGCTTTACGCAAACCACTTCCAACTATTTTTACTGGACGATTTCTGGATTCACCCTAAGTCTGTTTCGATCTGCCTCAGGTATTTATAACGGAACAAACATCAGTTCTAATTTACCCGCCTCAAGCTTTTTATCGGGTGTTATGGCAAAAGGAGATACCTTGTTTATACACGATGTGCAAAATAAGAAATACTATTTCTCAACCAATCAAGGTAATTCTTGGAACCTATTCTATGATTATTTTTCTGCCTATCCAAGCGCACAAAGCGCGATGATGGCGATAACGAATGACCGTATTTATGTTTTCATTATTACGGCCGGAAGCAGTTATAGCTACATTTCATCAACTGCAGATAATGGCAGTACTTGGCAACAGGTAAGTTTTGCAAGCACAAACACATCATGGGGAATTGCCAATGACCATTTAATAGTTTTTGGTTCATTGGTCAATCCTGCCTCTTTGTATGAAATTGTATCAACCACGCCAAATCCTATTTACTTAAGCGGCAATACCTGGAATGGTTCCATAAAACAAGTTAGCCAATCCCAAAACAAGATTTTGATGTTTACCGATAATCCAACAGGTACATTCTACTTATCCACTGATAATGGTACTTCCTTTTCTGAGTTAACCGGTACTTATCCCGATCCATCAAGTGCCATTCTTACTTCACAAGCCATTTTTATTAATTACGATAATTTCAGTCCGTTAAAGTCTTTTGATAATGGAAATAGCTGGATTGCTTGTCCTTATGGAATTAAATATATTTCTACAGGGGATACCGTTTATGGATACAAACCAGGAGCAAATCAAAAGGTGTATTATTCCTTTAATGGCGGATTAAGTTTTGATTCTGCTACGGTTAATTTGGCCAATAATTTTCCCTTGGGTGCCTGCGTCAATGGTGGATTTGTAACCTATGAAGGACTTTCCGGTTCATCGTTTTCTTTCTACAATGCACAAACACAAACCAGCACATCTTTCACGTCTGCATTGTTTGATGGGATTTATTTATACGCTGCAGATTTTAATGGGAAAAGAATAATTATTACGGATGATTCCACGAATGTTTACATCGGCTACAGCAACAATAATTTCCAAACCATTTTACCAGCCACGGTAAATGCCCCTCCTCCAATACACCCATTGGGGGTATATGTTGAGAATAATAATTTGGTAATTGCTTTACATGAAGGATACCTTGTTTCAAGCGATGGGATTACATACAATTTGGTTAGCAATCTTGACAACTGTATCAATGGCGTTTTTGGTTACGTGAACGGTCAGAAATTAGCTTATCGTTATGAAATGAATCCTATTTTGGTAAATAATATAGACCGAACCTATCTTTTTAAACAAAACGTAGCTCAAAATTGTAATGCTGCGTTTTTATTGGTTCCCGATACTTTGCCCCATAATTACTTTGCATTAAACCAGAGCATTGGTAGCGGAACATTGAATTATATTTGGAATTGGGGTGATGGTTCTTCGCCATCCGTTGGAGTAAATCCGAGCCATACCTACGCTACAGCCGGATTCTATAACATTTGCTTAACCATTACTGACGGCAATGGTTGCTCGGATTCTTATTGCCTTGGCTCTAACCTAGCCGTGTATCTTCCACAAAGCATCATTACGTTGAATGTGGTGAGTCAACTACCTCCTTATTTGGGTTTAGAAACGAATCATTCCACAAAAATGCTTATTTACCCAAATCCCTCCAAAGGAATTTTTTATTTTAACGACAACAGTCAAATTAAAACTGTAAAAGTCTATAATGCAATGGGGCAGGAGGTGCTATCCCAAAGCAATCAACAACAAATTGATCTTAGCGACTTACCTTCAGGCCTTTATTTTGCAAGGGTTAATGGAAACGCTACTCTAAAGTTGTTGAAGGAATAAGCTTTTTTGCTTCTTCCGGCTTGAAAAGCTAATACACAAAATTGTATTCGTTGAGAATAATGAATTGTTTTCAATGCTAAGTTGTCCTCGAAATTTTCCGAATATTTTCTGGAGCATAATTCCGAAATAGGAAGGATGTGATGGTTTTTAAGAACAAGTCTTTTACCAATAACATCCACCTTTTCTCTTTATCCAAAATTCTTTATACCCTCTAAATTAGCACCAAACCAGCGGCTATCGCTTGCATGCTTTTAGCCGTAGTTTCATTTTTTCGACTTACTTTCTTTTATGTTCTTCAATATTTTCTTTTCATCATTATTCAATTGTCTTTGAACTTTTTTGATGTCTTCATAAGCTGGTAATTTTTCAGGCAACACGTCTCTTTCTTTCAATATTTTTCTTACTGCGAGATTATTATCAATATGTTCTTTCGAAATTTGTTTCTCTCCTTTTAAATCCTTTTCTATTACGTTATGACTTGTAAGTTCTGTCGCAAAATCTTTAGCTTTAATTGTCAAAGTTGGAAGAAAATCTGCTAGCGGTCTCGACTCAGGAATTCTTAGTTTCTTTTTCATATCATTGGTCGAAAAACCACCAAATAGTGCTTGGTCGCCTTTTGAACGAATAATTGAAAAACCTTTTTCATCAACACCTCGCTCGTAAATAATTCCCGATAATTTATTTTCTGATTTGGAAAGTTTCTCTCTTGCTGTCACTCTCGCAACGTCTAATAAACGTTGTTCTATTATTTCTTGTTTTCGTGTTTGAACTGCAAAATATGTCTGTGCGAAGGCTACTTCGCTCTTTGTTGAATCTCCATTTTGTGCAACTAAATAACAAGCATACCTTGTCAATGCAAAGTCTGATATTTCTCTTTGTGCTCCTTTAGCCAAATTTATCATTTTCCCGATCTCGGCAAAATGATTAAAAGTTTTTTCACCAACATTCTCGCATGAGATTTTAGCTTTTTCAATAACCTTTAAAAAATTGTCCCATTTCGTATAACCTAAAATTTCCTGAAGGTCTCTTGCACTCCAACATTCAAGGTCTTTATAAATATAACAAGCATTTTCAAAACGTTCAAAAAGTTGTGCAATTAATTCCTTTTTCATAACACAAAGTTATAGAATTCTAAAAATAAAAAAAGTGTTGAAATCACTCCTAACGTCAGACTGTGAAAAAACCACCCACATTCATTTGTTAATCCTTTCTAACAAAAATAATACAAAACAAGTATCCTTCAAATTAAATTTGAGAAAAATTATTTCCATGG
>JBILVQ010000308.1:0-3524 GCA_044370375.1 Bacteroidia bacterium
ATCCAGAACACTCCGACAAGTTACCATTCAAAGTGCTGCCGAATCAGATCATATTTTTTCGATGCTGATGGGTGATGAAGTACCACCACGCAGAGAGTTTATTGAAGCCAATGCACGTTACGCAAAAATTGACGCTTAATCCAATTGTATGAGAAAAAGTATTTTTTCCCTCGCTATGTTTTTTCTGGCCATGAGTCCCATTGCCATGAATGCACAAAACGCAACACCGGCAACAGCACCCGCTACTGCAGCGCCTGCCACAACCGGAGAAACAACCATGAAAGTAGGCAACTACGAAGTAAGGTATAACATGAAGGGCAGGTTAATTACCAATACCCCTAAAGTGGATATCATGACCGAAGAACATGGTACTGTTGTGGTGGAAGTAACCATTGATAAATATGGTCATGTTATTTCTGCTGTTCCCGGTGCTGCAGGAACCACCACCGAAAGCAAATACCTTAGAACCAAAGCCAAACAATGTGCAGAAAGTGCATTGTATGATTCTAAGCCTACAAGTCCTTTAAAAACTACCGGAACCTTTACTATTACTTTCTAAGGTTCTTCAATCACTAAAAAAGCCGGAACAAATTGTTTCGGCTTTTTTTTGCGCTTAATTTTTCTCAAGCCACTATTTCCTTTAAATCCTCTTTTGCTGAGGAGAAATAAACCCTTGCCATGTTCAGCGATAAAGAAAGGAAACTCCGTGTCAAGAAAAAAAGCTTGTCTGATAATTGTAAAATTTTATCACTTAGCGCTGCTGTTGGCTTTTGATTTCCGCTGATTATAGCTACTAATGATTTCGGGGACATCCTCGTACTGAGGTTTCTTCTGACCCAATATTTCATCCAGCAAGGCCACATCCTCTAGCTGCGATTTTAGGTCATTGTACAAATACAAACGATTCAGAAAATAAGGTTCGGCCCCTTTTCGAATGATGTAATAATCTTTCTGTGTTCCATCCGAAAAACCACCGGGCTGATACATGGAAGGACGAGCAACATGAGGATCGAATTCATACACCCAAACTTCAACAGGACCTTCGGTCACACATTTGATCATGGCCTGATCATCGGCTATGTCTTTTCCACCATTCTTGACAATATGTCTTTTAAAGCGGTACTCTCCTACCTTATAGCTTAACATGTGTTGCGCAATAATTTTTCGCTGAGCACCTTTCGCATCCTTTAGCTTTACAAAATGATAATTATCGAGGGTGTATAAATTATAATTTAATTTTCCTTTCAGCGTATCACCATTGTTCATCACAACCCAACCGTTGTACCATAATTCCTGAGCAAAAACTCCTTGCGAAAAAAAGAAAGAAAAAAAGAAAAGAATGAGGGTCAAAAAACGCCTTTTGCAGCAGAAAAGGCGCGTTGAAAAGACAGATGTTCTCATTGGGTTCTAAGCCATTGAATGTAATCGGTAGATGGTATGGTGTTTATGCCTAAGGTTCGGAGAATGGTTACTACCTGACCGCGATGAAAAGAACCATGATTCACAACATGTTTGATAATTCCACTTACCTTGTTGTTAAAATTCTCGCCTTTGAAATTATGATAGGTAATATCGCTATTCAAAAAAGCCAGTGAACTTTGCTCTCCTAATAACAACAAATTACGCGAAGCTTCCATCCATGCAGGATCCGGAAAACGGTTCTGATCAAAAACCGGAAAGCGAGTAACTGCATTACCCTTTAGGCGCAGGAACCAAACCACTTCGGCACCGGCCAAATGCTCAAGGCTAAGTCTTAAACTTTTAAAACTTGAAACTACCGGAACATCGGCAAGGCCGGAATCCATTTTTTCAAAAACACCATGCAAACGTTGATTGGCCCAAAAATTATAGGCTAACAAATCAACCAATTCGTTTTTATCTGTCATCATTTAATCCCAACCGCTTGCCAATACATCGGCAATGTGCAACATTTGAATATCTAATCCATTCTTAACGGCAAAACCTTTGAGGTGCATCAAACAAGAATAATCGGTGCTGATAATGTACTTCGCACCTGTCTTCATTACTTGCTCTAACTTTGAAGCGGCAAGGGTTGAGGCCACTTCATCAAACTTAACGCTAAAGGTACCACCAAAACCACAGCAAACTTCTGCCCCGTTCAACTCAACAATTTCAAGTCCGCGTACTTTGCTTAGCAAAATTCTCAGCTCATTCTTCACTCCATAATTTCTGAGGGCCGTACAGGAATCAAGAATTACAGCCTTCCCATCCAGGATAGCACCCAGGTTGGTAATTTTTAGGACATTGACCAAAAAATCGGAAAACTCATACATGTTCTTCTGCACCTGTTTGAATTCATTGTGCAAAACAGAATTATGAAAAAGTTCAGGATATTGATTACGCACAAATCCGGCACAGGCAGTGGAAGGCGAAACGATATAGCGGTCGTTTAAAAACTCTTTGATGAACTTCTCGCCAATTTCTTTGCAATCGTCCCAATAGCCGGCACTAAAAGCAGGCTGACCACAACAGGTTTGTTCCACGTTATAATGAACGGCACAGCCAACTCTTTCCAGGACCTTGACCATGTTAAATCCGGTTTCCGGACTAAACTGATCAACATAACAGGGAATGAAAATATCTACAATCATGCTTTCTTCTTTTCAGGGGTTACAGCATCAACACGCTGCAACAAAATAAAACCAACAATAAAAAAGGCAACCAGGGCAATGATGGGTGTTCGCATGGTATCGCTCACCTGGTTCACAAAGCCAAAAATGGCCATGCCAAAAACGATGCTCATTTTTTCACAAACATCATAAAAACTAAAGTAAGAGGAAGGATCCTCAGTAGCAGGTAAAAGCTTTGAGTACGTTGAGCGGGAAAGCGCCTGAATACCACCCATTACCAAACCAACAAAGGCAGCTACCACATAAAAATGGGTTGCTGTATAAACCAAAAAAAATGTTCCGGTACAAATCAGGGCCCAGATGAGGGTGGCTATTCTCAAGGTGAGGATATTGCCAATTTTTCTTGAACTGAAAGAAAACAAATAAGCTCCTGCCATGGCAACAAACTGAATAATCAAAATGGTGGTAATCAACTCAGCCGATTCCATTTTAATTTCATTGCTACCAAAATGATTCGCTACGAGCATTACGGTTTGAACACCCATGCTATAGATAAAAAAGGCAGGCAAAAATCTTATCAATTTTTTGTTGTGCTTTAATTCAGACCAAACCTTCCTTAACTCACGATAACCTTTGGCAAAACGATTTCCCTCCGGTTTATGCTTATAAATATTGTCGGGTAAATAATGGAATGAAATCTGTGAAAACCCAAACCACCAAACGCCAACGGCAAGAAAAGCATAGCGCATCATCATTAATTTATCGGCATTATCGGTGCGTGTCATGATAAGGGCCAGACAGGCAATCAACAAAATGGCACTTCCCCAATAGCCCATGGCAAAGCCTTTTGCGCTCACCCGGTCTTGTTCTTCGGGTGCGGCAATCTCTGGTAAATAAGCATTGTAGAAAACAAGGCTACCCGCGAAACCGATG
>JBILVQ010000309.1:0-3511 GCA_044370375.1 Bacteroidia bacterium
GAATTTAATTCGTCCCTTACAACCACTGCCATTTTATACGCCTGAACATGAAATGGAACATCACTTTAGCGGACTTGATTTTAAAGAAGCCTTTAAGGTTCTTAATACCAATGTAAGGGCGCTGGGAGAAAACATTCCTCCGTTGATGAATATTTATATGAATCTTTCTCCAACAATGAAATCTTTCGGAACGGCCTTAAACCGCTCTTTTGGGGAAGTGGAAGAAACCGCCATTCTGGTTAAGATTGCCGATATTTATGATGCAAAAAAAGAAAGGCACATGGCATCCTATACACCGCCTCCCGAGAGGATTAAAAATTAGCCATGAAAATTCAATCTGCCGAGTTTTTAATTTCTTCCGTCGAAGTTAGTAAATGCCCCAAGCCTGTTTACCCTGAGTATGCTTTTATTGGTCGCTCCAATGTTGGTAAATCCTCCCTGATCAACATGATCACCGGAAGAAAAAATCTAGCCAAAACTTCATCCAATCCCGGTAAAACGCAAACCATTAATCATTTTATTATCAATGCAAATTCCAAGCCATGGTACCTAGTGGATTTGCCCGGTTATGGTTATGCCAGGGTCTCGAAAACATCTCGCGACAAGTGGGAACTTTTTATTGCCGATTATCTTGAGAAGCGAGCCAATTTACTCAATGTTTTTATGTTGGTGGATAGCAGGATTGAACCACAGAAAATTGATCTGGAATTTGCCGAATGGTTAGGCGAAAACAACATCCCCTTTGTGGTAGTTTTTACCAAAACAGATAAGTTGTCGAAAAATGAAACGCTTCGAAATATTCAATTATTCAAGAATAAAGTTCTTGAAATTTATGAGGAATTACCACCCGTAATATTAAGTTCCTCGATAGAAGGTGCAGGCAAAATGGAAATCTTGTCCTTCATTGAATCTACCAACCCCGTTTTTGCAACTGTGGTTCCAAAACCTAAAGGGAAGGAGGCGTAACGTCTAGGTTCATCTTTTTGGCAAAGTAGGCACAAAAATCTCGCATATCTCCGGCCATTTTGTCCTCCCCAATGGCCCTTTCAAGGGTTCCCGCCATAGAAAGTAAGGTTTGATAATAAAAAAGCTTCATTTCATCTACCAGCATTTCGTTGGTCCATAGGTCGATTTTCAGCGTGTTTTGCGCCTGACCGTCCCAGATGGCCAATAGTATTGCTTTGCAAGAATGTGTCCCATCTGCTTCTGTATCGCTGGCCGACCATTCAATGTTGGTGGGAAGTTTTTGTTCGTCTGTGCTGACGGTAAATTTTATTTCTGATTTTTTCATTTTTTTTAAAGGGGCTTGTAGCCCGATTGGTTTAGAATGGTTGCAGCATCTTTCATTTTCATGAGTTGTGCTGGTGAAATATCGGGATGTTTTTTCATATAGGATTCAACAATCCGCATTCCTACCCAAAGGGCGGTTCTGGCAGGCGCCTCGCGAGGCATACCGGGTGTAAACGGACCTTCATTTACATACTTCATGGTCTCAATGGGTTTATTGTTGAATAACAGTTTTTTATCAATAAGATATTTCCAAATCATTGATTCTTCTTTTTCTAGCCATGCTAAATTGTTTGCACTAAATCCCCACTTTAGAGAATCTTCTGTTTCAGGCATTAATTGATCCATCAAGTAAAGAATTTTTCCATGAAAAATCATTTGGCTCAAAAGATTTTTTTTGTCGGCAATGTCTTCAAATTCTGTAATGATCCAACTTTTCATGGCATCTGAAGGAATGTATTCTTTCGTAAGCTGCTTAGTTTTGTAGGCGGGGTATTGAAGCATTTGGTAATAACGATGATTTGATCCTAAATAAAACTCCAAACCAATGGCCAAATAATTTTCGGTTACAAAATTCTGGTAATTAAATCCGGAAAGGACGGCAACTATTCTTGGAATAGTTTTCTCAGGGAAGAAAAATTTGTAATTTTTAAAAGCATCGCTTAATACCGTTTCATCTAAACTGAGGTCTGGCAGTATTATTCCTACTTCTTCTTTAATCCGATTAATCTCCGGATCGTTTAAAAAATCAAGTAATAGCCGGTTTAGCTGGGGGTTGCTACTGTCGCCAATGTTTAATACATTTTTGGTAAAAACATCAAAAAATACGGGGTAGTTCTTTCTTAAATCGCCAACCGGTGGCGAATCCTTATAGGATTTAAGTTGAAACAAATCCTTGTCGAAACGCTCAATTTTTAGGTTTAGTTCCGGTTTTTTTTCAGCAGGAACCTCTCTTTTCGCCTTCTTTTCTTCCTCTCGACAACCAACAGCCAGCAAGATTATCGCCATGAGGATGAAAAATGACCGTAGAGAAAGGATTTTTTTCATTAATATTGCGTTCATATTTTAACCTTTGATTCTTTGTTCAATGACAAGCCCAATTATTCAAACCATGTTCCATCAAACTGAAAAAAACCGGAGCTCAATTTTAGGCATTTTTTGTCTCTCTTTGATTTTTTCCGGCTTGTTAAATTTTTCACACGCTTTTGCACAGGAAGATGTTGCCAAGAATTTCCGGTTTGGTATCAAAATGTCGCCCAACGTTTCTTGGTTTGCCCCTTTCGACAAGAAAAAGCTGCAATCTGATGGTGCCTCCTTGAAGTTTTCTTATGGCCTGATTACAGAATTTCGTTTAAATAAATCGGCCTCCTTTGCCACAGGTTTGGAAATGAATTATTCAGGTGGAACCTTATCCTTTACTCCCACCGATTCTGTTTTTTATGTTTCCGACGAGGAATTACCTGCAGGCAGTTACAGTAATTTCTTTATCGCCAAAAGAAAGTACCAGATGCGTTATGTGGATATTCCTTTAACCATGAAATTGAGAACCCCTGAAATTGGAAGCATGACTTATTTCGGACAAATTGGAGCCAATCTTTCTATACGAACAAAAGTAAAATCTGTGGATGATGGAGAGTTGGTGAATGTAACCGTTTCTCAGGATTCCCTAGCCACTGTTAAGGTTACGCGCGAGCTACTTACCATCGAAGATGTGGATATCACAAAAGATGTAAATTTCTTTCGGGTCGGACTTAACATTGGTTTTGGTTTGGAATACAACCTCATTGGAACCACAATGCTAACCACAAGTCTTAATTTTTATCAAGGATTTACAAATGTACTTAAAGGAGAAAGTGATTTTCTGAAGGACAAAAAAGGTAGGCCCTATGAACAATCTGTAAAGAACCACTTCTTTATGATCAACGTGGGTCTGTTGTTTTAATCATTGTAATCAATTTATTTGAAGACCTGTTCGTTCTCGTGCAGGTCTTTTTTTCTTTATGAAAATCGCAATTGTTCAGTTCAATCCTCTAATAGGCGATGTATCAGGCAACGCAAAAAGAATCATTTCCTTCATCCAACAAGCTAAAAGTGAGCAAGCCGATTTAGTTGTTTTTCCTGAGCTTTCCGTTTGCGGTTATCCGCCACTCGATTTATTGGATTATTCTTCTTTTGTTTCGGATTGTGAATTGGCGATTGAAGCAATAGCTGCATCCTGCCTAGG
>JBILVQ010000154.1:0-7173 GCA_044370375.1 Bacteroidia bacterium
ATAATAGAGTCTTAATAGGGCAAAAATTCATTTTGCATAATTACCGTGGAAAAGGCCTAATCCAAATTGCAAGCGACTTATTAGAGTTGAACAATGCATCTAAGTATGACATGTATCTTGCTACTGCCAAAACAAATAATCAAAAGAGCATTAATTTTTTAAATAGACACGGTTACATAAAAATTTATGAAGACCAAGAACGTTTTTATTACATGAAACAATTTATATTTAGTGTTAAATACATTAACTCCATTCAGATTCAATATGAAGATGAGCATGTTTTCCTAATAAGAAAAGCTGAATATTCAGATTTAATTGAAGTCAATAAAATTATGTCACTTAACAACTATAATAATATCCCAGATTTAAGCTATGGATTTCTAACTAATACATACACTGTTGCAGAATTAGAGCTTATAACATCTAAAAATGAATTGATGATAATCGAGAAATTAAATGCCAGCCCCTAAAACATTTAGCCTCATAGCCAAAAATGCCCCTCCCGACCCATGTCGGGAAAGCCCTACCGAAAGCCACCGGTATGAGAGGGGCATTTTTGTTCTATTCGGTGTTGACTGAAACCTACGCCTTGCACTGGAAATGCTGGGTAATATTAAGGATGGCTTTTGCGCATATCCAAAAACCCACCTGATGTTCAGCCGGATTCAGTTTATCCAGGCTCCCAAAAAAACCTGCGGGTGGCTTTCTGGGCTCTGATCGCCATAGGCCTCCATGAAATTTTTTTCTCAAATTAAATTTGAAAGAAGCTTGTTTTGTATTATTTTTGTTAGAAAGGATTAACAGATGAATGTGAAAGGTTTTTTCACAGTCTGACGTTATGAACAAAGCAGCATCAAAAACTGGTGACAAAAAATTGAGAAAAATGAAAAAAATAATTCGAAGATTGAATAATAATAAAAGTATAGTCCTAACCATACTTTTGGCTTTTGTTTTTAGGACAATTTATGGTCTATGTATAAATTTTGCAGAAGTAAATACATTGTACTTACAAGATTATACCCAAATATATTGACTTGGACTTAAATTTTATACAACTAAAATCTGGCCTTATTGGGGACCTGATATTACTTATACTGCTTCTCAAATACCAGGAGCATTACAAGGATTATTAGTTGGATTACCACTATTTGCAACAGAACTTAAAGAAGCACCTTTTGTGTTGTTAAATATTTTATCCACATTGTCATTGGCGTTTTTTGCTTGGTACATCACAAAAAGGATAACTGATATTCCTAAATGGTTTGTTTATTTATGGTTGCTTACGGCACCATGGACAGTAAATTATAGCACCACAATTATAAATCCATCATATGTCTTAGCTCCAGCAATAATTTTCTTTGTTAGTATAATTGAATTAATGCCAATTTATAAAGAGAAAATTCTTTCGATTAATTTTTCGTATTTTTTAATTGGGCTATCCTTAGGGTGGATTCTTCAAATTCATATGTCATGGGTTTTATTACCCTTCTATTTATTAGTGTCTTTTTATTTTCTAATAAAAACAAAAAAAATCAAAATTATTTTTTCTGGATTATTTTTTTTTGTAATTGGCTTTGTTTTAATAATGTCTACTTTTCTTCCAACAATACTAAAATATGGTTTTGTTACAGGGGATTCAGAATCAGCAATTGTCTTTAATATTTCGAATTTTAAAAATATCGATGTTATTACTCGTTTTATTGCATTTAGTACTTATGAAGTGCGTCATTTTATTGCGGGTGGTTTTACTGGAGAAAAAGCATTGCTATTAAATAATTTATGGGCTGCACCCATCATTTTGATTTTGTTTATTGTTGGCATTTTGCAAATAATATATTATCTGACTTTTTTCTTTAGAAAAACATCTCATTCTGAATTTAAATATGTTAAATTATTTACTATTAGTTCTATATTAGTTACCTACATAAGTTATTTGTTTGCTGTTAGAGATGTAGCTTCATATACTTTCTATTTGTTATTACCAGTGTCCTTTTGGTTTTCATTTTATTGCATCGAATATTTGTTTAAGAAATCAATTTGGAAGAAAATAGCTGTCGTTATGTTATTTTTTGGATTTATATATCATATTGTTTTAGCAAAAGAATATTATCCAACAAATTCATTGTATTCAAAGGGCAAGGTCCTAGATCTAGCAATTAGAAATAAAGATTCAAGAATATTTGCATATAGGCGAATTGCAAATTGGGAAAAAAGAGAAAGGGAAAAATACTGGAAAAAGAATATAGTAAACAAAGAATCAAATAATATGCTTTCATTTTCTAATAGTTTTGATGACTATCCTCCTGAAATTATTCCAGAATCCACAAATTCTAATTATTGTGTAAGCAAGCCATATTCCTGTCAAGTTGATTCTATAAATCCATTCAGTTTAGGTTTTTCAATTCAATTAAACGAAATAAGAGACAAAAGAAGGGTTACAATAACAATGATGAGAAAATATTCAGAAATTAATGATTGTTTACTTTCACTTTCAATTAGTAATAATGAAAAATCATTATTTTGGTCAGGAGATCATATTTGTAATGATAGTATACACTTAAATAAATGGAGCAAATTTTCTCTTACAAAAGAGATTCCTGAGATTATTGATCCATCAGCAAAATTGGGAATTTATGTCTGGCAGCCAACAGCAAATAGCAAATCACATGTTCAAATCGATGATTTTAAAATTGATTTTGAATAATAGAAATTGATGGTAATGCTGCCCTGTGCATAACATCGCATAAGAAAAATTTCGCTTAAATATTAGAAGCTAGGCTTACGCCATCGCTGTAGGTTTAGGGTAAGCGAAACTTCTCCTATGCGAGGCACGTCAAGCTGTGAAATAACCTCGCTTCTTCCTTAGAATAAAAAAAACATCGTCCTAAAATTCCTTATCGTTGAATTAGGTGCATTTTAGCGAGGACAAAAATTTGGACTTATTGATGTTTCTCAAAATTCAACATCCCCCATAGCTCATTTAAATCAAGCCATTTTGTATAAAACCGGAGAAGCCTTTTGTAATTTGGCTTCCAGGCACTCAATTTTTTATGGGGCTGTATCGGCCCTCCCTGTAAAGTAAAATTACAAAACAGATCACTTTGCCCCAAGAAATTAGCCGTTTGGAATCGTTTGTTATCCGTTTGGAAACGGATGGAAGCGTTTGGAAGCGATTCCAAACGGATAGCGGAGGGTTGGTCTGATTATTATTTTGCTTAAATTTGAATCATAATATGAAAATGCGCCATGGGGATATTTTTGGGTTGCGGGTGTAAATGAGTTAGCGGCAACCATAAAGACGACAACAACACAACGACAATGAAAAAAATACTCATCACATTTATTAACCTAACATTTTGCATTATTGCATTTGGACAGGACAAAATTGAAAAAGCAACATCTGCTATTGTTGACGAAGGAAAACAACTTTACAAGTCAGAAATGGCTTCTTGGTATGGGACAGACATTTTTTTAGAAAAATTTGGCGACCGAAGAGAAAATATTGGTGGTTATTTTTCATATACCAACAATGGTGTTTCAAAGTGTATCTTTTTTTCAAAATCCGAAACTCCAAAAGTTATTGGAACTATTTCCTTTGACAGCACCTACAATGTAAATACTGCAAAAGCAGACGGCTCAGAAAGAGATTTCACAACTAACGAACTTGACCTCTATACTATTCGAAAAATTGCATTAGCCGAAATTAACTCAGACACTTTATTTAAGACTTATAAAAACACCAATCTTAATTTAATACCTCTCATAGACAAGGGCGAAAAGAAAGTATATGTGTTAACCGGACCAAAAAATAATGGAGTGGTAATTATTGGCAACGACTATTTATTAACTTTTGACAAAAAAAATAATCTGATAAAAAAGAAACAGTTACATAAGAATATTATTCCTATAAAATACACTGAGGAAAAAGACGAAGCAGTGACTATGCACACACATTTAAAAGAAACTGGAGACTATATCACTGCAACAGACATTTGCACACTTTTACTTTATGAGAAATTTGCAAAATGGAAACAACATATTGTAATTTCAGAAGACTACGTTTGTATGTGGGACTGCGAGACAGATCAACTTGTAACCTTGACAAAAAAAGCATGGGACAATATATATAAAGACCAAGAAAAACGTAGAAAAAATTAGACCAACAAAGAATGGCAGCCTATAACATTTAGCCGAGTAGACGAAAAAACCCCTCCCGACCCATGTCGGGAAAGCACTCCCGAAAGCTTTCGGGAATATGGGGCTTTTTTATTCCATTCGGTGTTGACTGAAACCTAGGCCTTGCACCGGAAACGCTTGGGTACTATTTAGCGAGCCATTTGTGCTAATTCAAAAACCGCACCTGATGTTCATCCGGAATCAGTTCATCCTGGCTCCCAAAAAAACCTGTACACGGCTTTCAGGGTCCATGGAAATAATTTTTCTCAAATTTAATTTGGTAGATGCTTTTTTTGTATTATTTTTGTTAGAAAGGATTTACAAATGAATGTGGAAGGTTTTTTCACAGTCTGACGTAATGCGTAATTAGCCCGACACCGAAAAATTTTAGACATTTTGATAACTTCTTTAAATTTTGTAAATTTACAGAATGAAAAAATCGACAATCATACAAACACTAAATGAGCTTCCTAAAGAATTCGATCTTGACGACTTTCTTGAGCGACTAATTGTAATTGAGAAAATTGACGAAGGCATGGAAGAAGCTAAGACTGGTAAAACCATAAAGCATGACAAGGTAAAAAAAATGGTTGCTAAATGGCACAAATAAGCTGGACAAAAAAATCGTTGAATGACTTAAAAGCAATTAACGATTATATATCTCTTGACTCCACTTTTTACGCTAAGCGTTTTATTGCTATACTCATTTATCGTGTTGACCAACTAATTGAATTTCCCGAATCCGGACGAATTGTTCCAGAAAAAAACTTAACTGAAATCCGAGAAATAATTGAAGGAAATTACAGAATTTTTTACCGACTCCAAGGAGAAGTCATTACCATTCTTAGAATTCATAATTCCGCAAGGAAAATTAAATAAAACAAAATTTCAAGACTTGACAACCAGACACAAAGAAAAGCTGCGTGTGGCTATCAACGCATAACATTTAGCCTCGCATCCGAAAAAGCCCCTCTCGACCCATGTCGGGAAAGCCCTCCCGAAAGCTTTAGGGATGATAGGGGCTTTTTGTTCCATTCGGTGTTGACTGAAACCTAGGCCTTGCACCGGAAACGCTTGGGTACTATTTAGCGAGCCATTTGTGCTAATTCAAAAACCGCACCTGATGTTCATCCGGAATCATTTCATCCAGGCTCCCAAAACTAACCTGAGCGCGGCTTTCCGGGCCCCGATCGCTATCGGGGTCCATGGAAATAATTTTTCTCAAATTTAATTTGAAGGATAATTGTTTTGTATTATTTTTGTTAGAAAGGATTAACAAATGAATGTGGGTGGTTTTTTCACAGTCTGCCGTTACCAGCAAGCGTATAGACATACTAAAAAAAAGAACAATGACAACACTAACAGAAAGTATAAACCAAATCGTTAATTTGACATTAGACGAAAAAAATGCTATTGAAAAAGCATTTGACACATTGAATATTGCCAAAGGCGACCTATGGGTAAAGCAAGGTAAAATTTGCGGACAAGTTGCCTTTGTTGTTTCCGGAAAACTACGCAATTTCTATTTTGACGAAGGAGGAAACGAAGTAACTTGCTTTTTTGTAACGGAAGATAATTTTGTATCCGCCTTCACTAGTTTTTTAACCAACACTCCCACTCATGAAAACATCTCAGCGTTGGAAGATACTGTCTTGAGAGTAATTTCAAAAAAAGACCTTGAGGAACTGTCTATTTTAGTTCCTAAGATGCAAATCTTCAGACGTGTTATTGCGGAAAATCTTTTCATCATTATGGAAAAAAGAATTGTAACAATGCAATCACATTCTGCTCACGAGCGATATGAGAAAATGCTGAGAGAAAACCCTGAAATTATCTTAACGGTACCACTTCAATACACAGCTTCGTTTCTTGGTATAACTCCTCAGCATCTAAGTAGATTGAGAAAAGAATTACTAAAGTGATTTCTTAACATTTGTTCAGTATTTACAATCGGTAAAGTTTCAATTTTGTAGCATAATTTCTAAATGTAACAAAATGAAAACCTTGATTTCTTTATTCTTTTTTTTAGTTCCTTTTTCGGCAACAGTCTTTGCACAAACTGAATCCACGACTACTTCCGAAAATAGTACCAACTCCTTTACCTATGGAGAATTTAAAGCAGGTTATGGCGTTACACAATTCTCCACAGGTCTGAAGGAGCGATTTGAAAGCGGAAACTTCAGCAGAAGTGGTGGGGGAATATTTTCTGTTGCTGCATACCGCAAGTTTAAAAAATTAAATTATATCCACCTTGGTTTAAAGTTCAAAGGGCTGGGAGCAGCGCCATCTCGAGGAGATAACAACAGCGAGATGTTTTTCAATTTTTGGGGTACTGCTTTTTCAATAAAGTATTTTCCTTTTTCAAAGTCGGCTTCTAAAGGCTTTTATCTTCAAGGAGATTACAATTTTACGACTCAATTTACTCAGAAATATAGAAATACCGGAGCATTAGAATTTGATCACCAGTTTGCTATTGGCAGTTCATTTACATTGGGCTTAGGTTATCAATATCCATTAAAAAATCGCTATGCATTGGTTGCAACAGTTGAATATGATTGGGCTAATCGCCAAGGTGAGGTTCAAGGAATAGGAGACAAACAATTTAGGAACACAAATCTTGCTTTTCAAATAGGATTAATTTTCTAATCAATACTTCAAAAACGATGAAAATATTAATTCTTAATTGTCACAACAGAGAAAATAGTTTCTGTTCAGCTTTGGCTAAAGCATATGAAGACGGTGCAATTTCTTCGGGGCATGATGTAAAAACATTGAATTTAAGGGATTTAGATTTAGTTAAGTATTTGCGATACGGACATGATAAAGTATATGTACCTGAAGGAGATGTTTTAAAGGCACAGAAACTTATCAGTTGGTCTGAGCATATGGTATTCGTATATCCTACATGGTGGGCAGGTTTACCTGCTTTGTTAAGATTGTTTTTTGAAATGGTTTTTTCACCCGGTTTTGCCTTCAAGTATCACGACCGAATGGGTA
>JBILVQ010000146.1:0-7612 GCA_044370375.1 Bacteroidia bacterium
TAAAGCCCAAGGAAATTTCTTTGATTTTTATGATGATTTTATTTCCAAGTACCGCCCTGATTCTATTGAATATAAGAATCACATGAAAATGATTTATAGAGATTACCTTTTTCAGGCGCCTCGATTATATCCTCATGGCGATTACTCTATTGCCCATGCAGCCATTATGGATTATGTTGACCAATTTAATACTGGCAATCCTGCATTTCCAACCTGCCCTAATCCTCTTGGTTCGAACCAATGGTTGGAGGTTGGACCAAAGGCTCCAATATTACCTAATGGTTCAGGACAAATCCATAGAATTACTTTTGATCCTTTTTACAACGGAACAACTAACCAAACAGTTTATGCTTCCAGTTCATTTGGTGGTTTATGGAGATCAGAAAATGCAGGACAGAATTGGTCAAATGTTAATACAGATTTGGGTTTACCTTTTACCTATGCGGCTGATTTAGCCATTGACCCTGAAAACAGTTCCACCTTATTTTTAGCCACCGGTTATGCAGATGCAGGTAAAATTCAAACGCCAATAACCGCAAGTAATAGTTTAATCAATCCGATTTTTTCATTCGGAGTTTACAGGTCATTGGACTACGGCCAAACCTGGCAGGCGTTCAACCTGGGTCAAATGGCTCCTAGTTTGAATCTATCCTCCATGTATGGAGGAATGACCATTCGTAGAATTCGAGCGGTTAGATTTCCTGATCCGGCCAATCCGGGACAAACGAAATTGAAATTGTTTGCGGCCACCTCCAAGGGATTGTTTGTTTGTAACGATGCTTTAGGGGCTGGAATTTGGTTTAGACAAACATTTTCACCTACTTTAAACGTAGTAGAGGATTTTAGGGGAATAGAATTTATGCCTGGAAATTCCCAGGTTGTTTATCTTTCGGGAAAAGATATTCTTAAATCCGTAGATGGTGGGGTCAATTGGACAAGCATGACGGGGCCAACAACCGGCTTGGATTGGACTGTTTTGGCAAGCAATAATTTTATACCTGTAATAATTAATTTGGCCGTAACTCCTGCCGATCCTGATAGAGTTTATGCTTATGTCAATGGCTATAAAAATTTTCCCAATCCATTTAATCTCAGCGAGATGTTGCCACAACCTGCTGCAAAAGTATTTTTTTTTAACGGCTTAGTTTGGGCTGAAATTTTCTCCGACCAAAGTGCTTATGACGGAAATATATTTGTTCAGAATTATTTTACTCCTGTGAACTATTATTCAAATTTTTATCTTCCAATTGCCTGCAATCCATTGGTGCCCGATGAAGTTTATATTGGTCATACTCATCTTATAAGAATCTCAAATTTTGATTTAGGAACCATTTCGGTTCATGATTTCGGATATGGTTCCTCCGGTCACCCAGATTTTCATGCCTTGGTTTTTGAACCAACAACAACCAATCCTAAATTATTTTTTGGCAATCATGGAGGGGTTTTTGCACATCAGCCCTACGGAAATATTGTCCATAAAAGTGAAGGTTTAAATTTAGCAGCCATTTGGTCAGGCGATGTTAGCCAAATGAACAAAAATATTTTTTCGGTTGGTTTACAGGACCAAGGTGCTTTGGTGTTGAATAATTCTTCCTCACAAATGGCTTTTACACAAGGTGGGGATGGCTATTCTTCCAGTATGCTGGAATTTGGGAATAATCAATCTATTTGGCATGGAAATGGAATGGCTCCCTTCAGAAGAAAAATTACGCATAATCCCCTATCCGCAGGTCCTGCAGCAAATTCCAATTGGTACAATCCTCCTATGGTTCGTTGGGATGGATCTACTTATCAATCACCAGCAGATTGCAAATCTTTTCAGGCAAAACAACACCCAAGAACAGGTAAATTTTGGTTTGGCTTCATGGAATTACAAGAGTATGCTGGGTTTAATTGTAATTCTACAACAGGATGTTGGACCCAACAATCTGACCTTACAATAACTGAGCATGAAGACTGGGCCCATCAAATTGCAGATTTTCAAATTTCCCCATCTAACCCCGATGTAATTTATTTGATTACCCAGGGATTAACGGCAATTCCTCCGGGTAACGGACTTACCTTAAGGAGCAGGATTTTCAAAACAATTGGTGGTGGAATTAATGGCATATTAAATCAGGCACAAGCTAGTTTTCAGGATATCACTTCAGTTTTGCCACAATGCAGTTACTGCACCCAAAATCAAAATGCCATTATCACAGGAATTGCAGTATCTGATGTAAATGAAAATAATGTCTGGATAACTTTTTCGGGTTACGATAATAATTTTAAGGTTTATAGGAGTTCCGACGGAGGGGCTAGCTGGACAAACGCAGACCCACAACAAACCTTGAAAAATTTACCCGTCAATGATATTATTTTTCAACCTGGTTCAAACAACAGAATTATTATTGCCACTGATGCTGGAGTTTATTTTACAGAAAACAACGAAACCTGTTGGCGCAAATTGGGTCAAAATTTACCCAATTGCAGGGTATTGGAGTTAAAAATAAACCAATGCTCAAATAGGCTAACCGCTTTTACCTTTGGACGAGGAATGTGGGAGGTAGAATTACCGGAATTCCAATTGCCTCCAAATTTTATTGAAATTACCCAAAATCAAACCTGGACCGAGGGCCAAACCTTTGAGGGCAATATCAAAATAAAAAGTGGTGTTGAGGTTACCTTACTTAATGCTGGATTATACATGGGTACAGGAACAAAAATTGTGGTTGAAGCGGGAGCCAAACTTACGGTTGATGGTGGAACAATAACCAATAAATGTGGAAAAATGTGGCAAGGCATTGAGCTTTGGGGCGATGGAAATCAGCACCAAACAGCCAACCTGCAAGGGGTTATTTATGTATTAAACGGCGGTACCATCGAAAATGCCCATGAAGCTATTTCTGTTTATAACACCGGTATTTACGGCCAACATGGCGGTATGGTGTTTTGCGATGGAGCAAACTTCATCAACAACCGAAGAAGTGTTTCTTTTCTTTCCTACAACAAATGGAATGTGAGCTACTTTAAAAATTGTAAATTTGAAGTAAATGATGATTACATACCCGGTGACCCATTTTTTGCCCATGTAACCATGTGGGATGTAAAGGGAATAGAATTTTTGGGTTGTAAGTTCTTTAATTACTCAACCCAAGCAGTGAATGGCGATAATCTATTACGTGGAAGAGGCATTGTTAGCTATGATGCAAATTTTACGGTGGATGAATATTGCGAACTGCCCCCCAATCAACAGGGTGGCAATTGCATCAATATTTACCCAAGCAGATTTTCGGGTTTTTATACCTGCATTGATGCCTTAAAATTAATTGATACCAAAAACTATTTTGTTGACCAAAGCAATTTTTCGAATTGTGTTTTTGGAATTCATAGTGCAGCATTTGACGAGGTTACCATAACACGAAATAGTTTTGAGGTAGGTGCCGACTTTTTTGATACCAATGTAGAAACTTGTGCAGGTGTGGTTATAGAAACAGGCACAGGTTATAAAATTCAGGAGAATTCTTTTATTAAGTATGGAGGTATGTTAGAGCAAAGAACAGTGGGTGTTGGTTTGATTAATACTGTTGTGGAAACGGAGAATAATATCATTTACAAAAACAATTTTGAAGATTTATTTGTAGCCAATTTAAGTAATGGGACGAATCAAGGAAATGGAATTCCAGGTACTGAGATATTTGGCGTCAAATACGAATGCAACAGCAACAGCAACCGCGAGCCTTTAGGCTCATGGGATTTTGATGTTGAGCCCGACTGGAACAACCAAAGCGGCACCCCACCTCCCGGTACTGGTGTTGCTACCAAACAAGGCAGCAGTGGAATGGGGGCAGGGAATACCTTTACGCACCATCCCATTAACGGACAAACCAACTATGAAACCGATTTCAAAGTCTATTTGCCGGGTATCATTCAAACCTATGAGTATTATTATTGGAATGTAACCCCTGAAACTCCGCAGTTTGTATCTGCAAATGTTTTATTTTTGACACCTTCTGGAATTGACCAGAATGTATGTGCCTCTAGAATCCGTGAAAATAATGGCGAGGAAAGAAGCTTAGGCCATTTGAGTGAAGAAGAAAAGAACCAAAATGAATTATCTTTTTTAAATGCTTATCAGGGCAAGGAACAAAGTGAATTATTGCTGGCCCAACTAACCGATGGAGGAAATACACCTGCCTTGAAGAATGAAGTTGAAACAGCATCTTCTAACCAAACCTGGGCTTTGCGACAAGATTTATTGGGCAAGGCACCGCATTTGAGCAAAGCCGTGTTAACCGAAGCAGCAGAAAATACGGTTGCTCTGCCAGAAGCTGTATTGGTAGAAATTTTAGAGGCCAACTCCGATGTTTTAAAAGACCAAGAATTTTTGGATTTTTTGGCACAAAAAAATCAACCCTTGCCATCATATGTAATTGAAAGTTTAAGAGCAAAAAGTAGCCTGATTACTGCACGTACTTTGTTGAATGAGAGCATACAAATGGAACAAGAGCGCATGCAAAAGCTGGCCAACGAAATGATCATTCATTATATAAACGATACCTTGGATACCGGTGCTGTAAAATTGCTTGAATGGCTGGCCAACAAAAACACCTTGGAAGCAGATTTGGCCATAGCAGGCTTATGGTTTAAACAGGGCAAGACGCAAGATGCCTTGAATTTTTTAAATTCTATACCAGCCAACCGGAATTTAAATCAGTCAACAGAGGCTTTGTTAAATAGAACTTTAAACAGTTTTCAAATAGCCCAGAATTATCAAATCAACCATTCCTTGAATGCAACAGAAGTAGAACAATTAAGCAATATTGCTCAGGCAAAAGGTGATTATCCGGCTACCCTGGCAAAAAACTTATTGAGTTTGCATCAACAGCAACCTTACCCAACTCATTTGGTATTACCCCAACAACAAGGCAATGCAAGGAAAGCCAAGGTTTACAAAAACAACCCAATAAGTGTATTGGATGCATTGCAGGTACAACCCAACCCAGCCGACCAGTGGCTAACTTTTACGGTAGGAGAGCTAAAGGGATTGAGTGAGAAAAGCATTATTCAGATAAGTAGTGCACAGGGACAAGAAATAAATGAAATCAAATTAGATAGAGGTAAAGGACAATATTTGTTGGATACCCGAGCTATGTCCAACGGCATCTATTTCTATAAATTGCTGGGAAGCAAGGAACCCATCAGTGGCAAATTTGTAGTGCAACATGAATAGATTTTATTTATTAATGAATAGAACAACAGCAGTAATTCTCTTACTGCTGTTGTCTTATTTTGTATATCCACAAGGTGGATGGATGCGAAAGTATGATTTGGGAATGCCAGGTACCGTAATTACAAGTATCCTTCCCGATTCAAATTGCTATTGGATAACGGCGGTTTCTGCAGACACAGTGCAGCTACCATTGGTTGTTGTAGGAACTTTTTTCGCAAAGTTGGATACCAATGGTAATGTAATTTCAAAAGTATTCATTTCTAAGCAAGATACGTCTATAGAAAGCTGGAATAAAGGGTTAAGAAAAACAAATAATGATAGTCTGGAAGTATTTGTTGTTACGAGAATTTTTGCAAACAATGTTTATACAGGTGGGAAATTATCATATAATATGAATAGCAGCGAAATCCATTACAAATTACTGCCTGTAGATACCGGACTAACATTTTCCTTCCCCAAGGATTATATTCAAAAAGGTGATAGATATTATGTTCATTCAAATACAATGATAGACGATACGTTTGCTGCGGGCTTCTCATTAATCCGAACCAGGTATTTGACCTATGATTTAGGCTTTAATGAATTGAGCAGGGTTGAGTTCAGAGGGCAATATGATTCCTTGGCCAGAAACGAATTATGCAACATCGTTCTGTCAGATGATTCCACCATACTTTTAGGCTACAATACATTCCGAATTCAAAACAATCCAGCCCTAGCCAAAACAATTCTAAAAAAAGTAGATTTACAAGGCAATGTGTTATGGTCCTATGAATCTCCGGTTAGTGCCAAGGAAGGGGTAATTGCCCACCTTCACCAAAACAACGATAAAAGCATTGTGTATGCGGTAAATGCTTTTGTGGATGTGCCTAGTCCTGGTGGAATGTCCTATATTTTTCGTGCAAAGGTTGTAAAAATAGATACCTTAGGGAACAGATTGTGGGAAAGGGATTGGGGGCCTGCTTTGGGTGCGGATTATCCGTTTCAATGTATGCTTGTTAATGAGGATGAAAGTATAATTGCCTGCGGTGTAGGTTATGATTACAATTTCACAGATACGTTACAAAATGGAGAGCAAGGATACATTACAAAGACAAGTAACGCTGGTGATAGTTTGTGGTCAAGACATTACGTCATACGCAATCAACAATACCACTGGCACAACTTCATGGACATAGAAGCCACCAATGATGGAGGCTATATTTTATGCGGCCGCAGCGCCATCGATGGTCCGGTTTTTCCCGATGAGCAATTTACGGCCATGGCCTGGGTGGTAAAAACAGACTCCATGGGTTGTGTGGTGCCGGGTTGTCACTTGGTGGGGGTTGAAGAAAAAACAAAACAGCGTCCTAAAGTCATGGTTTATCCCAACCCCGCCCATGATTATTTGGCGGTGTTTGTTCCTGCTTCCACGTCAAACCAAGCCCTGCAAATCCAGCTCATCAACCTAGAAGGCAAAGTTGTTTTGGAAGACCAATTCACCCAAAGCGATGCCACTTATTTGTTGGAGCTAAAGAACATTAGTGCAGGCCTCTATGTGCTCAAAGTATTGCAAAATGGTGAGGTGCTACAGGCGGAGAAGGTGGTGGTGGAATAGTGGGAAAGTTAAGAGACAAAATATCAATTCTGAATTTGTAGATTTGTTCTAAAGGTTGTAATAATTGCTAAATTATAAGTGATTGACACACCCCTAACCCCTCTCGAGAGGGGAAATTGGGGATGGCTAAGGCCTTGGAAAAAACATTTTTTTTTGCTTTGGAATTGCTAAATTATAAGTGATTGACACACCCCTAAGCCCTCTCGAGAGGGGAAATTGGGGGTGGCTAACGCTTTGAAAAAAAACACTTTTTTTTGCTTAGGAGTTGTTAAATATTAAGTGATTGACACACCCCTAACCCCTCTCGAGAGGGGAAATTGGGGATGGCAACCGCTTTTACAAACACATTTTTCATTAACACAGATTGAAAGAGATGAATCGTTAATGCAGGCCGTCTCTAAGATTAATGGCGTGTTAGAAACAAGTCAATAGGTAACCTCATTGGAGCGGAATTTCTCCAGTCAAATTTTTGGGTGGTTTTTATAGCTCCGTAAGAGCAACATATACATAACAAAGCCCAAGCCTTACAGATAAGTTCCGTTAGGAGAAGCATAACCTTAACACACCCAGTCCATCGCATACCAGCTCCTTTAGGAGCGGTATCTTCATAACAAAGCCTAAGCGTTACGATTAGCTCCTTTAGGAGCGTTATAAAGTAAAATACGGTGTCAAAATTTCAAAATTCGCTAGCATAAGGTTTGGCTACCAAAAAGGATATAATTAGGGTTAATAAAAAAGCAGCAAAGTAATTTCAGCGTCAACAAAAACTCATCAAAGCTTAAGAAAGCAGCAGCTTAGCTGATAAA
>JBILVQ010000238.1:0-4762 GCA_044370375.1 Bacteroidia bacterium
TAGTTTGAATTTTCCGGCAATGAAATACCACTGTTGCTTATAGCACTTTGAATGGCTTCCAAAATTTCTTCACGAATAACCGGTTTGGTAAAGAAGCTATCGAAACCCTCCGAAAGGAATTTTTCTCTTTCTTCTAATTGATGATAGCTGGTAACAGCAAATATTTTGGTGTTTTTAAAACGAGGGTCTTTGCGCAATTCCTTCATGATTTCAACCCCATCCGGAGAATCATCCGTAAGATTGATATCCATTAAAATTACATGAAAATTATTGTTCTTGATTAGTTCCTGAACCTCTTTACCGCTTTTGGCATATTTGGTATCAAAATAACTGTCTAGAATCTGCTTTAGAATGAAAACATTCACAAAATCATCCTCAACAATTAAAACACTTCCGTTGTGAGTAAGGTTTTCAATCATAAACTCATGAATTGATTGATTTGATATCAGATTGCTTTCCAACATTCTCAAATTTAAGGAATGATTCGTTGAAAAGCCCAAAACCTAAACATATTTTATACCAAGAATGCTTTTTCTTAGACGAATCAACAAAATACTTCTTTAAATAAGTGCTCATAGTTCAGGGGTTAGGGCAAAATCAAAAATTAGCCAAAGGCTTTGCTATCGTTGTACGCATTTGTTCAAAGATGGTTGCAACATCGCTCAAAAATTCCTCATTGACCATTTGAACGATGTCAGTTTCAGAGCCAATGGCATAATCAAATTCAGAAATCTTGTAATTCTGCTCCAGATTACCCCATTCAATTTTTAAAATGTACTTCTGGTTCATGTAAAAAACCGTTAATCGGTAGCTGGGATGCGGAACTTCGGCAATTACTCTCATAGCAAATCTTTCAGGTTGCCGGAATTTTGCATCCTTATCCCTTTTTCGGTGTTTGAAAGGGTGCAGCATTCAATGAGTGGGTCGTGTTCAAAAAACAAAAGGTATTGATTGTTGACCGCCTCCTGCAAAAGTTTGCTTTTCTCTTCAAGGGTCAGCAAAGGCCTTGTATCGTAAGCCATGACCCAAGGCAGCGGCAAATGTCCGTGCGAAGGAATTAAATCGGCCATAAAAAAAACCTTGCCTTTCCCGGTGTCGATTAAAGGAAGCATCATGCTTTCGGTATGTCCGCTAACCACCCTTATGTCAAACCAAGTGGGGAGCCCCTCTTCCTTATCAGCAAATTTTAATTGTCCGCTCTGTTGAATGGGCAAAATATTGTCTTTTAAAAAAGATGCTTTTTCTCTTGGGTTTGGGTTAACAGCCCAATCCCAATGTTGGGAATGCGACCAGAAAACTGCCTTTGGAAAGGCTGGCTCAAGGAAAGTTTTTTCGCGGTTCCATTGAATGCTTCCTCCGCAATGGTCGAAGTGCAAATGACTTAAAAAAACATCGGTAATATCTTCCCGCGAAAAGCCGACAGCGGCCAGCGACTTATCTAATCCGTGCTCACCGTGCAGGTAATAATGACCGAAAAACTTATCGTCCTGTTTGTTCCCCATACCGTTATCGATCAATATTAGCCGATTGCCCTCTTCTACCAACAAACAGCGCATGGCCCAAGAACACATGTTGTTTTCATCGGCAGGGTTTATTTTGTTCCACAGCGACTTGGGCACCACCCCGAACATGGCGCCTCCGTCAAGTTTAAAATTACCTGCATGGATGCTGTATATTTTCATAAAATGGAATGAACAGTTAAATGTTGAAGAATAAACAAAGATGTTGAAAAGGGGCGAGGGATTGTTTTTATGTTCGTAAAAATTTGCACATTCAAAAGTTTATAACATGAAAATTCATCTCATTGCCATTGGTGGAAGCGCGATGCATAATTTGGCCTTGGCCCTTCATGAAAAAGGACATGCGGTAAGTGGTTCTGATGATGAAATAAACGAACCCTCGAAAAGCCGCTTACAGGCCAAAGGACTGCTTCCTGAACAAATTGGATGGTTTCCGGAAAAAATAACGGCCGATTTAGATGCCATTATTTTAGGGATGCATGCTAGGTCCGATAATCCTGAATTATTGAGAGCACAGGCATTGAACCTAAAGGTTTATTCTTACCCTGAATTTCTTTACCATGAATCGAAAAACAAACAAAGAATTGTGGTGGCCGGAAGTCATGGAAAAACGACCATTACATCCATGATTCTGCATGTGTTAAAAAGTGAAGGCAAAGATTTTGATTACATGGTGGGCGCCCAGTTAAAGGGCTTTGATACCATGGTTAAAACCTCTGCTTCTGCACCGGTAATGATTCTTGAAGGGGATGAGTATTTGGCCTCGCCCATTGACAGAAGGCCCAAGTTTATGCTCTATCAGCCTCATGTAGCCCTTATCAGTGGCATTGCCTGGGATCATGTAAATGTTTTTCCCACCTATCCGGAATATGTCAATCAATTCAGGATGTTGCTGGAGGTGGTGCAAGCGGGTGGTAAGGTCATTTATTGTGCCAACGACCAAGATTTATGCGCCTTGGTGGAGGAAAATAAATTTCGTGATATAGAATTCGTTCCTTATGATTTACCTGAATTCAGGATTGAAAACGGACATACCCATATTATCACCGAATCGGGAGCGACATATCCATTGCGAATTTTCGGAAAGCATAACCTCATGAACATGGAAGGGGCGCGTTTGGTTTGTAATGGTTTGGGCATTGATGACCATGCTTTTTATTCCGGTATGATGCATTTTGACGGTGCTGCCCGAAGATTGGAAAAACTTGCCGACAATGGCAGCAGTGCACTGTTCAGGGATTTTGCGCACTCACCTTCAAAGTTAAAAGCTACCATTGAAGCCGTTAAAGAACAATTTGGTGACAGAGATTTGTTGGCTTGCATGGAATTGCATACGTTTAGCAGTCTTACCCCTGCATTTTTAAAAGAGTACAAAGGTACCATGGATCAAGCTGATGAAGCACTGGTGTATTTTAATCCGCATACGGTAGCGCATAAAAAGCTACCGCCACTTTATGAAAAAGATGTACAAGAGGCCTTTGCTTCTGAGCGGATAAAAGTATTTACCGATCCGCAAAAACTTGCTGCTTATTTGATGAACAGAAATTATTCTTCCACCAATTTATTGCTGATGAGTTCAGGAACCTTCGAAGGATTGAACCTTCAGGATTTGGCAAAACAGTTTTAGTTAGGAAGGATAGGAAGAGGCTTTCGCAGTTCGATAATTTGTTTAACTTGGACGAAAATTTAATCCATGAAAACCAAGTTTTTTATTGTTCTGGCCTTGTTGGGGCAATTCTTTTTTACTGATGCCAAAGCCCAAATTTACACGCAGGGTGATTTGCAGGTAATACCCCAACCGAACTTTTTGCGTGACTCAACGCAGTGCGGAACCCTCTGTATTGCCGACCATTTGGTCAATGTGCAGAATTCTTTTTTAGGGGATTCGGTATTAATTATTGATGCATTTGGTAGCTCTCTTTTTCAAGTTTTCGTTAATACCACCGGCCAATCATTGTGGAGTTTTAATTTTATGGCGCCTGTAATGCCATTTGTTTCTGATAACAGTTTGAGCGGTAGTGATGCTTTTTTTCCGGGACCTGATTTAAAAATAATTTGCGGACCGGATACCATTCCAACGGTGATTACCTTCCAGTTTTATACAGTTACAGACCCCTGCATTTACAATAACTTTAGCGGACAAACCTATTTTGATGTCAACAATGATTGTGCTTTTAACGGCAACGATATTCCTTTGCAAAGTGTTTTGATTTCTTCCATTTCTAATTTAAGCAGTCCAAGCGTTGGCACCATATCCAATGCTTCGATTTCTGATGGAGCAGGAAATTATTCCATGCAATTGCAAGAATCATGGTTGGTAGATTATACAGTTAGCATTCCACCCCAATACCAGTTTATGTTTCCAAATACAGCCTGTTCGCCCGGAATTTATTCCTTTACCACTTTGCCGCAAACCGGAGTAGATTTTTCTTTGCAATGCACCGGTGATATTGATGTGAATGTTTCGTTAGGAGCAACGGGTGCGGTAAGACCGGGTGTACCATTCGTGTTGTATCCGGGGGTTTCTAACCTTGGCTGTGATACTGCTAACGGACAATTACGCTTGATCCTTGATGCGAATGTTACTTACAATCCAGGCTCGGGAATGAATCAGCCAACGCTTGTTTCAGGAGATACCCTTATTTGGGATTATACCCATTTAAGCAATCTTGGCAGCGTGGGTTATTGGAATAATTTTTTTGCAGCAGTTCATGTGCAGCCAGATGTAACCGTAAATATTGGTGATACACTATGTTTTGAGGTTATTACCGGGGTTTTGTCTAATGATATTAATGCATTGAACAATCAGTATTCCATTTGCTTGCCTGTGGTTAATTCTTACGACCCTAACGACAAGGCAGTAATGCCACAAGGCATTGGGCAAGCCGGAAATATTCCGGAGGGAACAACAGAATTAACTTATACGGTTCGTTTTCAAAATACAGGTAATGCGCCTGCCATCAATGTTTCTATTGTGGATACCATGGATGCGGATATTCTTCCCGGTTCTTTACAAATTTTGGGCAATAGTCATGTTATGAGTCCTGAATGGATTTCACCGGGCGTTGTAAAATTTAAGTTCAACAACATTATGTTGCCGGATAGTGTTAGCGATGAACCCAACAGTCATGGTTATGTTCGCTACAAAGTTTTGTTAGACGGAAACCTTCCGGTAGGAACAGAAATTAGCAATACGGCCTATATATATTTTGATTTTAATGCGGCTATTGTTACCAACACCA
>JBILVQ010000080.1:0-12217 GCA_044370375.1 Bacteroidia bacterium
CCCCTAAGCCCTCTCAAGAGGGGAAATTGGGGGTGGCTAACGCTTTCGGAAATACTTTTTTATGGGCACCTAAATTTAAACAGTAGGGTAGCCCCATCATAGCGTCATTTCCCTAAGCCCAAGCCCCAATTATCTTTTTTTCTAAGTTCAACCTTCAACCAAGTATTTCAAATTTAATAAACGCACCGCCACGGCCTTCCACCCTCGTTAATTCCGACTTCCTAATTCCCGCTAACCAAAGAATTTCTCCTTTCTCATTGCACAATACAAAGCTACGCTCCTTGGTAAAACGATCTACCTTATGATCTACCAGCAAATCACTGATTTTTTTATTCCCCTTTAAACCAAAAGGCTGCATTTTTTCTCCTTCCTGCGGTTGACGGATCAACAAGGGAAAATGGAATTTATTTTCTTCAAGCAACAAACAATGATCTGCAACAGGCCATGCACTTTCCTGCATTACCATGCTGCACAGAATTTCCATTTCCCCATACCGATATTGTCCCGGTTCATGAATCATCAGCGCTTGCTCCTTTATGGCAGCTGTTTTCTCCCTTAACAACAGTTGTTCTCTATCCAACAATAACTCCAGATCACCGCCATAGAATAACAAGCCCGATTTTTTCTCACGGATGCCCTTGAACAAATCGTCAATTTGAGACGATTGAAATCCCAAAGGAAGAAGCGAAGAATACAAATACCAGTATAACATTCTGTTTTCTTGGTGCTCCTTCAACAAAAGTGTTTGAACCTTACCTGAATTTACCCAAGCGATTTTTTTAGAAAATTCTTCAAAGGCCATCATCCAAAGCAGATGTTTCTGCTGCATCTCCTCCAACATCCCAAACAATTGTTCCTCCGAGTCGCCCCTGTATTGCTTTAGCAATGGCAAAATAGCATTGCGCATTTTGTTGCGCTCATAATCGTTTTCCTGATTACTTTTATCTTCTCGCCATGCTATTTTTTTCTCCTGGCCCCATGCTAATAATTCTTCTTTTCTTGCAAACAACAAAGGCCTTCTAACATATTCTCTTTTGCATCTTATGCCCGGATAGGTGAAGGGCGAAATCCCCCTTAGAAACTGCATCATGAAGGTTTCCAGTGAGTCATCGGCATGATGGGCGGTTAACAAATAATGAAAGGAATGTTCTTGAATTAATTCATGAAACCAATCATAACGAACTCTTCTGGCCCACATTTGCGTGCTTTCCCCTTTTTGAAGGCTATCTTCTTTGTTGAATCTTTGCACAAAAAATGGAATGTTATTCTTTGCGCAAAAATCTTTTACAAATTTTTCATCTTCTTCAGCATCTTTTCCCCTCAACTGAAAATTGGCATGGGCTATCGAAAAGATAAATTGCTCTTCCAGCAGCAACTGGGCAAGTAACATGGAATCAGAACCTCCGCTGCAAGCCAGCAACAAATGGTCGTCACGTTTGAACAATGCTTGCTGCTCAATAAATTGCAAGCTTCTTTTGCTTAAATTTTTTTCCATCACAGCTGGTGACCCAATACTTGCGCCAGGGCCCGGGCTTTTAATGTGCTTTCTTCAAATTCTTGTTCCGGGTCCGACAAATGGGTGATGGCCCCTCCTGCAGCAAATAGTAGTTTTTTCGTTTTTGTGTTGAGCACAATGGAGCGGATAACAACATTGAAATCAAATTGGCCATCACTGCTAAAATAACCGATACTGCCTGAATAAATGCCTCTCTTAAAATTTTCCATTTCCTCAATGATGCTCATGGCCGAAATTTTTGGCGCACCGGTCATACTTCCCATCGGAAATGCACCTGCCATCGCCTTGATAGCATCTGCCTCTTGCCTCAACTCAGCCGAAACACTCGATATCATTTGGTGTACCTGCTCAAAGCTGTAAAGCCCGCAAAGCTCCTCTACCTTAACACTGCCCTTCGCAGCATATTTGCTAAGGTCGTTTCTTACCAGATCAACAATCATTATATTTTCCGCCTTTTCCTTTTCACTGTTGCCTAATTCTTGTTTTAGTACATTGTCCAATATTTTTTCCTTCGATCTTTTGCGCGTTCCTTTGATGGGCTGCGATAAGAGTTTTGTCCCGTCTTTGCGAAGGAATCTTTCCGGACTGGCACCAATCACGGTTAAAAAATCCATTTTGAAGAGGGAAGCAAAAGGGGCATTGGATAGGGAAGTCAATGCAAGAAATACGTGTTCAGCATCTAATTGCTCATAAGTACCAAGCCAGGCCCTACAAAAATTTATTTCGTAAATATCACCATGAATGATTTTTTGTTTTATTTTTTCTATTGCCTGAAGATAGGCTGCTTTCGGACACAATTCCTGAACCTTTACAAGCACCGAAACCTCCGGTGATTTTTCATCCATCAAAATGGAAAACAGTTTCTCTTTGCTGCATTCCTTTTCTTTCCAAAGCAAAGTTGTTTTTCCTTCTTTTTCAAGGAAGATAAAGGCAGGAAAAAAGAAACCTCCTTCCTCCAGTCCAAGATAGTCGGGGTTTTTTGAATACAGATGCTCTAATTGGTTTTTGATATCGTAACTAATGTATCCAAAACACCAGTCAGGATTTTTATTTCTTTCTTCTTCCAACGAAAAAAAAAATTCCTTCGATGCATCCAAATTCATTTTACGGTAACCACCTGCAATTATTTTTTCGTAATCACCATAGGCCGGTGGAAGCTCATGAACATTGCTGCCGCTATGCCCAAGAAAAAAGTAAGGAAAATGCTTGTAAAGCTTGCAATACGCCTCGGTAGAATAGGATTCGTTTAGGGAATATGATTGGTAGTCCGCATTCATTGAATGGACAAGGTACGTTCCAAAATCATTTGTTTCAAAGTGTCCACCCACAAAGGATGGTCGTTCAAACTTTCAACCAATTGCAATTCCTTGCCTCCGTTTTCTGTGAAAATTTCTTTGTATTCGTGCCCTATTTCAATAGTGGTTTCAAGGCAATCGGCTACAAAGGCCGGACTGAAACAAAGCAATCTTTTAACCCCTTTTTTTGCCAATTCTTCTACAACTTTGTCGGAAAAAGGTTCGAGCCATTTTTTATCCAATCGCGATTGAAAGGCCACCGTGTATTTTTCTTTCGGAATATTTAGGGCCGCTGCTATTCTTCTGGTCGTTTCATAACAAGTGGCCTTGTAGCAAAACACATTCTCCCTGTCTATTTGGTCTTCGCAATGGTGATCGGAACATGGGCTCTCTTCATAAACCTTATCCACTTGCCTTACGGGTAAACCATGGTAAGAAAACAATATATGATCGAATGTTTCCGGATGATGGACTTTGGCTCTTTCTGCAAAGGTGTTGATGTAACCCGGATGATCGTAAAACTGCCCCAGAATATTTACTTCCGGTATAACCCATTTTTTAGACAATACCCTCATTACCTCTGCAATGGCAGAACCACTGCTCGAGGAGGCATAATGCGGAAAAAGGGGTAACACCAGCAAGCGGTCGAAGTTTTTCTTTAGGACATTGTCCAAAACCGATGCTATCGATGGATTTTGGTATCGCATGGCCAGAAATACTTCAAAAGACTCAGGCAATACCTTTTGTAATTTTTCTTTTAAACGAATACCGTGTAAAAGCAACGGTGAGCCTTCGGGTGTCCAGAGTTGCTTGTAAATTTTGGCCGACTTGGGCGCTCGGAAGGGTACAATAATCAAATTGACCAGAATTTTTCTTGCCAGCCAATTGATATCAATCACCCTTTCATCGTTAAGAAATTGCGACAAATACTTTCGCACATCACCCACCGATGGGCTATCGGGTGTTCCTAAATTAACCAGTAATACCGCTGTTTTTTTCTCCATGGAATCCTTTTGGCAACACAACAATATTCCCGAAGAAAAGTTGCGCGCTTGCTTTGTTTCTTAACTATGTATTGCTCTTTTGGCGCTTGCATCCAGACAAGCTTCACGGAACGATTCGGTATAGGTAGGATGCGCATGACTCATTCGTGCAATGTCTTCTGCCGATGCCCTGAATTCCATCGCCACCACGGCCTCTGCAATCATGTCTGCCACTCTTGGACCAATCATGTGGACACCCAAAATTTCGTCCGTTTTTGCATCTGCAAGCACTTTGATAACACCATCTGTGTCCATCGATGCTCTTGCTCGGCCGCTGGCTTTAAACAAGAAGGAACCGCTTTTGTATTCAATTTTTTTCTCCTTCAGTTGTTCCTCTGTATAACCTACCGCGGCTACTTCCGGCCAGGTATAAACAACACCCGGAATCAAAAGGTAATTGATGTGCGGTTTTTGTCCTGCCATTATCTCAGCCACAAATACACCTTCTTCTTCCGCTTTATGGGCCAACATGGCACCTTTCACTACATCACCAATGGCATAAATTCCTTTAGCAGAAGTTTCCAGATGTTCGTTGGTTTCTATTCTTCCTCTTTCATCCGTCTTTACACCGGCCTTATCAAGCCCCAAATTTTCGGTATATGGTTTTCTTCCCAAGGCTACTAAACAATAATCACCGGTAAAACTTACTTCTTTTCCGCTGCTGTCCTGGGCAGTTATGGTTACATTTTTTCCTTTGGTCTCTGCAGCAATTACTTTGTGTTTTACAAAGAATTCCATGCCTTGTTTTTTGAGGGTTCGTTGCAATTCTTTGCCCATCAAGCCATCCATGGTTGGAATGATACTATCGGCATACTCAATCACCGATACTTTTGATCCCAAGCGCGAATAAACAGAGCCTAATTCAAGACCAATTACCCCTCCGCCAACAACGATCAAATGTTTTGGAATCTCTTTCAATTCGAGGGCTTCGGTGGAAGTAATGATTCTCTTTTTATCAATAATAATTCCCGGAATAGAAAAAGGTTTTGAACCGGTAGCAATAATTATTTTATCACCCTCAATCTCGGTACTTTCTTTTTCTCCTTTGATGGATACTACCTTGGGCGAAACAAAAGAACCGTGACCATGATAAACGGTAATTTTATTTTTCTTCATCAAATAATTAATTCCATCGCAGGTAATTTTAACAACGCCTGCTTTTCTTTTAATCATCTGCTCCAAATCAGGTTTAACTTCTTTAACCAAAATACCATGCTCGGCAAAATTATGCACCGCGTTATGGTAATGCTCGCTTGAATCTAGGAGTGCTTTTGAAGGGATGCACCCAACGTTTAAACAAGTTCCGCCCAATGTATTATACCTTTCAATGAGGGCAGTTTTAAAACCAAGTTGCGCACAACGGATAGCGCCTACGTACCCGCCCGGTCCTGAACCAATAACAATAACATCAAATTTTTCCATAGCTTCTTTCTTTTAAGATTGCGAATTTAGGTTTTTTTCTCCTCCCTTTAGACTAAAATAAAGGGTTCCAAGCAGGAGCAAAACGGATATGCCGCAGGCGGTTTTGCCCAAAACATTTCCAAATTTTACAAAAAATGTTTCCCGGTGGTTGGCATAAACAATTCCGCTTTGTGTTGCAGGAACCCACCAGGAAGTAGGTAGAATGATTTCTCCTCTTTGGTTAATGAAACAAGAAATGCCGGTGTTGGCCGACCGAACAATGCTTCTGCGCGTCTCAATGGCCCGCATCGCTCCGAAACTTAAATGTTGCCGGTATCCCGGTGTGTCGCCCCACCATCCATCGTTGGTAATGATGGCCAATAGGCTTGCGCCCTTTTTTACATATTCACTCACATACTCCGGAAAAACAGATTCATAACAAATGATGGGCGCCACCTTTTCATTGCTATCCAGTAATTGAAAATTTCCCGGTTCCGGTTGTACACCCAAACTACCACTGCTTCCGCCCAGGTCGATCGCAAAACTCTCGATGTATTTAAACAAAAAAGGCCATGGCATTTTTTCAACACCCGGCACCAGTTTCGATTTGTGATACAATTGTACCGGCTTTCCGGATTGAATCATCAAACCTGTATTATAGGAATCCCACCAACGCTCTCCGCGCATGGATTGCCGCGCAGTTTCACTTAGTTTTTCTCCAGGCTGATACAGGTAAGCTGTTGATGCTCCCATTAATAAATTCAACCGTGGATAGGATTGTAAAAAACTTCTTAGTTTAAGGATGGCCTCATCCGTTTCCAACTCATTCTCCCAAATATTTCCTACCAGCGCAGTTTCCGGACCAACCAATAAATCGGCAGTATCCAAACCGGCTTGTGAGGCCATGCGCAGCATAATTTGCAATTGTTCTTCGGCAGGAATACCGTTGAATTTTTCGGTATAAGGATCTATGTTGGGTTGCAATAAAATCGTGCGAATGGCTTTTCCTTGTTCCTGGTAAGAATAGAAAATGCCCAATGAAATCAAAACAGGAATCAACAATACCAAGGCAGGTTTCAGAAATGGCTTTAAGGCCGGGCCTTTTTCTTTGCACTTTTTTAGGGTATCAAAAAGCATCAGGTTGAGCACCAGTATCCATAAACTTCCACCTTGCAATCCGGTAAACTCAAACCATTGAATCAATTTTTCATGTCCGGCCAATCCGTTACCCAAATTCAGCCAAGGCCACATAATGTCCCATTCGTAATGAATGGTTTCAAAAGCCATCCAGTAAAAAACCAGGGTCCAGATTCCCAACGGATGCTTGGTTTTTACCCTGCTCACATGGGCCAAATACCAAATGAATCCCATCAGCAAAGAATTGGCAATAATGGCCATGGCAGCGCCACCCAGCGATGCATTGTAAATCCACCAGGTAGTGCCAATGTTCCATATCAGTGCGCTAAAAACTGCCAGCATAAAAAACTGCGGATGCACTTTGCTCCCTTTTTGTGAAACAGCATCCTCTACCCACAGCAGGGGAATGAGTGCCACAAAAAGTAAAATCCATAAACCATCCACCGGCCAGGAGAGAACCAGCAATAATCCACTCAAAGCCGATAAAAAGACCGATCGCGCTGCCGTCATTCCTTTATCTTTTTTTTATTCGTTACTGTCAACATCATTTGTTTATTTTGGTAATGATGTATTCATACTTTTCTTCATTCGACTTTTTGGTATTGTATATCCAAATTAATCCTCCGGCCAACTGAACACCTTCGGCAGTGGAATGCAAATTAATGAATGGCTCTGCCAAAATTTTATCCTTAAAATCTTTGTCGAATATCTTGTTGTATTGCTCCATAAACTGTTGCCGGCTTCTCAGCAAAAAAGGTTTTCCCTCTATCTGCACTTGCAAGGGATATTGTATGGAAGAAGATAACCATACCTTTTCGTTGGTTTCCAGCGATGATTTAATTTTGGAAGAAAAAGCTTCTAACTCCGCATCCGTTCCATAAAGAAAGCTGTATCTGTTTTTAAAATCTCCCGCACAAATGCCACTCAGTTTAAAGTTAAATTTCAAAAGGGTATCTCCTTTTAAATTAGCGTAAACACCGTTCAGGTCGGCTTTGGGTGATGCATTTAGTTTGGCCTTAAACCATCCAATGGTTTTGTCCTTGTTCATCGCCTTCAATACAATTGAATCTTTATTCCATGATCCCTGCAAGGCTATTCTTTCCATGCTTCCGGCAAAGAAATAATTTCCCACCATCACGCCCTCATCCTCCGGAAAAACAGAAAAGTAAACGGTGTTGGTCCCCAAATTTCCTTTGTAATCATTCCACGAATAATAGGTGAACTGCTGTGCATGGCTGTTGACGATGCCCAACAAAAATTGGCCCAAACAAAACACGAACAATAGAAGATAATTTTTTTTCATAGGGTGTTCATCAATCGGGCTTTTGTGTTTTGTACGACAAACGAATAGCTTGTTCAAGATATTTTAGCGATGTTTCCGGTTCTTCAATCATGCTTAAGTGACCGCTTTTGTTTAATGTAAACAAGGTGGCAACTTCAGCATCTTTTACTTGCGTTTGAATCGATTCAAAGGGTATGAGTAAGTCTCCTTTCCCTGCAATGAAGATGCTTTTGAAACTACCGAAACGAATCACCACCTCTCTGTTTTTTCTTATCCTCATTCCTTCCAGCGCAGCAACAATTCCCTGAACAGAATTTTTTTCTGCCATTTTGAAAAGATATTTTTTTCCTTTTTCAATGGCTTCAAAATTCGGATTAAATAATTTGGTCAATGCTTCGCTAATAAATTTTTCTTTTGCCTTTTTCACCACCCTGATGGCCTTCAGGCGGTCTTTGCTTTTCTGCTCACTATCTGCCAATGCAGTTGAATGAAACAAAACCAGTCCGCGCAAATCATCCGGAAATAATTCAGCAAAAGCAAGGGCCACATAGCCACCCATCGAATGACCAATCATGACCGACTTTCTGATTTGTAAATGGTTCAATACCGATTTAACAGCCCCTGCCATCAACTCCATGGAATGTACATAACCAAAGCAATCGGATTGGCCGTGGCCGGGTAAATCCAATAGCACCACACGGTATTTTTTCGATAGGGCAAGGGCTTGATAATTAAAGATGGCAGCCGATTCCATAAAACCGTGCAACATCACCACCGCTCTGCCTTTACCGGCTTCGGCATAAAATATTTTTCCCTCTTTATAGGCGCAATAGGGCATAGGATCAGGCCTGCATCAGGGCCTCAATTTCATCGGCTTCAATGGGAATATGCTCCATTAAATTGACCGGTCCGTTGTGTGTTACCAGAATATCATTTTCCAAGCGAATGCCTAATCCTTCTTCCGGAATATAAATTCCCGGCTCGCAGGTAAATACCATGCCCGCATCAATAGGATGTTTAAAATCGCCAATGTCGTGAACATCCAATCCCAAGAAATGAGAAGTTCCGTGCATAAAGTATTTTTTATACAATGGAGCATCCGGATTTTGCTTGGCAACATCTTCGGCCTTCAGCAATCCTAATTGTATCAACTCTTTTTCCATCAGCTTACCAACTTCGCGGTGATAATTTTCAATTAAATTTCCCGGAACCAACATTTGTGTTGCGGCTTTTAAAACGCGCAATACGGCATTGTAAACATCTTTTTGCCTTGGTGTAAATTTACCGCTAACAGGCAAACAGCGTGTTAAATCTGAGGCGTAGTTGCCATACTCAGCGGCCACATCCAACAAGATAACATCGCCTGCTTTACACTCCCTGTTGTTGTCGGTATAATGCAGCACACAAGCACTGGGGCCCGAAGCAATAATCGGTCCGTAAGCAAAACCCCTCGAGCGGTTTCTGATAAATTCATGAATCAATTCTGCTTCAATTTCATATTCCATCACGCCCGGTTTCACAAATTTCAACAATCGTTCAAACCCCTTTCCGGTAATTTCCATGGCCTTTTTCATCACCTCAATTTCTAAGGATGATTTAATGGCGCGCAATTTTTGCAGGATAGGAGCGGAGCGCTTGTAAGTATGCAAAGGATAATGTTCTTTACACCATTTGATAAACCTTGCATCGCGTGTTTCCACTTCAATGTGGGCACGCAAATGCTCATTCGTATTCAAATAAAGCGTGTCGGCCTCGCTCATCAATTGATTGAAAATGGTTTTGAATTGCGATAACCAATAAATGGTGGGCACACCAGATGTTGCGCGTGCTTCTTCCTTGGTATATTTATGTCCTTCCCAAATAGCAATCAACTCACTGGTTTCCTTCAAAAATAATATTTCGCGGTGTTGCGGATCGCGGCAAAAGGGAAACAAAACCAAAATGGATTCCTCTTGATCTATTCCACTCAAATAAAATAAATCACTATTTTGTACAAAGCCCATGTGCCCATCGGCATTGGTTGGCATTACATCATTCGCATTAAAAACAGCCAGGGCCCCCGGAGGAAGATTGCTTTTAAAGCGGTCTCTGTTATCAATAAATAATTGATTGGGCAAATGCTCGTATTTCATGTGGCAAAATTTTAATGAGCAAATGTAAGGAATACGGCCAAAGTGACCACAAAGCCCTTTCTTTTGTTTTTACGATATTTGCACCCGCGCATGGAAAGACTAAGAACCTATTTGAAAGTAAAGCAAGCCCTTGAGCTTTTGGTCGATTGGTCGCACAGGCGTTTACCCGGTCGGCAGTTTTTAATTGCTGCTTCTATTTTTGTGGGCTTCACCACCGGTTTGGCCGCAGTATTGCTTAAAACGCTGGTGCATTACATCCATGTATTGATTGAATTGCCTGCCTTTAATACTTGGATTAGCGTAAGTTATTTTTTGTTGCCAACGGTCGGACTCCTGCTCACCGTCACTTACATCCGTAAATTCAACAAAGGAAAAATAGGCCGCGGGGCCGCCAATATTTTGTATGCCATTGGCCGTAAATCCAGCATTTTGCCCAAAGACCAAATGTATTCGCATATTTTCAGCAGTGCGCTCACTGTTGGTTTCGGAGGCTCTGCCGGATTGGAGTCGCCCATTGTATCTACCGGTGCGGCCATAGGATCCAATTTTGCCCGTACCTATAAAATTCCATACAAAGAAAGAACCCTGCTGCTCGCCTGTGGGGCTGCTGCCGGCATTGGTGCTACGTTTAATGCGCCCATTGCTGGTGTATTATTTGCCATTGAAGTATTGCTTACCGATTTATACCTGGCAGCCTTTATACCCCTGCTCATTGCCGCTGCCACCGGGGCGCTATGCTCCGAAATCATCCTGGGCGATGATATCCTGCTGAGTTTTAACCTGCAACAAAAATTCAGTTACTACAACGTGCCTGCCTATATGTTGCTGGGTGTTTTTTGCGGTCTCGTATCCTTTTATTATGCCGGCATGTTTTTAAAAACCGAAAAAAGGATGGAGAAATATAAACTCAACCCTTATTTCAAAGCCATGTTTGGCGGTATTTTGCTGGGCTTTATGTTGCTTGTTTTCCCTGCCTTGTTTGGCGAAGGTTATTTTGGCATCAAACAAATGGCCAATAGCAATGGCAAAGGATTGTTTCAAGGCAGCCTGCTCGAACCCTATCTAAATGGCGGATGGCTCTTTGTAGCAACCCTTGGGGTCTTGTTGTTAAAGCCTGTGGCAACGGCACTTACAGTTTCATCGGGCGGTAATGGCGGTAATTTTGCGCCATCGCTTTTAATGGGCGCTACCACCGGATTTTTATTTGCCAATGCCTTGTACTACATGGGTTTCGATAGTATTCCCATCACCAATTTCACCTTGGTGGGCATGGCCGGTATTTTGAGTGGAATTTTTCATGCTCCCCTATCGGCCATCTTCCTTATTGCCGAAATAACAGGAGGTTACGAACTCATGATTCCCCTCATGATGGTTTCTGCCCTGAGTTTTGCGGTGGTCAAAAACCTCGATCCCCTGTCTATTGAAGCAAAAAAATTAAAACAAATGGGGCAGGCTTTGCCGCAGGACAAAGACACGCATGTATTAAATACGCTGCGTACGGTGCAGTTTATCAACGTTCAATACACACCACTCGAGGCCCACATGCCCCTTAAGTATCTGGTTCAGTGTATATCACAAACCGTTCATGATGTTTTTCCGGTGTTGAAAGACGAAAAATTAATTGGCTTGGTATGGGTAGATCCCATCCGCGAATTGCTGTTTCGGCCCGAAATGTATATGCAGGTTCAGGTAGAAGAATTAATGCAGCCGGTGGGTGTTTTTGTGAAGCCCGATGAAGAAATGGCCGAGGTGATGAAGAAGTTTGATGAGCATGAAGTACAGTTTTTACCCGTGCTGATGGGCGAAAAATTCATGGGATTCATCCATAAAAAGGAGGTTTTAGAAAAATATCGCAGTGTGCTGCGCCTTCAAAACAACGAAAATTAGTTTTTTTTATTCCCTGCTTTGCAAAAAAGAGAAATTTTGTAACTTCGCGTCCGATTTTGTCCGATGGTGTAACTGGCAACACGTCTGATTTTGGTTCAGAAGAGTCTAGGTTCGAGCCCTAGTCGGACAACCAAACTTCCCCGGCCCTAGGTTCTTTACCCTGGGCCTTTTTTTTTGTCGGGGCTTTTCAAGATTTTTATTTGGGCGTGCCCCACCGGTCATTGCCAAGCATGGCTTCATGCAAACATAAAAAAGGGTATTCAACAAGCATCAATTCCGGCGGGTCGCGTTTTCCGCTATTACACCCCGCGGCTGCCCTCCACATCATCCTCAGCAGCACCCGCGGGGGGGTAACCGCTTCAACCGCTCACGCAGGGGGGGGAGCAAAAAACTCAATCAGTATTGAAAACAATGTTTTTAGAAAATAAAAAAAACCGAATGCAAATCCATACAACTTTTTGTTTGGGAAAAAATAAAAGCCATTGCGCATTTCTACTCCGCTCAATGTGACATGTCTTTTATTT
>JBILVQ010000081.1:0-12211 GCA_044370375.1 Bacteroidia bacterium
CGCGCCATTTTGATCATTTCCCTTACTTTCATCACATCTACCCTTCTGTCCATGGCATTGATGATTTCCTGCGAACCCGATTCAGCCCCAATCCAAACCCTGAAACAACCTGCCTCTTTCAAAATCCCAATCACTTCTTCGCTTAAGCGGTCGGCACGGGTAATGCATTCAAAGCTGATGGTCAGTTGGGCTGCTTTTAATGCATCATTGAATTCGGACAGCCATTTATGACTGATGGTAAACACGTCATCCACAAACCAAAAAGAATCCGGTTGATAGCGTTGTTGTAAGGCTTTCAGTTCCTCAACCACAAGGGCCGGACTTCTTCTTCGGTAACTTTGTCCGTAAACAGCGGTGCTGCACCATTTGCAGGTGTAGGGACAACCGCGCTGGGTAGAAACCGACAAAGTACTTTGGCCGTGAAATTGTTTCCAGGTTTTGATGTATTGCGTTAAATCAATTCCTTCGCGATCGGGCCAAGGGAAAGCATCAATGTCTTTTAATTTTTCGCGGGGGGCATTGATGACTTCCTTTCCGGTCGCATCCAGAAAGCGAAGACCATTCACTGCATGCCAATCGGGATGCGGGGCATGAAACTGATGCATCCACTCCAACATGGTTTGTTCGCCCTCTCCTACCGCAATAAAATCAGCCCCTGCCAAGAGATAATCTTTCGAATTATGGGTTACATCCGGTCCGCCAAAAATTATTTTCACATCGCTCAAAGCCGCTTGTGTTTTCACCCACCGGGTTAAATCGAGCACATTTAGCTTGGTCATTAAATTTACATAAAAAGCAATGGCTTTAGGACGTTGTACTAAAACCTTCTTTTTCCACTCCTCTTTGGTTGAAAAAGTGCTGTCTAACAATTGAACCGCGTAGCCATGCTGTTTGAGGTAGGCAGAAATATATAAGATACCCAAAGGAGGATAAGGCCGCATGATTAATTTCTCTTTCGGGTCTTCTTCTAAAAAATAACCGTGGCTTAACAACAAACTCATGCTCTTTTTAAATCAATTAAGAAGTGGTCGGATAGAGAAGAAAGCAAAGAAAAATTTGCAAGACGCTTCTCCAGGCCAAACAAAAAACGCGACAAGCGCGGACGATGGCGAAGGATAGGGTCCATGGAGGGAGTGGGCAAAGCAATGCCAATGGGTTGAAGGCTTTCAAGCTTCCAACCTGATAAATGGCGAATAAAGAAAGAAGGAAAATAATACCATGTTTTGATGATGACACCGTCTAATTCCACCAAAACAGGGCTTGTGGCTGCTCTGCGAAACATTTGTTTCCAGCGAAGGCGTACAAAAAAATAAAGCGATTCCCATGCACAATAGGGAGGCATTACGACTAAAATCAATCGGCCGCCCGGCTTTAGGCAATGATAAAAATGTTGAAGGCTTGCTTTCAATTCATCGGGTGAAAGGCAATTGAGACCGCCAAAGTTTGAAAAAACAACATCAAAATTATTACCGGGAAGCTGGGCATTCTTTACATCATAAACCCTAAAGCTTGGAGGATGAGGCATAGCAGCATTGGCAGCCTTCGCATCAGCGATACGAATCATTTCAGGAGAAATATCGGTGGCCAGCACTTGATGCCCAAGACCGGCCAAAAACAAAGCATCTACACCGGTTCCGCAATTGACCTCAAGGATAGAAAGCTTGTTCAGCGGCAACGATTTTTTCAAATAGTCATGCACCAGTTGGCGGTACATGGCACCGGTATGGGAATCAGAAAAATTAGCATCATACGCTGGCGCATGAGGATCGAAATCAGCTTTCTGCATACTTTTCCAATTGCCGAAGTTTAAATTTATCGCGCAGCGATGCAGGAAAGAAATACAGAAAAGAAAAAGCATTTTTCAGCGAAACAACTTTTCCTTTGGTGGCAAAACGAAGATGCTGTATCGACTGTCGCGCCCTGAATTGCTTATGAATGTAACGATGGAGTTGCTTATAATAAGCCGGACTAAACGTACTTTGGTACATGAGCAAGAGATCGTCAGAATCAGACCAATTCTTTTTCTCCTTCAATTGATCCTTGACCCTTTCGTAAAAAACGGTACCGGGCAAAGGATAGCTTACAGAAACGCCAATATCATGGGGCATTAGCTCGAACAACATTTTCAGTGTTAAATCAATGTCCTCTTTTTGTTCACCGGGATAACCCAATTGAAGGAAAAAACAAGGTTTGATGCCATGCTTTTTCATGAGCAGCGTTGCCTTGTAAATTTGCTCCACCTTGGTTCCTTTGTCCATGGCATCCAAAACTTTTTGCGAACCGGATTCTGCACCTATCCATACCTCATCGCAACCTGTTTCGGCCAATGCGGCAATGGTATCATCTTCGAGCAACAAGTCGGCCCTTGATTGAATTTTGTAGGAAAGCTTCAAGCCTTTTTGTTGTAGGGCTTGAGAGAAAGCCTTGACCCATCCGGGTTTCAGGCCGAAAATATCATCACAAAACCAGATGTGATCAAAATGAAATTTTTGTTGCATCAGGAACAATTCATCCACCACTTGTTGCGGTGAACGCGAATTGTAACGATTGCCATAAATGGGCTTAGCACACCAATTGCATTTAAAGGGACAGCCTCTGGTGGTGGCCATGTTCAGAGAAAAATAGCCATGTTGTTTCCATGCCTTTTGATAGGGGCTGATGTCGAGTAAATCCCATGCAGCAAAGGGAAGTTCGTCTAATTGTGTGCGCACCGGTCGTTTGGCATTCAGGGCGATGGATGTTGTTCCCTTATTTACAGGGAGAAATGCAATTCCTTTGATGGCATCCAAAGGCTGGTGATGTTCCATGGCTGATAAAAGTTCCATCAAGGTATCTTCTGCCTCACCCAACATAACGGCAAAAGCGCCTTTGTTCAAATAATCGGCAGCATGATCGGTAGAATCGCTGCTTGAAATAATCACCTTAACATTTCTATGAACGGCTTCGTTGGTCATTTCAAAAGCAGCTTCGCGCATGTTGGTGAGACACATTTTGGTTAAATAATTAAAACCATCATCATAAATCACCAAAACATCAGGCTGAAAAGTAGCGAGATCATCAACAATGCATTGAGCGCTCTTTTGAAAACTTACATCGTAAAACTGAACCTCATGTCCGTTTTGCCGTGCAAAAGCAGCCGCCACCAAGGTAGCCAAAGGCGGATAGGGTTTTGATTGCTGCCATTGCTTGGGATCAAAATAAAGAAAATAGCTATGGGTAAAAAGAACTTTCAACGTTGCTGCAATTGATTTAATTTATCGGCATAAACCAACAGTACTCTAGATTGAAAATCGCGCGGATGATGTTTAGAAACACCAATGGTGCTTCGCATGGTCAATTCAAATTTCTCAGCATTAAAATGGGCAAATTTCTTTCTCCAACGTTGAAGGGTCAAGCGATGGGCAAGGCGTTCGAGCATATCGCCCCATTTCCCTGCCAATAACTTTTCGGTCCGATTTTTTCTTGCATTGATGCTTATAGAATCTTCAAGCTCCGGAACCCGGAAAGCAGGAAAATAATATTCCATCCATGCATTGGCCTTAAAGAATTCACCAAGCGTGTTGCGCTCAGAAAAGACGGGCAGCAGGTGAAACAATTCCATGAAGGTAAAAATATTCTTATCTCTAATCTCGAGGTTGTTGGTATCAACGAAATAATTCAAACAAAAGTATTTGCGTGAATTAAGCAGTCGGAATTTTTTATAGGCAACCAACAAACTTCTGCAAATCCACAAACGCCCGGGTTGGGTAATGATAAAAAAATCGATATCACCATTTTCGTGCATCACCCCTTTCGACAAAGAACCGGAGACGGCAATGCCGCGAACAAAAGGAAAAGAGGAAATAATTTTTTGATATTTCTCCAGTTTCGGTAAATAGTCTTTGGCAAGTTTTTCTGCCAAAGTCCTTTTCTGAACCAGCGTTTCAATGTCGGCATCCATTGAATAAAATTGTTCGTGAACAAAAATTACCTTGCGCAGACACAAATCATTCAAAAGAAGCAATAAAGTGTCCTTATCGGCACCTATAATTCTTTGAATTTCATGCTGAGCGAGCGGATGTTTGAACACATCAAAGTAAGCCAAGACTTCAAAAACTTGCTGTTGAAGAAGGCTTCGGTCCTCTTTCTTTTCTATTTCGGGCAATACAGACCTCACTCAATCAATGAATTACATAAATCCCGAAAGGATGAACCGGCCAACCCAATTTCCCTGCAAGATTTTCAAATATAGTATTTTTTTTCAAGGCCGAAAAGGAGAAAGAAGTTAAAACATCGAAGGAATGATGAAAATAAAAATCAGCCATTTCGGGGCTACCTATTTGATGATAATATCGAATAGAACGTTGCTTTGCATCCGCCAATGCTGATGAAGTATAAAAACGGGTATCGGCAACAATAATTTTACCGTTGTCTTTTAAATAGTTTTGTTTCAAAAAATGAAATAAAGACACCGGATGCTCAAAATACTGCAAACTGGCCATAAAAAGGACGTAATCGAATCTGCCCAAATCAGGAGCTTTGAGAATATCGCCACAATAAAAATCTACTTCATGAAAGACCTTGGCTGCTTGTTCCAATTCAATGTTGTTGATATCAATGGCCTTAACTTTTAAACCATGTTGCTGAAGGCGATTGGCAACCCATCCGTTGCCGCATCCTATCTCGAGTAATTCGGCAGCTTGAGAAAAAGCATTTTTTGAAAAATATTGCAACAAGATATCCAATGATTTTTTTCGAAATTTCCATTCTCCGGCATAAGGATGATGGGCGGAAACCGCTGGCAACAATAACAATTCCGCATCAGAAAAAAACCGGCCTTCCTTTTCTCTTGCTTTCAAATAAGCATTTTCCGGAATAGAAAAATCAGAACCGTCATTCAACAGGTGAAGCATTTTCCTCCTTTTTTGAGACGATGTACATTAACAAACTCACCAACATCCAAAAGTAAACTCCGAAGTTGATGGTATTTAAAAAATTATTAAAAAATCCGTGAATAAAGTAGGTGCTGAGACCTGTGAGCATTAAGGAAACCAAATACTTTCGCGACTTATTTTCGGATCGAAATAAAAATTGAAAAGCCTGAAAAAACAAAACAGAAATAAAAAGAAGCCAACCCAACAAGGCAGGAAATCCACCTTCAGAAAGTGACAAAAGATACTCTGAATGCGCAGTTCCTCCCTTTCCTTCTTTTACGAAAAACTGCGACTGAACACTAATGCGCGTCATTTCGGAATTGAGCTGATAAGGAAGATACATAAATTGATAGGTGCCCGGACCATAACCTGTGAAGGGCTTATCGCGGCCCATGCGGAGAGCACATTTCCAGCGATTAATTCTTTCAAGGTTAGAAACATCGTTGGTAACGTTGGTGACGGAAAGTGCTTGTTCGCGCAAGCTTGACTGAAAACGATTGGAATCATTTCTGTTAGAAAGCACGAAAGACTCTATGGATTGACTATTAAGCATAATCAAGGAGGTCAATAAAAGCAAAAAGAAAACCAACTGATAAAGTCGAAGGCCGGAACGGATGAAAAAAAACAGCACAGCGGCCAGCAACACACTAACCCAAGCTGCTCTAGAGGAAGAAACAAAAATAGTGAGTAAAATAAGGATGATCCAGGCGAGCCACAAACGTTTCTTTCTCTTTTCTTTTGCTTCTGCAAAAAGAAAAAATCCCAAGGGCAAAATCATGGCTAATGTGGCGCTAAAAATGGTATGGTCTTTAAAAAAAGGTCTAGACAATGCACTGTTGGAATCAGGAATAAAACCCATCCATGCATAATTTCCATAAGCATAGAGGGCAATAAAAGTTAAGCCGGTTAGCAATGCAGTTATCAACTCCTTTACCCGAATGGTACCATCTTCGAGCAAAATAAAAGTGAGTAGGCAACCTGCTATCCAGTAAACAAGATTAATGACAATAAATTTTAATGAAACCAACGGCAATGATGAAAAAAAACCTGCCGAAATGATGGGCAAAATAAAGCACAAGGAAGCCCAAAACAAAGGATTACGGAATAGTCTGCTGCTATTTCTTCTTTGCCAAAGTAAAATGCCTAAGAGCGGTGTAAATAAAAGTGAAAGCGGTTCGGAAAAAATGGCAAGATTGGTTCCGGGAGTAATTTCAACATCAAAAGAAAAAGGCAGGGTAATTACAAAAAATAAAAACAACTGTTTTTGTCCATGGAGCATGACAATTGCCAAAGCACTCAAGGCAAGGGCCAAAATCCCCAGCAAAGCTATTTGATCTTGAAAAAAAACAATGAGCAGTAAAAGGAAGGCTGCGAAAAAATAAAAAAAAGTATTTCTATGCAAGAGCATCCACTCCATCAACGGGTCGCCTTTAAAAAACTTTTGTTATCGAAAACAAACCATAAAAGCGCTGCAATAAGTCCAATTAACAAAGAAGAAATGAACTTCTTTGAATTGCTTGGACTATCCGGAGGCGAGGCTAAGCTGATGATATAGGCCTCTGGTACACTCTTCTTTAACGTGTTATTTAGTTTTTCGGAAGAGTGCTTAAACTCCATCATTTTGGCGGCTTCGGCCGTGTACATGGTCTCGGTCATGCGGTAAAGCGGTGTTTTTACAAACTGCTCACCTACCAACTTGCTTTCACCCATTGCTTCCAGTTTTTCTAATGAATCTTTCAAAGCCTTCACCTCATTTTGCTTAGCGGATAAAATGCCTTGTACAACTTTTAAATCTTTCTGGATACTTCCTTTGATTAAATCAGACAGATGCTGATCCGCTGCATCAATTAAACTATTCGATAATTGGGCGGCCATCAAGGGATCGCGGTCTTTAACAGAAACATGCAATGAGCGGTTCGGACTTCGGGTGATGGTAATATGATCGCGGAGCACTGCTACCGCTCCCACCAAGCCTCGGGATTTTATTTTTGGATAATGATTAATGAGTCCGTGTTTGGTCACCAAAGCTTCCAAAACACTATTCGATTTCAATAACTCAATGTATTCTCCGGATTCCTTTTCATCACCAAATCTGAGGCCGGCATCTAACAAATGTTCGGCATAATGCGTTGAGGCCGGGTAAATTATGGTGGTGGCTTCGTACTCGGGAGAAACAAACAAACGTTGGAATCCGTAAGCCAACAGAAATGCACTGGCGCAGGCAAGAAAGTACTTTAACAATTGTTTGGAACTCATCAGGATTTTTTTTTCAAAACTACCATTTTTTTTTGCTTAGCCGCTCAACAAAGGATAAAGCAGAAGATTAAATCTTCATTTTGCGAAAAAATAAAGGGCCTATTTAGCATAAGGCTTGTGCACAAAAAAAGGGGTTGAACCAAAGATTCAACCCCTTTCAATAATAAAAGCGAAGATTACTTACGCGAAAACTTTGCAGTGAAAAAGTTGCCGTTGTTCTCGACAGTAACAAAGTAAAGACCTGAACTTAACTGTTGAACAGGAATCATCAGTTGGGCAGATGATTGGGTGGTGTTAAAATTATCCACCATTTTTCCGGTTACATCAAACAAACGAATGGTTGAAGTACCATTTAGCGCAGCAGTATTTAACATTACGAAATCATTGGCAGGATTAGGATACAAGGATAAATCCTGTGAAAGATTTTGTTCAACACCGGTAATCAAGGCATCAAAAAGAACAACTTTACCTAAACCGGTCACATCCAAAGAATCGAGCATTTTCTCTTCCAATAAAAGGGTATCGGTAATGTTGTATTCGTTATAGGCAGCTAAAGCCCAAACACTTTGAGAAAAGGGAACCATGGTTGTTACAGAATATCCGGCCCAAAAAGGTTGAGCATCCGAAGGACCGCTTAAAGAATCGAGCACGATGTAATACAACAAATCGGTATTAAAGATATTCTTATCGGCTTGGTTGGGTCCGCCCACCATTAGTGTATCCTGAAAAGCAGGACTGGTAACACCATAATGATCACCATACACAATGGCAGCACCGGTTCCGGCAACCCCTGCATTGAAGGAATTACCCATTACTTCAATTTTGTTTGCATAAGAAGTATTTTGTGTTCCGGCAGTAAACAACTTTGAATTGGCCATTAAACTAATGAAAGCATTGGCCGTTGGCAGTGGCGTAAAAACATTATCCTTAACAGTTACATTGCGGGATGCAGAACTAAACAAGGCAATGTTCTTATAATTAAGGAAAGAGTTTCCTTCAATTAAAACCGTTGAATTGTTGACCGCTCTGATTTCGGCAAGAGTAGCTAAATTAGAAGCAACCAAATCATTGTAAGCATCGAAAGTATTATTAGTAATTTCGATAGCAGTACCAGCGTTAGGATAAGTAATCAAAGTATTTCCGGAGAACATGTTATTGTCGATCATCAAATCTCCGTTGGTAGAAAGCGATTGAATTGGGTAAAATGCACGTGCTGTGTTGCCTGAAATCATGGCTGCAGGACCGCTGGCCCCATTCAAACCGATGCCGATGGCTCTTCCATGCGCATCTCTAACAGAATCTAATGGCTGAATGATGTTGCCCATGATGTGAACCATTTGTCCGGTTCCTCCGGAGGCAAGAATACCGTAACTACCGAAAACCATTCCTGAAGAAAGGTTCTTGGTTGAATAAATTTCATTGTTGATAATCATCAGACCGTTGTAAGAACCGGAAGCAACTATTCCTTTTAATCCGTTCAAAATGGTCAGGCCCATTTCAATTCTTAAATCACGAATGGTTACGCTATCGGCAGTTACTTGGATAATATCACCGGCAATAGCAGTAATTACAGGCTTATTCAAAGAATCGGCACCTGCAACAATTACTCTTTTATCCACTACCTGCGAACCCAAGAAGGAATAGTTACCTGCGGCCAACAATACTGAATCGCCGGGCTGGGCCTGACTTACAGCATGAGAAATGGTGGCACAAGGATTACCGGGCAATAAACAATCGTTACCGGTATCATCACCGGAGGGACTGATGTGGCGGGTTTGTGAAAAGCCTTGCAGGGCTGTAAACAGCGTTAAAAGGGAAAAGAGTAAACGTTTCTTCATGATAGTGATTTTTTGCGAAGATACAAAAAAAACCACAGGATGTTTAAATTATTAAAAATCAATTACTTATAGCTTTTTAGCAAAACAAATTTGAAATCAATCATGAAGCCAAAATCGCGCAAAGTCAATGCTGATGAGGGTTCCAAAAAATGTTGGAGGACCAAAAATGACATTAACGATGAGGCCTTCAATAATTTTTCAGACCTTTCGCTTTCTAAAAACAATGAAGATGCTAATAAGGACGATTGTATTGAGTTTAGGGATGTTGATGCTCATGGCACCGATGCCACAGGAAAAGAAAAGCACCCTTTTGCATTATGTATTTAAAGCGCCGGGGAAGGCAGTTGAGAAGCCACCTTTGGTGATATTACTGCATGGCATTGGCAGCAATGAAAATGATTTATTCGGACTTGCATCACAACTTCCGGATAATTTTTTGGTGGTTTCGGCAAGAGCGCCTTATCATTATGGGATGGATGGATATTCTTGGTTTGATGTAGATTTTTCTGGAGTAACACCGGTGATCAATCAACAACAAGAGCTAAAAAGCAGGGGCAGTATTTTAAAATTTATTGAAGCGTTAAAGGCGATACATTCCTTTGATGCAGCGCAGGTGTATTTATGTGGATTTAGTCAGGGAGCGATAATGTCGTATGGTGTAGGATTGACAGAGGCAACAAAAATTAAAGGCATAGCAGTGCTTGGGGGCAGAATGCTGGAAGAAGTAAAAGCGCAGGTAAAAATGAATCCTGCTTTAAGTCGGTTGAAGGTTTTAATTTATCATGGCAACAACGACAAGGTGATAGCGGTTGAAAGGGCGCGCGAGGCGAACACCTATTTGAAGGGAATAGGAATAGCAGCGGAATACAAAGAGTTTCCGGTTGGACATGAAATCAGCAAAGAGATGGTGATGGGATTGAATGCATGGTTGAGGAGGTAGGGAGGAATTCGAACGAGGGTTTGAAAAAATAATGGGTAAACAAAATTTCCTACAAAAAAATATTTTGTGAGAGAATTGCATGGAATGACCGGGTTCTAAAAAAGAAAATTGACCATTGAGAGGAGGCATTGGGAGCAATGGTGTGAAGCAATAATTAACTTCCCTTGAAAACCGATGCGAAATCTAATATCTTCCGTTTTCACAAAATTCTTTACTGGCTCTTTATTGGCCCTTTTTTTGATTCTACTTTCTTTGCCATTTGTCTTTTTTTGTTTTGCCACCATTTTCCTGACGTCAAGAAGATGGTTGTCTATCTTAATTTTTGAATGCTTTTATTTCCTACCAACGATTTCATTTGTGTAATTGCAATTTTGTTAAGTTGTATAAGTCTTTCTGGCTGCTGCAAACCTTGATGGATCAGCACTGCATTTATACTTTCAAGATTACTAAGCACCACTAATTGTTCTAGATTTGCCATATCCCGAATATTTCCATCAGCTTTTGGATTCGCATCACGCCATTGCTTTGCTGTAATGCCAAACAAGGCTACGTTAAGCAAATCTGCTTCGTTGGCATATACAAAAAAAGTTTGGGTTTTGCTTAATTCTCTTGGTATCAAGTTTTCCTTAATAGCATCAGTGTGAATGTTGTAGTTTACTTTTGCCAAGGTGCGTTGCAGGTTCCATTCTAGTTTCAGTCTGTCGTTTTCATCAGCTTTTAGTCGTTGAAATTCTTTGATAAGATAGATTTTGAATTCTGCACTAATCCACATCCCGAATTCAAAAGCAATATCAGCATGACCATAAGTGCCACCATACCTTCCGGCTGTAGCCTTTAATCCAATTGCATTGGTTTTTTCAACCCATTCTTTCACACTTAGTTTGTAACTGTTTAAACCTGCCTGACTTTTAATTGTGGCGAATTCGCCATAATTAAAATTGGGGTTGTAAACCGACTCCCAAATACCCAAGAACTCTACTGTATTTCTATTCCTTAGCCAATCTGATATAAAAAAGTCACCGTCTTTAGCTTTAAGCATATCGGTCAATGAAATAAAATCGTGTTCACCATCCTTAAGAATAGCAATTTCAGTTCCTTTTACTTCGATTTTTGAATTTTTTGCCATTATATGCTCTGAATTTTTTCGATTAATTGATTCTTGATGTTTCGGATGTCGTTTGCTACTTCAATAAAATGCCATTCAGAATACTCATATTTATCCCTCAAATCTACTTTTCCGTCAAAGGGACTACGTTTATTGCCTTGAAGTATTTTAGGTTCAAATGTATGGTAATTGGTAATAACCAGGCGTGCATTTAAATTTTCCAAACGGTGTTCCATGTTGGCTGGAATCAATCCTCTAACTCGACAATACTCCTCAATATCTTCATACCATTCAAAAGCCTCTTTTTGACCTGATTGACGGGTTGGTATTACAGCGGTATCTTCCTTAAAAATTCTCCTGCCTATCCTTACCCGACTATAATCGAGGCTACCCAGTCTATCCGTATCATAATGCATGAGCGGTTCAAGGTATGGACTATTGAGTATTGGATTATTTAAGTTCATTTCAAATATTTCCATTTGAAAGGGTTAAAAATACCAAAAAAGTACTAAACATCCAATCACAAAAATAAACGCATAAAGGTTAGCAAAACATGGAACTTTCAAATTTGTTAAGTGATTTCGAAAGTTATCAGATCGACAACAAAACCTTTGCGAAATCCAAGGACAGAATTTTCGTATTTTTTATTCGCTATTGAAACCCAAAATAAGCCCCAGAAAGTGAGGCATTAAAAAAAGGTAAGGAGGCGAGTGGTAGATAAAACTAATTAAAATACAGAAAAATCCAAGTATTTAAAATCTTTACTCGCTCACAAAATTCCTTACACGCACATGAAGAGGGTCGACATTTTTGATTCAATTATTCATTCTCTTTCCTGAATAGTCAAAGTTAAATGTTCTATTGTTCTTTCTTGCAATTATTATCCTTTGTCCATTTTTACTTTCAACTTCAATATCATCATATTCAGGAGACAAAATACTTTGTCCGCTAAAATCAAATACTCCAAATTTACCAGCCTTTTTTACAATTAAAATACTTTGAATAACGCAGCCAAATTCGCAAAAAGCAGAATCTGATTTTGACCATAAGTGTTTGTTAAATCCTTTAACATTATTTTCAAAATTCAAATCAAATCTAATATCTTCGAATTCAACTGGTAATATTTCTATTCCCTTGGTGTTAACAAATCCAAACAACC
>JBILVQ010000311.1:0-3426 GCA_044370375.1 Bacteroidia bacterium
GCATTGCGTAATATTTGTTCCTAAATTGGGCGCTGTTGGTGCAGGGTTTACATTTACAATTACTGTGTTAGAGACAAGCGTTCCTGAAGTATCAACAATGCTGGTAAAATATTGACCCGAAGAATTTACCACAATAGATTGCCCGGTTGCTCCGGTACTCCATAAATTGCCCACAGCAAAACTTGAGGTAAGGGTAATTGAATCGCCTTGGCATAGGTTGATGGTACCACCGGGACTTACCACCGGACCGCCAACGCTGCCAACATTGATATAACAAATTTGAGTTTCGCTATCACCACCAAATGCATTGCTAACAGTGAGGGACACCTGATAACATCCGGGTGTGTTGTAAACAATGTTGTTAGGGTTTTGACTAGATGAGGTTCCAGGGGAACCACCGGGAAATACCCAACTCCAGAAGGTTGGAGAATTGGTACTTACATCTGTAAAGTTAACCGATTGACCGGTAGTGATATTTACATTGTTGGCTGTAAAGGCAGCTATAGGTGCATTGCCGGAGGCGGTTACAAAAATATAACAGGTATCAGTATAAGTATCGCTACCAAAAGCATTGCTTACGGTTAGTGTTACGGGATAGCAACCCGGGGTATTATAGCAAACCCCGGAAACATTTTGTGAGGTGTCGGTTAAGGTATTTGAACCCGGAAATTGCCAGTTGAATGAATTGGGGTTGTTGGTGCTCGTGTTGGTGAAGTTAACACATGATCCGGCTGTGATACTCGTATTGTTTGCGTAGAAAGAGGCTACCGGAACAGCACCCGAGGCACTTACATTGATGTAACAAGTATCAGTATAAGTATCACTGCCAAAGGCATTGCTTACGGTTAGTGTTACCGCATAACAACCGGGGGTATTGTAGCAAACACCATTAACATTTTGACTGGTATTTGTGGGTTGGCTTGACCCGGGAAATTGCCAATTAAATGAGGTTGGATTATTGGTGCTCGTGTTGGTAAAGTTAACACAAGAGCCGGCGGTGATATTCGTATTGTTTGCATAGAAAGAGGCTACCGGATTATTCCCCGGTGCCCCGCAACACAAATCAATGAATTGGTAGGCCATGGGTAGGTTCAAATCTCCTACTGCATTAAAATTTTGATAAGCAACATATATTTTGTCAAAATTTCCGGAACAGGTGCCTGTATATTTAGCCACACATGGAAAGGTTACAAGATATTGTGCATTGGTTCCTTGGGTTAAATTCTGTTTTGTGCCCCAAGTACCAGTATTAACATTGTATCCTATGGCAAAAAAATCCGGGTAATTGTTACTGCCGTTGGTGAACATTGAATCGCTTTCTATCCATGTATAATAAACACGTGTTCCTTGAGGATTCACTGCAATTTGCGGTCTATTATATTCTGTCAAATCTCCTGTTGAAGAATAAAAACTACCTGCAAAAGTAGATGTTTCATCAATTAAATACTTTGTTTCAAAACTAACCCCATTGGTAATTACAGAAAATAATCCTCCAAGTCCATTGCTGGAGTAAAAACCGCCACCTGTTCCTTTCACACCAATTTGAGAAATAATATGGAGATTGTTATTATTATCAACCACCGCATCCATTTCGAATCCTGTGTTAAAAATTTCACCCGAAAGAGCTAATTCATCATTTACATCTGTAGAAATTTTATAAGGAGAGGTAGACCAAGATAATCCTGCATCGGTAGTTTTCCACACATTAAAATAGGTATTGGAGTCTGGAGCAAACTGCAGGTCGGCATTTCCTGAAGCTATCAAGTATCCAACCTGACCATCCCCGGAAAAAGCAACCGCAGGTGGAGACGAGAATAATTTTGTAGAATCAGCTGTATTTACGCTAAAAGGAAACGTCAGCGTAGTGTATTCGTGTTGTTCTGTGCCGGTGTTAAATATCCCTTTTCTTAAGTACAAGGTATCATTGTAAGTGGATTGCAATTGTACTGCGTAATCAGCAACCCAAATAACACCATTGTCTGTTATACAGCCGGATGAAGGAATTAAACCATTAATAGACAACGTGGAAAATAAACTTGTATTTTGAATACTGGTGGATGGGGTACCTATTTTTGCAGAACCGGTACCATAACCAACCCAAGACCCGGCATTAAGGATTGGTGTATGAACCGAAACATAAGCACTATCCGGATCTGTATTTCCAAAAGGGTTATAAATAAAGCCCATTGGATACCTGGGTAAATTTTGCAGAGCAGGGTCGTAGAAAAGCGGCCCTTGGTTGTTGTTCCAGGTTAAACCTCCATCTTTAGAAACGTCAAATAAAACAGTGTTATTGGAGGGCCCACGATGCGTAAATACCAAGGAATTTAAAATTGGATTGTAATCAAGGATCGATCGCGATGGTCTTCTATACAGACTAAACCCATTAATACTATTTCCTAAATTTAATTCACAGATTTGATTTCCAGCCAGAGGGGGAGGATTGGTTGTTTGGGTTAGGTTAACTTTTGTTGTAATTGCCCAATTTTGAGATCCAAACCACCCTAGTGAACCAACGGGATTTCCAAACCCAAGATCAGAATTTTTTGTAATTGAATTTACATTGGGCGGTATCCTGGTAAAGGAGTTTTTCCAATCACTTTGTTGTGAGTTAAAACCACCACCTGTATAAGAACCGGCAAGGACTCCAAGCGTATCTAATTTACTTGAATCTTCATATTCAAAAACTAATCCTACTTTCACCCCCGCTGGCACGGTATAGTTTGGGGCGTATGATAATAGAATTAATGAACCGGGTTCAAACCATTGTCCCGTCGGACTTAAAGAGGTGTCGGTTGTGTAGGTTTGTTCCCAAAGTACATTGTTAGATAGAAAACCATCTGGACTTAATTGAACTATTTTAAGTCTCAAAAAATTATTGGAGCCACTGTTATTCTCATGTGATATATATATGTTGACAGAATCAATATTCATAGTTAAATTTGCGGGGTATGGGGTTGGAAAAAAATAACTCCAATCAACATAACTCCCAATTGGATCTGCAGGGTCAAAAAATCCACCAATCGTATCTAAGGCTATACCAACAAAATTAATTGATGAGTCAGAAGAATTGTAGAATGAATTATACTGATTCCAATAATAAGTATCATCTCCATTTGAACTATTGTAATCTAAATAAATAGTTTGCGCTTTGGCTTGTTGGGTAAAGAAATTGCAGAAAGTTAGGAAAAGGCAAAGGCAAACTGTTTGTGGCGATTTTTTTAAAAAATTAGTCATTGAATTGCAATGTTAATGAGCAGTGGTTCTTATTTTGGTATTTGTTTAAGTGTAGGATTGTAAGGATAAATCACCATAATCCATCGTTAAACGGATCAAAAATAGAAACTAAATTTGGAACTGGAATTAATTATTCATTAAATTTAGTAAATGGTTGCATAAATTTAGTAAATGGATGAGTTGGCCGAG
>JBILVQ010000312.1:0-3425 GCA_044370375.1 Bacteroidia bacterium
CTCCTTGTTTGTTTCGCCTGCTACCGGTAAATACACTTTTGTGATGAACCAAACGCTGGCCGATGCCGGTGCTTTTGGGGTGGAAGGAGCCAAATATGATGCCCTTGGTTTGAAAATAAGCAATGGAAAAAGGTTCCGCCCTGAGTTTGGAGCCTCTTTGGTGGCCAAGTTTCAAAAGGATATCATGAAAAATGTTAACCTGAAAACTTCGGTTACTTTCTTCAACAACTACACCGATAAGAATACCGCAAACCGCCAAAACATTGACGTAAACTGGGATTTAACCATTACCATGAAGGTGAATAAATACATCTCGGCCAGTATTATGACTTTGTTAATTTATGATCATGATATTACCATCAAGGATGTAGATGCCTTTGGTATAACTACCGGACAAGGGCCAAGAACCCAATACAAACAAGTTATTGGGGTTGGTTTCTCTTATAAATTTTAAGCGGATAAGCTTTTCATCAACAGTGCCGGGGACTTTGGTTCCCGGCTTTTTTTTGCCTTAAAGCAGGCGTTCGGGCAAGACAACAGCCGGTATCATTTCCCTATTTGTTAATCCCCGCATTAAATCTAAATTTGCAGCTAACATGAAAGGTAGGAAAGCATGAGTGAAAAAAAGAATATTTTGGTTTTAGCACCGCACACCGATGATGGTGAATTAGGTTGTGGCGGAACCATTAGCAGAATGATTGAAGAAGGTCATAATGTTTTTTATCAGGCCTTTTCAATTTGCGAAGATTCCGTTCCGGAAGGTTATCCAAAAAATGCCCTCGAAATTGAGGTGAAAAAAGCCACAGCCGAATTGGGTATCCCACCCGAAAATTTGCTGATAAAAAATTATCCCGTTCGGCATTTTCCCCAATACAGACAGGAAATATTGGAAGATTTGGTGCGCTTAAGAAGTCAGATTAAGCCCGACATTATCTTCATGCCCTGCGCCAGTTCATTGCACCAGGACCATATTACCATTTACAACGAAGGATTAAGAGCCTTCAAACACTTTACCTGCTACGGCTACGATTTGCCCTGGGATGCCATCCGCTTTGTAACCACCTCGTTTTTCCGATTGGAAGAAAGACATGTGAAAAAGAAATGGGAAGCCCTGAAGCATTACGAAACACAGAATTTTCGTTCTTATGTTGACGAAGGTTTTGTGATGGGATTGGCCCGCGTAAGAGGTGCGCAAATAGCCACCGATTATGCCGAAGCTTTTGAATTGTTAAGGGTTATTTACTAAGCATTGTTGCATTGATTGTCTCTATTCACCAACCCAACTTTTTTCCCTGGTTAGGTTTTTTTCATAAACTGCTGCGCAGCGATGTATTTGTCTTTTTTGACGATGTACAAATACCCATGGGAAAAAATTTCGTTACCCGCGTTTTAATCAAAGGCGTGAATGATGTTCAATACATTCACCCGCAAACCCTGCCTGCTCCGGCCGATTCATTGATCATGGATATCATGATGGATAAGAGCGAGTACTGGAGAAAAAAATTATTGAAGACCATTCGTTTCAATTATCAATCGGCTGCTTGCTTCAAGGATATTTTCCCTTCCCTGGAAACCTTGTTGATGGGCGAAGTGCCCGATCGCTTGTCGGAATTTAATGCCGCTTGCATTCAGTGGGCCACCGGGCATTTGGGTGGAGCAACCCGCTTTGTTTATTCTTCCGAAGTTTTGAAAGGGAAAGAAGTAGCAGGTGCCGAAAGAATAGAAGCCTTGTTGCTTGAACTCAAAGCAGCTAAATATATATCGGGAAAAGGCAAAGGTTCTTTGCGTTATATACAGGATGCCTGGTTTGCAGAGCATCACATTGAACTGGAAATGGAAGCGTTTGATCATCCTGTTTACAAGCAAGGAAAGGGAGAGTTTGTAAGCGGATTATCGGTTTTGGATTTATTGTTCCATCATGGAAAAGATGCCCGCAGTATTTTGTTGGGCGAAAATATGCACGCATGAAAAAAATTATCACCATTGTAGGGGCGAGGCCTCAATTCATTAAGCTGGCGGCCACTTCGGCTCCCATACGCAAATACTTTCACGAAGTAATTGTTCACACCGGACAGCATTATGATTATGAAATGTCGCGCTCGTTTTTCGAAGAGTTAAACATACCAGATCCTGATTATAATTTGGAAGTTGGATCTGATAAACCTTTGAAGCAAATTGCAAAAATGTTAATCGGTCTCGAAGAAATTATAGAGAAAGAAAAGCCCGATTGTTTTATGGTGTATGGCGATACCAATTCAACAGCAGCGGGTGCCATTGCGGCTTCCAAGTATTGTGTACCCTTGGTGCATGTGGAAGCCGGCATGCGCGAGTTTAACAAAACGATTCCCGAAGAAATCAATAAATTAATTACTTCGGCCTTAACCGATATTCATTTTTGTGCTACCCATACTGCCGTGAAAAATCTGGCCGATATGGGCATCCGCGAGCACGTGTACATGGTAGGTGATGTAATGATTGATCACTTGTTTCGTTTAGGAAAACAACTGAAAGAGAATACGAGCATTTTAGAGGAGTATGGCGTTCGTACCGGACAATATGTTTTTGCTACTTTGCATCGTGCTTCCAATACCGAAAATCCTGAACGCTTAAAAGGCATCATGCACGCGCTGGCACAAATGCCCATGGATGTTGTTTTGCCTTTGCATCCAAGAACCCATGCTTTTATTGAGAAATATGGTTTTCAGGATTTGTTAAAACCGGCCAACATCAAGGTCATAAAGCCTATTCCATTTTTTCCGACCCAAGTATTGGTGAGTCATGCCCGTTGTGTGATTACCGATTCGGGAGGATTAACCAAGGAGACGTATTTTCATGGGGTTCAAGGCATCATTACCGAAGATCAGACCGAATGGCTTGAGACTTTAAACCATGGTTGGAATACGCTAACCGGTGCGAATACAGAAAAGATTTTGGCAACCTTCAATCAATGGAAACGCCCTGCCGAACATGCAGCCGTTTTGGGTGATGGAAGAGCATCAGAGCACCTGGCCGATATATTAAACAAAGTTTTACAAGGTCAAACCAAGTAATCATGGCATACGGGGAAGGAAAAATTAGAATCTTGTTATTGGCCTATTTTTTTCCTCCCTGTAACATTACTGCTTCACAGCGCTCGCTTGGCTGGGCAAAGTACTTTTATCGCAAAGGATTTTATCCTGTAATTGTTACACGCAAATGGGAAAGACCCATTAAGGTTCAATCCGATGGTCATTATGCCACCAGTGCCGGTGTGCAGGTTGAAAAACATGAGCATTACGAAGTGCATTATTTGCCTTATGTGCCCAGTTTGCGCGATCGCATTTATACCGGTCAGCCGGGCCGATTGAAAAGCCTTCTGCAAAAGGTGCTGACTTTTTTTGAATTGTTTGGTCAACATTTTTCGAATCGCTTTATTCCCTTCCGCA
>JBILVQ010000313.1:0-3424 GCA_044370375.1 Bacteroidia bacterium
AGCAATTCATTTTTTTTATGGATTCCTTTGGTCGGCATGCTCAAATTTCTTCCAGTGCTTGTCTCTTTTTCGATTTTAATTTTTTGAAATCGGAGGGAGTTAGCCCTGTAACCTTTTTGAATTGGTTGGATAGGTGGGCCACACTGCTGTAGTGAAGTTTGTCTGCAATTTCTGTTAGATTCAATTCATCATAGATGATGAGTTCTTTGGCCCTTTCAATTTTATGCTGAATAATGTATTGTTGTATGGTTATCCCTTTTACTTCAGAGAAAATATTTGAAAGATAGGTGTAATCATATTTTAAAATATTGCTGATATAGTCTGAATAATTCACCTTAGGAAGTTCATCGGTGTAGTGAATCATTTCGGTGATAATGATTTTTATTTTTTCTATCAATACCGATTTTTTGTCGTCCATTAACTCAAGACCCGATTCGGCCAATGCTTTTTTTAATTGCCCTAATTCTTCTTTGTCCAAATCCTCCATGATTTCAATTTCGCCAAGTTCTACCACAATATAGTGGAGTCCAAGTTTCTTTAATTCATCTTTCACTACCATTTTGCAGCGAAGACTTACCATGTATTTGATGAATAATTTCAAGTTTTTTTGTTTTGGGTTTAGTCTTCGTAACCACTTTTAATGACTGTTGAAATCATTTTGAATTGCTCGTTGGCAATAAAGTGATGTCTGGCATGAGCCGGAATGATGATCCCTTCTCCTAATTTCATTACAAATTGTTTGTCTTTGATGGAGATTTCTGCCGTTCCGTCAATGATTTGAATGTAGGTATCAAAGGGCGAGGTTTTTTCTGCCAATTCTTCTCCTGCATCAAAGGAAGTAACCGTTACATTGCCGGTGGTTTTCTTGATGATGGTTTTCGATACCACTGCATTGGTCATGTATTCAATGATTTCAATGATGATGTGCGATTTCGATTTCTCTAACTCTACATTTCCGTCTTCCTTTTTCATACCCTTGTTTTTTTAACCTCCCGCTAATCTTACAAAACCTCTATCTTACAAAGTTCGTCAATCTTTCCTCCTTGCCTTTATGTTTAATGTTCAAAATGTTACATATTTCACTTATTTCTATTTTTGAACAAAAAAGAAACCAACAAAATGTTTATTATTTGCTGGTTTCTTTAGAGGGGTTGTTTTTTTTTGTATCTTAAGGAAATCTGTTTAAATCATTCGGAGCAGCCAAAGGATAAAGAGGATCAGTGCAACAACCAGTAGCACGTGAATTAAACCGCCAAGACCCCAACCACCTGCAATCAATCCGATCAGCCAAACAATCAGAATAATCATGATCAAGAGCCATAACAAACTTCTTGCACCACCATCGTTTTGGGTGTCTAGTTTTGTTTTCTTCAGAAATGTATTTTTTGTATTGCTTGACTTGCTCAGTAGTTTTTTGGTTCTTTCTTTTAATTGAAGTTTTTTCTCTGGTTTTGATGTTACCGGTTCATGGCTGATTCTTTCAGCTTCCTTTTTTTCTTCCATTTTTAATGTCGATTCCCGGTTGATGGCAATGGCCTTTTTTTCTTCAATGCCTGGGTTGGCCGCAATTACTTCTTGTTGAGGAAGCACTTCGGATGCTGTCTTTTCTAGAGGCTTTGTTGTATGTTTCTTGACCTGATAGTGTCCATGGTCATACAAGGGTTTGCTGAATTTTCCGAAGGAATGTGGATTACAGGCACTCAGGATCATGAGAAGTGCCATCCCAGCAAAGTGAAGGAGGGTTATTTTTTTCATTTTTTCATTTTTATAGAAAGGGTGCAGCCTTTAGACTGCACCTTTTCTTTATCTATACAAACGATATCCTATGGTTCCTTGGAACCAATTGTTTTTGTAGAGGGTAGTGGCTGTTGTACCGTCTCCGTTGTTCTTTTGCAAGTCCCAACCAACCCTTAGTCCAACTACTAAATGTTTCATCGTTAAGTCAAGTCCTGCAGTAAAGCCCAGCGTATTTTTCCTTAGTTTGCTGTTCGAAAAAGATGTTTCGTTGGAAACCATGGTAGACCCATAGGTATAGGCATCTGTTTGTCCGAATAGGTAGGACCAAACCGGACCTGCCAACAGGGTAACGAATTCGGTGGGTTTAACGGCAAAAAGCAAAGGGATATCCAAATGATTCGTGGTGCGCGAAAAGGTGTAGCTTTCTCCTTTTATCTCTCCTTTGCCCTTGAATCCCTTTTGGGTAAACAAGGCCTCCGGCTGAACACCATACATCACGCCCAAAGGAATGGCAAAAAATACACCGGCTGCATAACCGAATTTAGCATCTGCATTGAATACTTCATTTTCTACCTTGTAGATATTGGAGTAATTGGTTCCTAATTTTGCACCAAGGGTTATTTTTGACCTTAAATCGGTTTGCGTATTGGTGACGGGTGCCATTTCTTGTGCACCGATTTTACCAAAGAAGAGACCTAAGCCTGCAACCAGAAGAATTGATTTTTTCATTTTGTTTTTGTTTTTGTTTGAATTGTTAAAGTGCCTTATTACCTTTGATGACCCGAAGGATGATTGCGATGACGGCAATCACAAGCAATAAGTGGATGATGCCTCCTGTGTGGAAGGCGAAATAACCGGTGGCCCAAACGATTAATAAAATTACCGCAATGACGTAGAGTAGATTGTTCATGTTTATTTGTTTTTGATTTAACTTACATTTCGCTGCGCAAAGGTGAAGGTTTAGTAATGGATTAAATTATAGCGCTCGTTTTATGAATTACAGATGTTACAGAATAAAAAAAAGGTTCTTTTTTGGAGAACCTTTTTTTATAAGCAAGGACGGAAGAATTATTTGTTTTCTTTTTCCTGGTTTCTTTGTGCCATTTCGGAAATTGACTTGCCTAATTCATCCATTTCACGGTTAACATTCGATTTGAAGCTTTCCCAATCTTCAGCACCATCTTCTTTGAATTCGTTTAGTTTTGTTTTTAACTTTTCGTTCGACTTTTCCATCTTGGCTAAGTCTTTTTCGTAATTTTCATTGATTTCTTTTTTGTCGGCTTTCATCCTTGCTTTTAGGTCAGCAATTTTGGTTTCATTTTCGGCCAGCTTTTGATCGGTTTCGGCCTTGAATTGTCGGTATTCATTGATGGAATCGGTCATGCTGGTTTGGTAGTCATCACGCGCATCATCCAGCTTGTTTTCTGCCTCCATTACTTTTATTTCTTTGTCTTTGGGGGTATCACTGCAGGCCATTAATCCCATGGTTAATACTCCTGCCATTAAGCTTAGTTTTGAAAAATTTGTTTTCATTATTTTGATGCTGATTTGTAACGGTATTGTTACAGCGCAAAATTGCGGCACGATAGGGGATAATCCTTTACATTTTGGACGGGATTCCTTACATAATTTACCTCCCATCCCGAAACGTATTCTCTTTGCTATTTTGCCGATGAACGAATTTATC
>JBILVQ010000314.1:0-3411 GCA_044370375.1 Bacteroidia bacterium
AAGGGTGGAGTGATGAACTTTGTTTCACTGTATTCATGCTTGTAAACGAAAGGATGGTTTGGCTTTTTGGTCAAACCATTCTTCGTTTTGGCCGCATCGCTGCTAAACCCAAGAGGCTTATTTCGATAGTAGGTTTAGGATGAAAACAATTGCCAGTAGGAAAAGGGCGAAAAGGAAAATGGAAACAGGATTGGCAAAGTTTATTGTCCAACCCATCCATTTGTTTTGTTTGGGTGGCAAGATCCGCTTATCATCCTTGTTGTAATAAAACATTCCCAACTTCCAGTTAGCAGGATCTTTGCTCCATTTTTCGAATTGCTCTTGCTTGTTTTCCTGTTGGTCCATGACTTATTTTTTTCTAAAAGTAAAAAGAAAAATGACATCTCAAAAAAAAAGGCGTGATTGAGAGATTTCAATCACGCCTTCAAAAATAATCTCAGCGTATGATTAAGCCTGTTTTACCAACTGCACTTCCGCATTCAACCTTACTTCATCGCTTACCAACATTCCTCCGGTTTCAAGGGCTGCATTCCAGTTCAACCCCCACTCTTTTCTTGATATTTTTCCACTCACTGAAAATCCTGCTTTCTCATTGCCCCATGGATCTTTGTTGATACCGCCAAACTCAACATCCAAGGTAACTTCTTTGGCAATGCCTTTGATGGTCAACATCCCTTTTAACTGGTACTGATCGTCCTTTTTTTCTAACGAACTACCTTCAAAACTAAGTTCTTTGAAATTTTCTACATCGAAAAAATCCGGACTCTTCAAATGATTGTCGCGGTCGTCCTGATTGGTAAATACTGAACTTGCATCAATGTTAACCTTTACTTGCGCTTGACTAAAATTTTGTCCGTCGGCCATTACGCTCACATTGAACTTTTTGAATTCTCCCTTTACATTGGTGATCATCAAGTGTTTTACCTTGAATAAGATTTCACTGTGCGTTGGGTCGCTTACCCAGGTTGTTTTGTTTTCCATGTTTGTTGATTTAGTGTTGCAAAATTAAATGTTTTGACACTTAATTTGCTTAATCTATGTTAAGAATTTAAAAAATAATATCCATCTTTTCTAAAGCGGATGATTTTAAAGGATTTCTCCGGGTTTGATGAACCGATAGGGTGTATTGTAATCGATTTCTTTCACCTGCACTTTGAACCAGGTAAACTTGCCTTCCGGTAAAATCCAGCTTACCTCCAAATGGGTGGGAATCCTAAGACCATTCATGGTGGTATAATCTTTGGCCTCTACCACCCAAGGCAAACGCTGCGCTCCTTCTTCATCTGCTTTAAATCGCATGGTACTGAAGCGAACAAATTCTCCTTTGCGATTAAAGGTAAAGGTGCCTTCTGCCTTTTGGCCTTTGTAATTCATTATCGCTTTGGCATTGAGCGAATCAATACCAATCCATTGGATGCTTGTAGCATTGGCAAACGATGGAAACCACACCATTTCTGCCAGAAACCGCTGCATGCTTCCTTCATCGATAGGGTTTCCGGTTGAATTTCCTATCGAAAACAAATACAATGGTTTTATTTGCATGCTTCCTTTGCCTTCTTTCCATTCATCAAGCGCTACCAGCGGAAAAATGCGCGCATAATTCATTTCAGCTTTCCAAATAAAGCCCGGTTCGGTTAAACGGAAATACTGTTCGGCATTTACTTTGGTCCAACGCTTATCTCCTGGATTTAATTTCATTTCTCCGCTTTGCTTTATCCGGCAGCTTACAATTTTATCTTTGTTGAAGATCCCGCTTTGGCTTAACCATTGCTTTACCGGAGGAGGAAGCTCAGTAATATCAGTCGCCTTGAGTCCTTTTTCACCCGGAATACGGATGTTTTCATGAAAGTCTTTGTTTACCTGCACAAAATTATCGTTCCATCTTTGTTGGCCCATTGCAAGAAAGGAGGCCGACAATACAATGACATTGATAATAGTTCCCCATCGGGTATCTCGCCAGGTCAACACAATGAGTGTCTGCGACAAAACCACACCGGCCATCCCTGCCATCCACCAATAAGGCTTATCAGAAAAATACAGCATCATGGCCGACATGAGCAGGACATGGGCAAAAAACCAAAATACACCTTGAATTCCCGAAATGTGGCTTTTTATTTGTGGGAAATCTTTCAGCCGGATACCTTTCAGAAAGCCCACAAGATGGAGCATTCCGTGAATGGTCATCAATAAAATCAACAAAAGTTTCATGGCCGGCTAAGGTAAGCGCAATTGTTGGGTATATCGAAACGCAGGGATTATTTTTTGTTGCAAAATTATTGGCTCCGCAAGCGCATTAACTTTAGTAGTAATTATTTTTACAACTAAGGCCGTACAAATTTCTGTTGAAAGGCTTCACCATTTTCTGAAACTACCGAAAGGATAAAAACGCCCGATGAAAAATTGTTTACATCAACCTGCTGCATTCCTTTGCTTCTTTTTTCTTCAAAAACTTTCCTACCGCTGCTGAGTTCATAAATGCTTACCATGGATGCATCCGGGTTCATGAATTGAATTTTTTCGTTGGCCGGATTGGGGAAAACGGATAGCACTGAAGGCTTCGAAACCCTGTTTTGGATATTCGTAATCATGCCCAAAGAGTCTAATGGAAAGGCCATCATAGAACGTGCAAATGTTCCTGCTAACAAGCGATTATCCAATGGATGAAAGGCAATATCAAAAACAGGAACAACCGGCATACCGCTTCCTAAACGGTCCCAATGCTGACCACCATTTTGTGTGATGTAAACCCCGGCATCGGTTGCAATAAACAACACACTGCTATCGGTAGGGTGTAAAAGGATATTGTTCACGGGTAAATTGGGTAAATCTCCAGATATATCGCGCCATGTGGAACCATTGTTATCCGACTTATGAATATGTGGAATTTGATCATTGTCTTTGTAACCGGAGTGTGAAACATAAACGGTATTGGCATATTGTGCCGATGCTGCAATGTTGGTAACATATCGATCAGGAAGTCCGGCCGAAATATTCACCCAGGTGCCGGCCGGACTACCGGTCCATACATTTCCATCGGTTGTGCCGGCATAGAGCTTGCCCACAGCGGCAGGAGATTCTTCGATGGTTGAAATGGTATGAAAGCGTTCTCCGAAAATATTTCCATCCGTTAAATCAGGACTAATGGCTACCCAATTGGGGCTTAAGCTGCCGGTGCTTTCGTAAACACGGTAGGTACCGGTATATAAATTCAGGCTGTTAGCAGGACTCATGATGAATACCATGTCCCAATTCCTTCGGTCTGTTGGGTCAATCCCATTGTTGGCATCAAAAAAACTTTGTCCGCCATCCTCCGAATAAACGATGTTTCCGTTTTGAGTTTCAGCATAAAAAACCAAGGGGTCGTCTGGTGAGTATATACAGGTAAATCCATCACCTCCATAAATTCTTTGC
>JBILVQ010000315.1:0-3399 GCA_044370375.1 Bacteroidia bacterium
GAAGACGGTTGGATAAAAAAAAAGGGCCGACAAAGTCGGCCCTTTTTCAATCAATTTGAATTGATTATTTCTTAGAATACTCTAAAGAGTAGGTACCCGTAACGCTAGTTTTGTCGTTAATGTCCTCGTTACTTTCGTTAACTTCTTGTTCTGTCTTCATAACTTCTTTGTCCATTTCAGTAACAGTTACAATTGTTCCTGAACCGTTGATAGAAGATTCATTGTAAGTTTCAGTTTTAGAAGTTGGAGCCACTTTACAAGTTGAACCATCTAAGTAAAACACAGTACCTTGAGCTACGTTATTTTCATCTAAGTAGGTAAAGGTAGTTGTTACTATACTTTCAGTGCTTGCAACAGTTGTTAAGATACGGCTGTTTTTCTCAATTTCGCCAGTTTCACCAAGGATGGTAAAAGTTCCGGTTGAGTTAGCAACGGTTTTCGTTTCAACTTTTTGATCACCAAACTCTGCATCAAAAAAATCGCAGGTGTTGTTCGGATAGAAAACAAAAGAAGTGGTGTATTGTGAACCTGTAGTTGAAACAGACTCGTAAGAATTATCATCTTTATTGAAGGTTAATTCAACAATAAACGGTGTAGTAATGGAGGTTGTTACACCTGAAACGGTTGAAGAAGATACCAAAGTGGCTCCGCTGTAGGTCTGAGAAGTAGTGTAAGAAGTAGAAACGCCTGTTGATTTGTCTAGGTTTGTGGTGGTTGTTGAACCAGTTCCGGAAACCAAAGCCCAATCCCCGTCCAATCTTTTTGCTTTCACATCTCCTTTTTTACAAGAAGGCAATACAGCAATTGCAATTGCAGCAATCGCAAGAACTTTAAATGCTTTTTTCATTTTGTTTTGTTGTTAATTTGCCGCAAAGGTAAAACCATTAATCGAGTAAAACAACCCCTTTGGAGGAATAATCAACAATTTAGTGTTGAAAACCGCCTCATATTTGTTAAAAATACAACTGAAGGGACAAGGAACCGAAGCCATTATCTGTATCAATTCCAAAGCTATTCCCACCGGCATTCACCTGCGTTCTGGATTTTACACCATTGTTGATGTTGTCCCAGCTTTCGCTTACCATATTCCCGTCATTGGCGTTTTTAAACATAAAGCCCCAACCCAATTCTCCGGCTATGGAGAGTTTTGGAAAAATAAAATACTCGGCACCAATAAATCCTCTGAGGCCTAGACCAAAAGTAGTTCCCGACTTTACCTGGGTGGTTCTGCCTGATACTATAGAGGATGAAAAACCATTTTCAGCGGGGGTTGAAAAATCTGTTGCGTAAACCGTTGGAAAGGTGCTACTAAACTGATTTCCATATTGATATGTTGTCTTTGATGAAGTAATACTTAACATTCCTTCATAACCATAAAAACCTTGTAAACGGGTTTTGCCTCTTCTCCATTCTCTACCCAAACCCAACAATATGTTTGAATTCCGCTGTTTACGAACATCCTGCGTGTAAACAGTATCTAAAGTGGTATTCACCATGTCAATCACCGAGTTCTTGTCGGTGGCCGAACCAACGCCAACTCGCAATCGGGCTCGAATGGCCTTTTTTTCTTCCTGAAAATACTTACCGGAAATTTGAAGCGGAAAACCGCTTACTGTGTTGATTGTGGGTGCATTAGACCCATTCTGTGAAAGTAATCGTCCGACATAATCCAAAAACGGAACAGCATCAATGCCTATGCTCCAATCTGATTTTTCCGGTAAATAGGGTTCACCTTTTTTAGAAACCAAGGTTTGAGCACCCGCGCTTACAGACCCGCTGAACAACAGCACAAAAAATAATTTGCCTAATTGCATGAAAGTTTTGTTTAATTTTTCCAAAAGAACAAAATCACAAACGATTTACATAAAAAAATATTGTCGGAACCCATTATTCCTTTTCCTCCAGCATAGGAACAAACTTAAACTCACCATGCTCCTTTACGCTCCAGGTTTGCTCATCCTTCCTGTGAACCTCCAACATTTTTTGCGAAATACTATTCCCCACCGGAATAACCATAATCCCTCCTACCTTCAATTGATCTTTTAAGGCTTGAGGAATTTCAGGAGCGGCTGCCGTAACAATCACCCGGTCGAAAGGAGCAAACAAAGGCAATCCCAAATAACCATCTCCGTAAAACAACTTCGCACTTACGCCCAACTCCGGCAACATAAGCTTCGCCTTGTCGTGCAGTGCTTTTTGACGCTCAATGGAAAAAATCTTTGCCCCCAAAAAATGCAAAACACTCGTTTGATATCCCGACCCCGTACCAATCTCCAAAACTTTCATCCCCTTCAAGGGCATAATCAAGCACGATTGAAAGGCAACCGTGTAAGGCTGTGAAATGGTTTGGCCCGAGCCAATTTTAAAGGCCTTGTTTTCATAGGCAAACGACTCAAAGGCCTGGTCTAAAAACAAATGCCGTGGAATGGTCTCAATCGCTTTCAATACCCCCTCGTCCCTTATCTCCAATTCACGCAATTGCTTAACCAACTGACTGCGCTTTCCCTGATGCTTCGGTAAATCTCCCTTCATAAGTTCGCAAAATTAATACATGCAGCCTACTTTGATGAACTCTTCTTCTATGTTTTCAACAAATTTAATGTTTGAAAATCTTTTCCGCTTTTTAAGCATTCTATCCCTCGCGTTCTTACCTTCATTGTGGTCAATCATCTAAGAAACAACCGTTTATAAAAAAGCAAGCTTCAACACTAACATTGTCATGTTATCAAATAGACAAGCCCTGTTTACCATCCTCTTTGTTCCCGAATACCTTTGCAGAAAACAATTTTTATGTTAAAAATAGGGGTCCTCGGTGCAGGACATTTAGGAAGAATTCATCTTAAACTTTGGCTTCAAATCAAGGAAATCGAGTTATTAGGTTTTTTCGATCCCCTTGATGAACATGCCAATCTTGCCGAAACCGAATTAAAAGTTAGGCGTTTCCACAACATGGATGAACTCATTGATGCCTGCGATGCCATTGATGTGGTTACCCCTACGGTTGCCCATTTTGATTGTGCCTCAAGAGCCATGAAAAAAGGTAAACACGTCTTCATTGAAAAGCCTGTCACCAATACCCTTGATGAAGCCAAAAAACTACTCACCCTTTCGCGCGAAGCCAATGTTACAGTGCAGGTTGGGCATGTTGAACGCTTTAATCCCGCCTTTGTAGCCGCTGAACCTTTTTGCAATACCCCCCTCTTTATTGAAACCCACCGCCTGGCCCAGTTTAATCCCCGTGGAACAGATGTTTCTGTGGTGCTTGACCTCATGATTCATGATTTGGACATTGTACTAAGTCTCAACAAAAGCGGTATCAAAAAAATCAATGCCAGCGGTGTGGCTGTGGTAAGCGAAACACCCGACATTGCCAATGCCCGCATAGAATTCAACAATGGC
>JBILVQ010000316.1:0-3388 GCA_044370375.1 Bacteroidia bacterium
ACGCTAAATAACATTTGCGGGGGGGGGGGGTAAAGATTTCATATTTAAAAAATTAATGGTTAATCAAAATTAAACAAAATAATGCAAAGAAACACCTCCGATGGAAAAAATTTAACATTGGTCTTTGGTTGAAGGATGAATGGGGGTAATGGTGTTTTTGGATTGTAGGATATGATATACCGCTCCTAAAGGAGCTGGTATGAGGTTGAGCTTATGGTTATAGATAGTTCGCTCCTAATTTAGCTTAGATGTGTTTAGATTGTAGGATATGATATGCCGCTCCTAACGGAGCTTATCATAAGGCTTAGGGCATTATTATGTATATGTCGCTCCTATGGAGCTTATGGTAACGTTTGGTGCTTGGTTATGAAGATACCGCTCCTAAAGGAGCTGGTAGGAGGTTGAACTTATGGTTATAGATAGTTAGCTCCTAATTTAGCTTAGATGTGTTTAGATTGTAGGATATGATATGCCGCTCCTAACGGAGCTTATCATATGGCTTAGGGCATTGTTATGTATATGTCGCTCCTATGGAGCTTATGGTAACGTTTGGTGCTTGGTTATGAAGATACCGCTCCTAAAGGAGCTGGTAGGAGATGGCACGTATGGTTTGGATATGTTGCCCCTAATGTAGCTTAGGTGTTTTTGGATTGTAGGATATGATATGCCACTACTGTGGAGCTTATGGTAACGTTTGGGGCAAGGTTATGAAGTTGCCACTTCTAAAGTAGCTGATAAGAACTACCGAGAAATTTGACTGGAGAATTTCCGTTCCAATTAGGTTACCTATTTATTTGTTTATAATGCGCTCCTAAACTTAGGGACGGACTGATTTGACCATTCATCCATTTCACAATCTGTGGTGAAGAAAATTATGTGTGTGAAGGCGTTAGCCATCCCCAATTTCCCCTCTTGAGAGGGGTCAGGGGTGTGTCAATCACTTAATATTTAACAACTCCTAAGCAAAAAAAAATGTTTTTCTCAAAGCGTTAGCCTTCCCCAATTTCCCCTCTTGAGAGGGGTTAGGGGTGTGTCAATCACTTATAATTTAGGAACAGTACAAATCATTAGATGCACCCTACAAAGCCTACTTCCTCAACTCAAAATTTTTCCCTAGATAAACTTTTCTTACCTGTTCATCGTTGGCCAAATCTTCGGCTGTTCCTGCTTTTAATATTTTTCCTTCAAACAGTAAATAAGCCCGGTCGGTAATGGTTAAGGTTTCGTGTACATTGTGATCGGTAATCAATATGCCAATGTTCTTTTTCTTTAAACCCGCTACAATGGCTTGTATGTCCTCAACAGCAATAGGGTCAACGCCCGCAAAAGGTTCATCGAGCAAAATAAATTTCGGACTCACCGCCAACGCCCGCGCAATTTCCGTTCTTCTTCTCTCTCCACCCGATAAAACATCGCCTCTGCTTTTTCTGATTTTTTGTAATCCGAATTCATTTAATAATTCTTCCAACTTTGCTTGTTGTTCTCCTTTGCTCAGGGTAGTCATTTCTAATACCGACAAGATATTGTCCTCTACACTCAGTTTTCTAAAAACGGAAGCTTCCTGCGCAAGGTAACCGATGCCATGTTGTGCCCTTTTATACATGGGCATGTGCGTTATGTCTAAATCATTCAGGTAAATCTTTCCTTCGTTGGGCCTGATCATGCCCACGGTCATGTAGAAAGTGGTTGTTTTTCCGGCTCCATTGGGGCCTAGTAAACCAACAATTTCTCCTTGTTTTACTTCAACAGAAACACCATTCACCACCGTACGGTTTTTGTATTTCTTCACCAGCAACGCTGTTCTTAAGACCATTGATTCCATCAGAAAATAAATTGCAAGGTTCCCCTCAATCCGAATTTTGAAACATTGGGTTGGTTACGATAAGTTAATCGCCACATGGCATCAAAGCGCAACACCCTGAAGATGTTTTCTACCCCTATTGCTGCTTCTGCATAGGGTGTGTTGCCCAATACCGTTAAGTAGCTTGGAAAGACCAATGCTTTTTTGTTTTCTGCATTTACACCACCCCATAAAATTTTACCGCTGGCCACTTCTCTCCATTTTAATTTACGCATCAAAGGTATCTTATTTAAAAAGATTCCTTCAAAATGATGCGATGCTGCCGCAGAGAAGTAATGGTCGCTGGCAAACTCAAAATAATTCATCATGTTAAAGGCATAGGGGTCGTAATAATAGGTTTCGTTTCCACCATGCAACTCCAACAAAGGATAAGGTAATCGTCCCCAAATTTTGCCGTATTCTAAGATGTAATCCGTAAAACCAAATGGATTAATCCTAAACCTGTCCTGAACATTTACCACCAACTTTTGGTAAGTAAAATCACTTTTGAAAACATCTTTTATACCGAATGTTAGTTGCGTTGAAACAATAGGATATTTGGTTCCTGTACTCATTCGGTCAAATTCTCCGGCCAGGTATTTTTCATCAATGGCCAGTCTTGCATACAAGCGAATTTCGGAGGTTCTGATGTTTTGTTTAAAAAGTCGTACACTGTCCAAATCGAAATACTCATAATTGATACCACCAATGGGTGTTAACTTGCGGTTAATAAGGGTAATTTTATTTTCAAATCCGGTAAACCATTCATGGCTGAAAGCCGCAGAATAAGTAACCACCCTGGTTAGATTGTTCAAGGGGTTTCTTCTGAACAAGGAGGCAATAATATTGTCTTGGGTAAATCCATTTTGACTTTGTCCTAAAATTTCATAATCGTTTTTGTAACGTGCAAACATCATGGTCCTTGGTGTTTTCGTTACAAATCCGCGATAAGCAGCACCATATTTGAATTCCTGATCCAAAAAACCATAAGCGGTATAGGCACTCAGTTCGTGCATTTTGCTAAAGGCATTGCTGGTTCTGCCGCCTAACCTTAAACGCGGGCCTTCTACCTGATTAAAACTGAACATGTTGTAATACGGCCCCAATTCAAATTTACCCATGATGCGATAGCCGGAATAAAACAACTGAACCACATCCACCCAAGTCTTATAAGCTCTAAGGGTTTGAATGGTATCTACCAAATAGTAAATTTTTTGTTCGTTTTTCGAAAGGGTGTCGTGTCGGTTTTCAACCCAATAGGCAGAGTCTCTTTTCTCGGCCAATTCATCAACAATGAGGTTGTCGGTTTTGGTATAAAAACCCTCTTCTTTGGGTTGATTGATTTTAAAATTGCGGTAGGAGGTTGTTTTACGCCCGTAAAATCCAGGCTGATTTTTTTGCAGAATGAAATCCACCACCAGCCGGTCTTTTTCAAGCATCCAGGCCTCCGATGTTTTGGTATAATCCTGCACCACAAAAAAGTGTTTCACAAAATTGATATTGGCATCTGCTGCCATGTTCATCTCAATCCGCTTAACCGCAAAGGTG
>JBILVQ010000083.1:0-11950 GCA_044370375.1 Bacteroidia bacterium
TGCCTGGGTAAAAACCCCAACAGCTTCATCAAATTTCTTTTCCTTTAACAGTCCATCACCCTGCTTCATCAAAGCATCAAATTCGGCTTTCTTTTTCTCAAGTTCTTCTTTGCTTTTCTGGGCGTCCTCTTCAGCTTTCTTCGCATCTTGAGCAGTTTTTATTTTTGCGTTGGCAGCAGGGTCATCTACTTTTAGGGCCAGAGCGGTATTGTAAAAACCAATTGCTTCGTCAAATTTCTTGGCCGCCAATTTTTCATCTCCCTGTTTGATGTTTTTATCGAATTCGGCTTTCTTTTTTTCAAACTCTTCCTTGTTTTTTGCCGCCTCAGCATCTGCCTTTGCTTTCTGTGCCTCTGCTATTTTCGCATTGGCAGCAGCATCATCCACTTTCATATTCAATGCTTGGGTATAAATCCCAACCGCCTCATCGAATTTTTTCGCTTTAACCAATTCATCACCCTGTTTAATTACCTTGTCGAATTCCGCCCTTTTCTTTTCTGCTTCCTCTTTGTTCTTCAAAGCCTCTTCATCGGCCTTGGCCTTTTGCGCTGCGGCAATTCGTGCATTGGCGGTAGCATCGTCCACCTTCATGGCTAATGCCTGATTATAAGCTGCAACGGCCTCGTCAAATTTCTTGCCCTTCAGTACATCATCCCCTTGCTTTATTAACTTGTCAAACTCTGCTTTCTTTTTGGCAGCTTCTTCCTTACTCTTATTGGCCTCTTCATCGGCCTTTGCTTTTTGAGCCTCGGCAATTTTGGCATTGGCGGTTGGATTATCAACATTCAATTTGAGCGCTTGGTTATAGGTAGCCACAGCCTCATCAAATTTCTTGTCTTTTAATTGACCATCGCCCTGTTTGATGAGTGCATCAAACTCCGCCTTCTTTTTGGCTTGCTCTTCTTTGTTTTTGTTTGCTTCTTCTTCAGCTTTTTTTGCGTCCTGGGCAGCCTTGATTTTAGCGTTGGCCGTGGCATCATCTACCTTTAAGGCAAGAGCCTGATTGTAGGAAGTAATGGCCTCATCAAACTTTTTAGCGGGCATTTTTTCATCCCCCTGCTTTATTAATTTATCAAACTCTGCCTTTTTGTTTTTCCCTTCCTCCGCCTCTTTGGCTTTTTGAGCTGCCTCAAGTTTTGCTTTGGCTTTTTCATCATCTACCTTTAATGCAAGCGCTTCCGTAAAAGATGTTATCGCATTGTCGAATTTCTTGCCTGTAACCGCAGCATCACCCTGTTGAATCAATTTATCAAATTCTGCCTTCCGCTTGGCCTGTGCCTCCATTTCCTTTTCAAGGTCCATTTGTAATTGGGCCAACTGAGCACGAATTGCCTTGGTATAGGCCTCATCGTAATCAAAATTATTTTTGGACTGGACATAAAAAATTTTACCGATAGGTTCTTTTAGAACAGAAACATCCAAACCGGGAGCTTCTTTGAACAAAGTAACCTCCATTTTAAAGGGCATAAAGTCTCTTTCATCCTCGGTATTAGGGACATTCTTGGTAGAAATACTGATAATCTTGGTAACATACCCCCCCGCCTTTGTAATTTTTATCAAATAATCGGCATTGGGCTCTAGACTGTATTTAAATGCACCTGCGGATGAGGTAAACAGACTAGCCGCTTCGGTACCATTTTTAAATATTTTAACACTTGCAGCCTCTAGTTTTTTTCCATTCTCCTCTACTTTCCCATCAATATCCAACTTCCATTTGGACTGTGCCATTGCAAAAAGAGGCAACAAAAAAACCCATAGAAATAAACTTACGGAGGTGAGTCTGGAAGGATTCGTTGTATTTAAACTATATTTGGCCTTTAAGTGCATCAATGGAATTGGGGCTCCAAATTAAGGCTAACCATCCAACGATGGAAACAAATTTGAAAAAAAATATCAGGCTTTAGTTGTGGAAACAATTTGGCAAAGAAGTTTTTGGGAAATTGAAAGATATTTTCATGACACAGAATTGTTGGTGATTGGTTCAGGTATTGTGGGTTTATCCGCTGCCTTGCAATATAGAAAAAAAAGACCGAATGCCAAAATTCTGGTGCTTGACCAAGGCATTTTGCCCTATGGCGCCAGCACAAGAAATGCTGGTTTTGCTTGTATTGGCAGCGTTACCGAACTTCTTTCCGATTTCGAGATTTCGGGGCCTGAAAAAGTCATCAGTTTAATTAGCCTCAGAAACAAAGGCCTCAAAGCCTTGTTTCGTAACCTGGGCAAAACGAGCTGTGATTATAACCCTGTTGGTGGATTTGAGCTTCTTCAGGACGAGGAAACCGCTGAAAAATGCAACCAAATTTTACCTTTTCTAAACCGTGAGCTAAGAAAGGTTACCCAACTCAAAGAAACTTTTTGCTGGCCAAGCCCCAAGCAATTAAAATCTTTTGGATTTCAAGGTGTCCATAAACTACTGCTCAACAAGGCCGAGGGCCACCTTCATACTGGTAAAATGATGGATTCCTTGTTGCTAAAAGTCCAAAATAAAGGAATCCGGACCCTTTTTAATACCGAAGTTCTTGGATTCGAAAAAAACAAGAGGGGCTGGGAAGTGGAGACCAATCACGGCTTTTCATTTGAAACAAATAAAATTCTGATTTGTACCAACGGCTTCGCGAAAAAATTGATCCCCCAACTCGATGTAAAACCAGCAAGAGCGCAAGTGTTAATTACCGAAAGAATTCCTGATTTACCTTTTAAAGGCACCTTCCACCTCGAAGAGGGCTTTTATTATTTCCGAGATTTAGACCAAAGAATTTTATTGGGCGGAGGAAGAAATCTTGATTTTGAAACAGAAACCACCACCGATTTCAATCTTACACCCCTTATTCAACAAAAGCTGGAGCAATTATTAGAACAGATCATTCTACCCGGCAAAAAGATAAAAATCGAACATCGGTGGTCAGGAATCATGGGTGTAGGCAGCGAAAAACTTCCTATCATTCAGTCATTGGATTACCACCTGGCATGCGCTGTAAGAATGGGTGGCATGGGGGTGGCCATTGGTACCCTGGCGGGGGAAATGGGTGCGGATATTCTTTTGGAAAATTAACGAAGCTTCACCATTTTTTGGTGTTTGCTTTCCCCACTTTCTGTATTGATTTGCACCATATAAACACCCGGTCTCAAATGGTTTATAGAAGAAATCGTATTTTTTCCGTTTACCACAAGCAATGATTGAGCAGATACCAAGGCTCCGTTAACGCTGAATATTTTTATTTGAGCTCGAGCACTTTCCAAACCGGCCCATTCCAATACCAAATTTTCATCGGCAAAATAAAGGAAAGAGGCCGACAAGTCCCTGTCCATCATACCAAGGCATGAGGTGATTTCAATTTGCACTGAATCTAGCGCAAAACAACCATCTACCGAGATTCCCCTCACCCAAACATCATACAAACCTGCTGTTTGACCATTAAGAATGACCGAGTTTTGCAACAATTCTGGAAATAAGCCATTCGAATTCCATGTGTAAGTTAGCGCCCCGCTTGCGGTTAAGATCATGGAGTCGCCCAAACACAAAAGGGTATCGGCTATGCCGCCTAAAATTTGCGTGGCCGGTAAGGGATTGACCGTAATAAAATTATTTTGATTTGCCGTGGAACTGTTGCTGCCATTGGCCGCTGTAAGACTCACGTTAAAATTTCCAGCATTGGGATATACCACCGAAACATTCTGCAAATTACTTACCGCAGGATTTCCTCCGGTGAAGGTCCATTGAAAATTATTGGCTGAACTTCCTGTATATGAAAAATTAATCATTGTTCCGGGACAAATTTCCTGGTTATCGGCTGTAAAGGTTACCGTTGGAGCAGCTTGTACAGCCGGTAGTCCCTTCACATTAACATTATCTAAATAGACATTGTTACCATATTGATTAAAGGTCTGAAACTGAACCACAACACTTGGGTTCCCAATAAAGTCTGTTAAATCAACATAATAGCATCCGTTTTGCGTGTTCAAACTATCACACCAAAAATTCTGCAGGTCTGCCTCAAAATAAGTAGCGGTTGTGTCATCCGATGTTGGCCATTCTAATCCCGGCCCGGGCATAGCAAAAACCCTGTGGGGAAAACTCATTCCGCAATCAGTACTCACCATCACGAGCAAACTATCGAAGGGTCGATTGTAGTTTTTTTGGTAGGCCGCATCAAAACTCAACCATGCGGAATCTAGTCCGGATAAATTAAAGGGCGGGCTTATCAACCCGTCTCTTTGACCAATGTTTTGATCATTGAATAGATTGATGAAGGCAGAGCGCTCCAAATTACCTTGAACAAAAAATTCTTTCATCGTCCATCCTACCAATCCATCGTTATTAGCCATTCGCCACAAATCAACGGAAGCAGAGGTGTCAGAAAAATTTTCAAAAAACGGAAGCGGTAATCCGGCGGTAAGAATGGTAAATTTTTGAATCAGGGTATCATTGAACAAATTCCAATCGATAATACCATTGGGCCAAGATACATAGGCCGTAATGGTATGCTCTCCTGAACCAAGTCCCTGTGCAGGTAGTGCATAAGTAAAAGCGGAATCATAAGGGAGAGAAACATTCAAGTCAACCAACTGAAATGGCTGATTATCAATTGAGTATCTTAATTTAAATTGAGTAATGGTATCAGTACCTGCATTGCGTATCTTTAGGTGCGGCTCCACCAATCCCGAACAGGCATAGCGATTTGGATAAACCAATGAATCAATGGCCAAATCGATTTGGTTTCTGGTTGCAGAAACACAGCTCATGGCCAAATAGGCATTAATTCTTCCTGCTCCCAATTGACCTACCAAAAAGGGATTCATAAAATCAATGTTATCAGCGGAACTTCTGATGCAATGTTCTATCTGGGTGGTGGTTAGCATGGGATTAAAGGACTTCATCAAGGCGGCCATACCTGCTACCAGAGGCGATGCCATGGAGGTTCCGGTTAAAAGGCCATAAGTATTACCCGGCTTGGTGCTGTAAATATTGATACCCGGAGCAGCAATATCAATCCATGGTCCACGGTTAGAATTAAAAGTAACCACATCATTTGGTCCTGTGGCTGCTACACTAAAAACATAATCATATCCTGCCGGATAATTTACGGTAACATTTCCATCATTGCCGGAGGCGGATACCACAAAGCAATTCAAATTATGGGCATAGTACAAAACATTTTGTTCGGTAGCAGAATAGGCCGGTCCGCCCCACGACAAATTGATAACATCCGCTGCATTATCCGCAGCATATACGATTGATTCGTAGCCATGAGATACATACAGATTTGAATTGGTAGCCTTAACGGGCATTAGTTTTGCATTATAGCCGATAGAAGCAATGCCGGTTGTATTGTTGGTTACGGCCGAAGCTATGCCTGATACATGGGTTCCGTGTTCCCAGGAAAGGGATTGCGGATTGGGATCATTGTCGCCTTGTCCGAAATCCCATCCATTGAGGTCATCGGCAAAAAAATTCCCATCATCATCCAAGCCGTTGCCGGGTATTTCTCCGGGATTAACCCAAACATTGGCCGCTATATCCGGATGGGAAATATCCATGCCATCATCCACAATGGCAATTTTTACATTCGAACCGGGTGTAACATAACTCCATGCCAAAAGAGAATTAATTTTGAATAAACTCCATTGTTGACTGATGTTGTAATCCGTATCGTTGGGAGCTGCGAAATAAAACCTTTTTAAAGGGACTTTTTCAGCATATTCCAAGTTAGACAACTTAGCAAGATAACTTAGCGCCCGATCAACATCCAGGTGATTTTGCAAAGAAATTTTAACAATATTTTCTAGGCCCTGATGTTTGGCAAAGCTAAAAGGCCTTCGCATAGCGGCAACCGGGAATAATTTTCCAAAATCTCCTAGAGCACTTGCGGCCATCAAGGAGTCGGTGGAAACTGAACCCGTAAATGCCAAGCTTCCCTTTTTGAAACTCAAATAAAGATTACCATCCTCATAAAAGGGAGAAACCTGCTGTGCCTTTAAACTTAACACCAGCAATTGAAAAATACATATTGCGAAAACTTTGCGCATAAGCACCCTTTTTTATTTGGCTAAAGGTAATTAAAATTTTGACCCGATTTAACGGCACACACCGATTCAAAAATGAGCTTGATAACATTTTCAACATCGTCACGATGCACAGATTCAACTGTAGTATGCATGTAGCGCAATGGCAATGAAATTAGGGCAGAAGGAATTCCACCCATCGCATAAGCAAAAGCATCGGTATCGGTGCCGGTAGCCCTGGATGCTGCTGTCCGCTGGAAAGGAATCTCCGCTTTTTCTGCCATATGAATAATATTATTCAGTAATTTATTGTGCACAGCAGGACCGTAAGTAAGCACCGGCCCCTTACCGCAGGCAAGGTCACCATTCATTTGTTTGTTCATCATGGGCGTTTGCGTATCATGAATTACATCAGTAATGATAGCCATGTCGGGCTTTATTCTTTGTACAATCATTTCTGCACCGCGCAATCCAACCTCCTCCTGCACCGAGTTGGTAATGTACAACCCGAAATTCAATTTCACTTTCTTTTCTTTTAATAATCTCGCAACTTCAGCAATCATAAAGCCTCCTACCCTGTTATCGAGCGCCCGGCCTACGTAAAAATTTTCATTCAAAACAAAAAACTCATCGTCAAAAGTCACTACACAACCTACATGAACCCCTAGTTTTTCAACAGCATCGCGTGAGGAGCAACCACAATCAAGGAAAATATTTTTCAGCGATGGAGCTTCTTCGCGCGCTGCATCACGGGTGTGAATAGCCGGCCAGCCAAATACGGCCTTCACAATTCCCTTGGGCGTGTGAATGTTCACCCGCTTAGAAGGTGCTATTTGGTGATCGGAGCCGCCATTCCTTTTTAAATAAATAAATCCATCGTTGGTGATGTAATTTACAAACCATGAAATTTCATCCGCATGGGCCTCAATGACCACTTTATATGGAGCTTCAGGATTGATCACCCCAACCAAAGACCCGTATGGATCCGTCATAAACGTGTCAACATAAGGTTCCAAATACTTTTTCCAAATTTTTTGCCCAGGCGATTCAAAGCCTGTTGGTGATGGATTATTCAGGTATTCGGTAAGAAAACGCAGAGATTTTTCGTTAAGAATTGATTTTTTCTTGGCCATTTTGTTGTAAATAAGTTATTGCAAAATAAAGTTTTTTACTTTTGAGAAGATTCTAAAATCAAAACTATTTGTCATGAGCTCGGCCAAAAATCTGATTTTCAAAACCTTATACCTTTTTGTGCTGTTCTTCTTGTGGAACAGTCACCTGTCTTTTGCGCAAGAGGAGGAAAAAACAGACACCGTTAAGGCTTCAACGCTCTTGCCCAATCAAGATGCAGAGATAAGCTATAACAACGGAATTACGCTGTTTACCGAGTCAAAATTTCAGGCTGCTATTGAAGAGTTTAGCAAAGCCATTACCTTAAAACCTGACTTTGATAAAGCCTATTTAAACCGGGGCATTGCGAAAGCAGAAACTGGTCAATTTAAAGCGGCTTTAGAAGATTTTCTGATTGTTCAAACACTGAATATTGAAACCCCTAACCTCTTTTTCAACCTGGCCAAATGTTATCAAAACCTCAGCAAAAATCCTGAGGCCCTTGAGGCATTTCAAAAGGCCATTGAAAGAAACGACAATGCAGCACAATCTCATTACGGTAGAGGAACCATTTATTTCTTGGAAAAGGATTATCAAAAAGCTGAGGCTGAATTTACCAAGGCCATCGAATTAAAGGCTGATTATGCTTATGCTTACAACGATCGGGCAAGTACAAAAAAACAACTTGAAAACATGGATGGCGCCTTGGCCGACTATAAAAAAGCCGCTGAGCTACAACCCGAGGCAGCTTTTGTATGGAACAACCTTGGCAGCGTAAAGAAAAGAAAAGGAGATTTGGATGCGGCCATTGAAGATTACACCAAAGCCATTCGTTTAAAACCCGATTATTACATTGCTTACAACAACAGAGGATCGGCACGTTACGATAAAGGTGATTTTAAAGGTGCAATTGAAGATTTTACCGAAGCCATTAAATTAAAACCCGATTATGAATTTGCCTACAACAACAGGGCCAATGCAAAATTTAAAATTAAAGATTATAAAGGTTCTGTTGATGATTGTACCAAAGCCATCCAGCTGAATCCTGAATATGCCGCTGCTTATATGAATCGCGGTAATTCCAAAGAAATGCTGCGTGATACCAAAGGGGCTTGTATCGATTGGAAAAAGGCGGTTGCCAAAGGTTTGGATACCCCTAAATCATTCATTTCAGATTGCAAATAACATGAGAACAATTCACTATATCATCTTCCTTTTCTGCTTTCTTCAATTTTCAGGCTCCATGGCCCAGAATATTGAATTTGAAAAAGAAAATTTTCCCGGACAAAAAGATCAATTGAAAGAGGCCAAAAGAAACATAGAAGAAGGCGATTACTTCTATGATATGAAGCAACCCGGTAAATATAAATTTGCACTCGAAAGGTATCTGAAAGCCCAGGATTTCAACCCTAACAATGCACTGTTAAACTACAAACTAGGCATCTGCTACCTCTACTCGAATTTTAAAATAAAATGTAAACCCCATTTTGAAAAAGCTTTTCAATTAGACCCCTTGGTTTCTCCCGACATTCATTACTACCTGGGGCGTGGCTACCATTTAAACATGGATTGGGAAAACCCCTGTTAGGGTCTTTATCGACAATGTGGGCAATGTAATCAATACACAATACCCCGAATATGGTCCGGTCATTTCTGCTGATGAGGACATTATGATGTTTACTTCCAGAAGAAATACCACAACCGGAGGCGCTATTGATGAAAATTATGAGGAGTATTTCGAGGACATTTACAAATCGTATATGTTTAATGAAGCTTGGACTTCACCAACCAACGCAGGTCCACCCATCAATACCGAAGGTCATGATGCTACCGTTAACCTTGCTCCCGACGGACAAAAACTCTTTACCTACCGCGATGATAAAGGCGCAGGGAATATTTATGAAAGTGTTTTGATTGGTGATAATTGGTCGGAACCCGAAAAAATGGGCAAAGCCATCAACTCCAGCTTCCACGAATCATCGGCCTCTATCTCTTATGATGGAAAGCAAATTTACATTGTAAGCGAAAGAATTGATGATTCTTATGGCGGTAGAGACATTTTTCTTTGCAGCCAAAATGCAAAAGGTAAGTGGGAAGTGGCACAGAATGCTGGTACCGTTATTAACACAGAGTACAATGAAGAAGGTGTTTTTATTGTGCCCGATGGAAAAACAATGTTCTTTAGCTCTGAAGGTCATAGCTCGATGGGTGGCTTTGATATTTTTAAATCAACTTGGGTTGATGGTGCCTGGAGCAAGCCCGAAAACATCGGCTACCCCATCAATACACCCGATGATGACGTGTTTTTTGTGATTGCTGCCAGCGGTAAACGTGGTTATTATGCTTCTGTAAAACCTGATGGCTATGGTGATCGGGACATTTACCTCATCACTTTTCTGGGCCCTGAAAAACCACTTAAAATGGATACCGAAGACAACCTTTTGGCCAGCGTAACTGCACCCATCAAAGAAATGGCCATCGCCCAAGTAGTGGAAATAAAAGAAAACAAGGTTACTTTGTTAAAAGGGGTTATTACCGATGCCCTCACCAACCAGCCTTTAGAGGCAGAAATTACACTGATCGACAACCTGAAAAATCTTGAAATTGCCACCTTTAAATCGAACAGTAAAACCGGTAAATACCTGGTTTCGCTTCCTTCCGGTATTAACTATGGTATTGCCGTAAAAAAGGAAAACTATCTGTTTCATTCAGAAAATTTTGATATCCCGGCAGATGCAAGCTACCAGGAGGTGGTAAAAGATGTTGCCCTTAAGAACATTGCGGTGGGAAACAAAATCGTGTTGAAAAATATTTTCTTCGACTTTGATAAGGCCACATTAAGACCTGAATCTACCGCTGAATTGGAACGTTTGACCAAATTGCTAAACGATGTGCCAACCATGAGAATTGAAATTTCGGGTCATACAGATAACAAAGGCTCCGCAACATACAACCAAACCCTTTCTGAAAACAGGGCCAAAGCTGTTGTCGATTACCTTATTTCTAAAGGTATTGTTGCCTCCCGTTTGGAATACAAAGGCTACGGTTTGCAGCAACCCATTGCGCCCAATGAAACCGATGAAGGCCGTCAGTTGAACAGAAGAACCGAATTCAAAATTCTTAGCAAATAATCAACAATTAAAGCAATTAATAATTTGCACCGGTCATGTAAACAACTGATTACCTGACCGGTGCTTTTTTTTTCCTATTTCATGACCTCCAGCCAAATGAATTGTGGGTTGATCTTTCTTAACGTTTTAAGGTTTAATCTTTTTTTTATCTTTGTCAGAAATCGTACGTCATGAAGGAAAGGCTTTCTCGTTTCACCCTCACACTTTTTTTCATTCTTGCGGGAATGAATTTTTGCTCTCTGGCACAAACCAATACCGAATTTAAAAAAGAAAATTTTCTTAGTAACCTTTCGGGACTGGCATTGGCAGAAAAAGATATTAAAGCGGGTAACGATGCCTTTGAGGAAAGTCTCTTCCGTATTGCCTTGCAGAATTACTTGCGGGCCAATGATTTCAATCCTAACGATGCCTTGTTGAATTACAAAATTGGAGTTTGTTACCTCAACTCCAGTTTCAAAAGCAAAGCCAAAAATCATCTTGAAAAAGCACTTTCGTTAAAGAGCGATGTTGCACCGGATATTCACTATTACCTTGGTGTATGTAACCACCTCGAACTGAATTGGGAGAAAGCCGAATCAGCCTATGAATTGTACAAAAGCAAAGTGCTCTCAGAAAACAATGATGTGGAACTTAAAAAGGTGAACAAAAGGATTGAGGAGTGCGAAAACGGAAGAAGAATGGTAAAAAAACCCATTCGTGTAAAAATTGAAAATTTAGGTGCCGAGGTAAACTCAAGCTACACCGATTACAGTCCGGTAATTGACGAGGATGAAGCTACCCTTATGTTTACTTCCAGAAGACCGGGAACAACCGTAGGAAGCAATGGCGAAAAAGACGAATCCATTGATGAGTATTGGGAGGACATTTATGTTTCTTTCATGTTCAATGGTAAATGGGCAAAGCCCAAAAACATTGGAGCTCCGGTAAACACTACAGGGCATGAGGCCTCCAACAACATGTCGCCCGATGGTGAATTGCTGTTTATTTACATTGATAAAAACGGACAAGGAGATATTTACGCCTGTACCCTCGAAAACCTCGCTTGGAGCAAACCAGTTGAATTGAAAGCTCCGGTGAATACCAAATCGCATGAAACCTCTGCCAGCGTAAACAAAGGAAAGGATACGCTTTATTTTGTAAGTGAACGACCCGGAGGTTATGGAGGAAAGGATATTTACATGGTAACCCGTGTTGGAAATGCTGAGTGGGGAAATCTTCAAAACATCGGACCCATCATCAATACGGAATGGGATGAGGAAAGTGTTTATTTAATGCCTAGTGGAAAAACCCTTTACTTTAGCTCCAAGGGACATGATTCAATGGGCGGCTATGATATTTTCAGGTCAGAATGGGTCAATGGTAAATGGTCGGATCCAATTAATCTCGGATACCCGCTGAGTTCTGCCGATGACGATGTAAATTTCGTTATGGTGAAAGGCGAGAAAAAAGGATATTATTCTTCTGTTAAATATGAAGGCTTTGGAGAAAGAGATTTATACACCGTTAATTTCTTAACCGGCAAAGAAGAAACCGATAGTGCTGATGTTGAAGCCTTGGCCCTAAAAGAACGAATCATCAAAGGAAAAAAACTTCCTGGCAGCGCCATCCTGAAAGGTCTTGTAACCGATGGATACAACCAAACACCGCTTGCAGCTACCATTCTTATTTCAGATGCATCCACCGGAATGCCAGTTGATACTGTTTTA
>JBILVQ010000317.1:0-3359 GCA_044370375.1 Bacteroidia bacterium
GTTTTGGTGGCTAATCCTGCTTTATTCTCAAGCCGTTTTCCTTTGGTGAGTAATTTTGCCGGACCGCTTGGATTTGGCTTGAGCAGTGCCGGTGAGGCCATTCGCTTGTTTGATCCTTCCGGAAAGCTTTACCAGTCGGTAGTTTATGATGAAGCTGCACCGTGGCCTCAAGGTGCCAACGGCAATGGCTATACGCTTGAGTTGGTAGATCAGGCCGGAAACTTTTGCAGTCCCGCCAATTGGATGGATGGTTGTCCGGAAGGTTCACCGGGGATGCTTTACTTTTTTCCTTGCGCTCCAACAGGACTTGAGGACCTTTCTGTCAGTGAAAATTTTGTGGTATCCCCCAATCCTAACCAGGGCAATTTTAGTCTGATTTTTGAATCCTCTGTGCAGCAAACAAAGTTGGTTGAAGTTGTTAACACCATGGGAGAAATGGTTTATAGCAATCCTGTGGCAAGCAATACAACCCGCATGGATATTAATCTTTCGCAGCTTGCCAAAGGCCTTTATTTCGTTTATGTAATTGGTGAGTCAGGAAGAAAAGTCCAAAAACTAATGATTAAATAATCATCGTCATTTTAATTGAATGTAATTTGCTCATTGTCATAAAAGAGGAATCAAGTCAAAAAAAAGTCTGCCCCAAATGGAAGCAGACTTTTTTTATTGAATTAAATCGTTGATCTATTTTACCAAAATTATTTTTCTGGTAATGCTTTCATTTCCATTTTGAATCCTCACCAAATATTCACCCGCATAAAGCGTTTGGGTATCGAAGTAAGCAATGGTACTGCCTTGTAGCACTTGCGTTTTCGCAATGGTCTTTCCTGCTAAGTCGAATAAACTAACCTCAATGCTCGAAGCATTTATGCTACCCAATTGAATGGCGATAAAATCGTTGGCCGGACTTGGAAATACTTTCACTGTTAAATTTTCTTGCGCTGACGAAATGCCCACGGTTCCCGGAGTATAGGTGCTTACCGGTTCGGTAATATTGTTCACCTTCAGTGCTGTTTTTATTCCGTAAAATGTTGGACCCACTGCATAAGGATAAGCGGAGTTCCAGTTGGCATCAACAGTACAGAAATAAGCATAGGTACCATTGGGATATTCGGGTGTTACACAAAAGCGACCGTTGTGCTCATCCAAATAATCGGGTGTAGCCGCTGATGTTGCTATGTATTCATAATCCTCGCGGAAATAACCAAGCGGATAGGTAGCGTTTACGGGCGGTCCGGCAGTTACCGTATTGCCGTTGGCATAGGTATTTCTAACGCTGATGTTACGCAACTGAAAACTGGATTTCATTCTTACAATGGGTCCGGTTCCTGAGGCGTCTTGATAAGCATAAGCACCATAGATGGGAAAACCATCATAAGCAAATCCCAAAAGCGGGGAGTGGCTTGTACTGTCAATTTGATACAAACCATCGGCCGCATATAAATTGCAAATGGTGGAAATAACATTCAGGTCTAAATCGAAAGCACTTGGATTTTGATGGTGATGGTAATTGCCCATGGCAGGATGGCCTTTTGAACAATCGAATCCGGCACGCTCTGCCACTACAGCATCGCGGTTCCAAACGCCATCGCCCATTCCGCCTAAAGGACCACCCGCCAATGAATTGCTTGAATTTCTCCAAGATACGCCATCGCGGTAATCAAATAGGGCTACCCCGTTAATAAAAACACCGATGTTGCCTCCCGTGGTATTGGTTGGTGTACCTGTATTTTGCGCAGGTACCAAAGGAAATTTGAAAATTGCATTTTGATCGGTTGCCACTGAAGGATTACCATCCAGGAAAGGACCGGTAGGATAGGCCGGAATGCCATTGGTGCTTACATAAACCCAGTTGGCCGAATATTGTACCGTTTGGATATTGGCCGCCACATTGTCGGGAATGACGGTTGAGTTACCGTTTACATAATGGCTGCCCATAATGCCCGTGGTGTTTTGTAACCAACCGGTAATAATTGGATTTGTTTGTGCCTTTACATTGATTGCAGCGGCACAAATTAACGCTATCCATAATTTGTTTTTCATACAGCTTGTATTGTTTGGTGTAGTTTTGACGATGTCCCTTGGAAAACCCTTCGTTGGTTTTTATTTTTTTATCAAATGATGTATTTCCTTTTGATTTTCAATATCCTTTAGAAAATAAGAGCCGGGCTTTAATTCACTAAAATCAATGCTTTCAAGAGCATTTCCTCGATAAATAAGTTTTCCTTCGCTATCCATCAAGGCCACTTTCCGACCTTCTTTTCCGGGCCAAAGAATGCGGTTAGAAAAGGGATTCGGAAATGGAATGCTTGCTGCATTTTTTTCTTCTATTCCTTCCATTCCTGAGGCAAGGCTGCAATTGGTGGAGGAATTGGTTAGGGAAAACAATTCTTGACACCAGTAGTTATAATCTCCCAAGGCCACAGAATCTAATGTGCCCAACTCGTTTGTAGCCAAAGGAAGCAAAGCATAAAGGTAATTTTGTTTTTCATGACGACTTTTTTTAGGACATTGTTTTTTTTTACCTGCGGGGATATTGATGATCAGGATTAAAAATAAATTTTTTGTCGCTCAGGGTTAGAAGAAAGGCGGTTAAATCAACTTTTTCGGCAGAACTCAACGGAATAGGTGTTTGCAATGCTTTTGCTAGGGTTGGTGATTTTTGTATGCCTGACGTGTAGTGGCTCAATACATCAGCCAGTTTTTTGAAACGACCGTCATGCATGTAGGGATAAGAGTATTCAATATTGCGCAAGGTGGGGACCTTAAACTTTAAGGAGTCTTTGGCCTGATGCGTAATACGAATTCTTCCGCCATCTTTCAGCACAGGGTCGGGCGCTAGTCCGTTATTTTCAAATTGGAAGTTGGTAAACAAAGGTTCGCTATGGCAAGAGGAACAATGTTGCCTGAAGATTTGATAACCTTGTTTTTCCTTAAGACTAAATTCCTCTTGCCCTTGCATTACACGGTCGTATTTCGACTGATAACTAACAAGGCTTAGCATGAATTGAGCAAGGGCTTTTAATGTTTTTTCACCGGTAACGGTTGAATCATGAAATGCCTTTTGAAATAGGGCTGGATATTCTGGACTTTGTTGCAATTTTTTTACCACATTTTCCATGCGTTCTCCCATCTCATCCGGATGGGTAATGGGAAACAAGGATTGCATATCGAGATGATGAATAGCGCCATCCATCATGAAGCTAGGATGCCAAGCAAGATTCATGAGTGCAGGTGCGTTGCGAAGTCCTATTCGGTCTTCGATGCCATGGCTTAAGGCATGATCAACGTGAGCAAAGGCATTGTAAGGAGAGTGGCAGGAAGAACAGGAAATCGTATTGTCTTTGCTGAGGATGGGG
>JBILVQ010000318.1:0-3347 GCA_044370375.1 Bacteroidia bacterium
GAAACAAAAATGATGGTTGGAAGAATTTTAAGAATAAAAATAAAACTACTGCCGGGTCCGAAAATGCCTTCCAATTTTTTGCTGTCAACGAGCAAACCAAAAACGAAGTTGGCACCTTCATTCGAGAAATCGAGCAAACGGGTAATGAGGTAACCCAGCTTCTGAAAAATTTGTTGGCCGATGGGCACTTTTAAAATAAAGACAGCCACAATTACCTGAATGAGCAAACCACTGAGCACCTGCCGGTAATTGATAGATTTACGGTTATTAGACATGAGGTAGGCCAAGGCCAGCAAAACAAGAATCCCAATAATCCCGGTAAATCTTTCCATCAGAGGTTATTTCGGTTGTTTAACTCATCGCGGATGCGCGAAGCTTTTTCGTAATCTTCTTCTTCGAGGGCCGCATCGAGCAGTGCATTGAGATCATCAGTGGCTACGCGGGCCAATTCGTTTCCGGCATCTTTGTCCTCCTCATCCTCTTCCAAACCTTCTATGCGGTTGGGTTCTTCATCCAGTACAATTCCATAGGTAGAAAGGATGGAATCGTAGGTATAAATAGGACAGGAAAAACGCAAGGCGATGGCAATGGCATCGGAGGTACGGGCATCAATTTCGTTGGATTGCGCCACGTTGTTGGCCAAAAGCTTTGCATAAAAAATGCCTTCCACAATTTTGTAGATAATCACTTCGGTTACCACAATGCTGAAGGTTTCGGCAAAGGTTTTGAACAAGTCGTGGGTAAGCGGACGGCTGGGCGCCATTTTTTCCAATTCAATGGCAATAGCCTGTGCTTCGAAGCCGCCAATGATAATGGGCAGTCGTCTTTTTCCTCCCGCTTCTCCAAGCACTAATGCATAAGCTCCCGATTGGGTTTGGCTGTAGGATAGTGCTACAATTTCAAGTTTTATTTTTTTCACAAAATCTATCGAATCCCGCCAGGGGGTTAAATAAACAAGTGGACATCTAGGGTTTGCTCAACCTCATCAATGTCCACTCTAAAGATAGGGAATTAATTTTTAATTAATGATTTCCGGCCTTAAACTTTTTAACGGCCTCTACCAGTTTGGGTACAACCTCAAAAGCATCGCCAACAATCCCGTAATCAGCCGCTTTGAAGAAAGGAGCTTCTGCGTCTTTGTTAATAACTACGATGGTTTTGCTACCATTAACCCCGGCAAGATGTTGGATGGCTCCGGAAATTCCGATGGCAATGTAGAGGTTAGGACGGATGGCTACGCCTGTTTGGCCCACATGTTCGTGGTGGGGTCTCCAGCCGATATCGGCCACAGGGCGTGAACAAGCGGTTGCAGCGCCCAATTGTTTGGCCAAATCTTCAATCATGCCCCAGTTTTCGGGACCTTTCATGCCACGGCCTGCAGAAACAACCAATTCTGCTTCGGGCAATGAAAGTTCATTGCTTTCCTTTTTAACTTCTTTTACTCGGATTCTTGATGCACCAACCGTAGCAGCAAAAGCTTCAACCGGGCAATCGTTTCCGTTCATAGCAACCGGGAAAGAGTTGGGCAACAAGGAAATAACTTTTTTATCGGTTGAAATAACATAATCGGCAGTGGCCTTGCCCGAAAAAACATTTTTACGCACCGTCCATGCGTTGCCATTCATAACAGGCGTAGCAACAGCACCGGGGACATATCCGGCCGATAAGCGGGCGCTTATGCGGGGTGCAATGGCTTTGGCGGTTAAATCGTGGGAGAAAACAAGCACCGAAGCGCCTTCTTTTTCTGCGGCCTGCAAAACAGCAGCCGACAATTGTTGTGCATCAGCCACCGGAAAGTCGGCAGCAAGGCTAAGCACTTTAGTGGCACCTGCTTTTCCGAGTGAAGCCGCATCGGCAGTTGCATCACCGGCAAGAATGGCCGTAACGGTGGTACCGGTAGCAGCAGCAATTCCGGCAGCATAATTAACGGCTTCAAAAGATGCCTTTTTTATTTTTCCTTTAGAGGTTTCTGTAAAAACAAGAACTGACATGGTAAATTTTTTGAAGGTAAATGATTAAATGGCCTTGGCCTCGTTGTGCAACAAATCAATCAATTGTTCGGGATTAGCAGCATCAACAAATTTGCAGGCAGTGCGCCCTGCGGCCAGCGTATATTTTTCTACTTTTGTTAAAGGCTGTATAGCAGCAGGAGCAACTGTAGAAAGGGGTTTGGTACGGGCAGCCATGATACCGCGCATGTTAGGAATACGGGCTTCGGCCATTCCTTTGGCGGCACTAACAACGAGTGGACAATCGCATTCCACTACCTGTGTTCCTCCATCAATATCTTGCTCAACGGTGGCGGTGTTGCCGGCCATATCGAGTTTGGTGGCAAGCGAGATGTAAGGCATGTTGAGCAATTCGGCCAGCATTCCACCCAGGGCAGAACCGTTATAGTCGATGGTTTCCTTTCCTGCAAAAATCAGGTCGAAATTTTGGCTTTTAGCATACTCGGCAATTTGTGCGGCCACAAAAAAAGTATCGGTAGCTTCTGCGTCAATGCGAACGGCTTCATCGGCACCAATGGCCAGGGCTTTTCTGATGACCCCTTCCATTTCGGCAAGGCCAACAGAAATTATGGTAACCGTTCCACCCAGTGTTTCCTTTAATTCGAGGGCACGCACCAATGCATACCATTCATCATAGGGATTTACGATATAAGTAACACCATTTTCGTCAAAGCGGGTATCATTCTCTTTGAAGGCAATTTTTGTGGTGGTATCAGGAGCTTTGCTGATACAAACAAGTATTTTCATTCTTTTTGCTTTTTTACGCGGTCAAAAGTAATGAAATAATAGAGAAAAAGCAGCTAGAAAAGCAATATTTTGGGGCTAAAAAAGACCCGAAAATGGATGTTGAAAAAAGCAGAAAAACCGTTTAAGAGGGACTAAAATTTAATGAACAAGGACTTTTTCACGGCCAATGATTTGATGCTTATCGGCTAATTCGAGCCAATAAATACCGGGCTGTGGATTATTCAATTTTATTTCCAATCGATGGAGTTGGTCTGTAAAATGTTCTTGTTGAACCAGCTGCCCTTGAAGATTAAAAATTCGCAGGTCAATGGAAGATTCGGTTCCCAATTCAAGCGTAAAATCGCCATTGTTTGGATTGGGGAAAAGACTTAAGGTAGAAGAGGACGATAAAAATTCCTTTTCCTCGACTTCGGAGGTTAACAAAATGGTAAAATCATATAATGAGAAAAAGGGGTCGGTGTTGCCGACTGATAGAAAAATGGAATTCTCCCATGACAAATCCAAATCCATACTGCCTGTAAATTGACCTGAAACCATTACCCTTCCATAGTTTGCACTCGCAACAACACCTGCCGTTTCATTTGCTGTGCC
>JBILVQ010000319.1:0-3342 GCA_044370375.1 Bacteroidia bacterium
CGATAAAACAACCTCAAGCCTCTCGGCAATCACCCACCAGCCCTGAAAGGGCGCAATACTTTATTCCGAGGGGTGTAGCCCCTCGATAAAAAAACCTCAAGCCCCTCAATAACCGACCCAAGTCATAGCCCCATGATACATTTTTTTAGGCTTGTTTCCATTTAAATTTATTCCATTGTATAACCTTAAGCAACGAAGAAGACCATTTTTCCATCTACCAATAAAACAAATCTCATGAGAAAATTAATTTTTACCCTTGCTTTGATTTCGGTTTTTTGCATTGACTCAAAAGGGCAAAACTGTTTTGAACCTACGGCCAGCGCAGATTTGGATATTAATGATGTTAGGACAAAAATTATGAATGGTGGAGATATGTGGTGGGATATAAGCAGCGGATTGCGTTCTTATGAAGTTCCATTGGGATCAGGAAAGCATGCTAACCTTGCCGGTAGCATCTGGTTAGGAGGGCTTGACCCAGGAGGAAATTTGCATTTGGCTGCACAAACTTACAGGCAATCCGGTAATGATTTTTGGCCTGGACCTATTAACCAAAATGGAGCAACCACACCTATTACATGCTCAGTTTATGACAGAATTTGGAAAATTAATAAATCAGAAATTATTGCCCATATTTCCAATCCTTTGAATGCAACAGTAGATATTAATAGCTGGCCTGGATATAATGAAGTGGCCCCATTTATTGACCTCGACCAAAATGGTTTTTATGAACCAGGCAATGGAGAATATCCGAAAATTAATGGTGATCAGGCATTATTTTGGGTTTTTAATGATGTAGGAAACACACATACTGAAACGAATGCAAGGAAAATTGGTGTTGAGGTGCAAGCCATGGCTTTTGCTTTCAGTACGAATGATATTTTAGATAGGACTACTTTCTATCAGTACAAATTCATCAACAAGAGTGATACCTTTTATCATGATTTTTATTTTGCTTTTTGGAACGATTCCGATATGGGATGCCTTGGGGGAATGACCGGGTCGGATAGTAGTAGGAAGGCAGTTATTAGTTATCATTTTATGGGTATTGATGGTCCAAATAATAATCTGTGTTATTCATCTGTTTCAGTGCTTAATTCACTATTCTTTCTGCAAGCTCCACTCCAAAATGGCGTTCCCGCAGAATATAAATCGGGATGTTATGCGAATGATGCAACAGTTTTTGGAAATCCATCTTCAGCAGAACATTTCTATGGCTATATGAAAGGAACCTGGAAAGATCAAACGCCATGGGGTTACAACCATTATTTTCCGGGAAATCCATGTGATACCAATCAGCTTAGTATGACCTATCCGATTTTGGTTGGAGCCAAGGATTGGCGAACAATTCAGACTTTCGGTCCTATGACTTTTGCGCCCGGTGAATGCAAAACTATGCTATTGGGAGTTACAACCATTTTTAATGGACAGTCTCCAAATTTATGTTTTGATCCTATGTACAATGCCATTGATTCCATTAAAAATTTAACTGCAAACATAATTGATTTTAATGTTTTTTCTTGTTCAGGAACTGCAAATGCTATATCCAACAATCAGAATTTAGCCCAATCAATTAACATATTTCCGAATCCTGCTCATGAGTTCTATATTAAAGGATCAGCGGCACACAAAAATTTCAATGTTGTTGATGTTTTTGGCAAACATATTCCTTTTAAAATTGAAACTTTTGGCGATTATTATAAGATTTCATTCCATGAACAGGAGTCGGGAATTTATTTTTTGCTCGACCAATCAACCGGCCTTAACTACAAGCTCGTTAAAATTTAATTTGGTAATTCAAACGAACCCTTTCCTAATTAGTAATAAACGCTATTCCTTTTTCAATGCCAGCACGCCAGAATTTCCAATCGTGTCCTGCGGAATCCGGGAAGTAGGTTTCAATTTTCTTTGATTTCATCAATGGGTTTGTGTATAATTTCTTTTCCAAAAAATAAGCATGCTCTGCTTTTACTACTTTGTCATTTTGTCCATGACCAATAAAGACATCGCAGTTTAAGGAGGATGAGGCATGAAGTGGATTATCGCTTGTCTTCCACCGTTCCGGATGTTGGTAAAAGCGACCATAAGTATTGATCATTAACCAGTCGCTGGTATCGATGCATTGATTGTAATCGCCGGAGAGGAGTACAAGAGAGCGGAAGCAATCGGGGAGGCGGGAGGCGAGGAGAACGGCACCTCTTGCTCCGGTTGAAAGGCCCATGATATGGTTGTTAGCTCCTTTTTCGAAGAAAATGTTTTGTGATTTTAATTGCGGAAGCAGGGTATCGCTTAGCCATTGGATACTTTTGTGTTTGCGATAATCGGAGCGGGTTTCTTGGTAATAAGCCGATGCATAAACGCTTTTGCCCATTTCGGGGAACAAAAGACGATAACCTTTTTGCAGTGCAAGAGAACAAAGCTCAGATTGCCTGCATACCTCTTCTGTTTTCATGTTCCAACCATTCAAGAAAAGGATATTGCCTATGCATTTTTGGTTGACAGGTTCCATCACAGTCAGTCCGGCAATGCTCTTCTTCGGATGAACGGAAGGCGGAAGCAGCCAGAGCGAAAGGAGGATGGAAATGCAATGCAGGTAAAGGGCCATGGACGAAAATAAGAAGAATTTGTTTTAGGTGGAATTAGAATTTTTTGGCGCTATGCGCATGTATTAAAGCAGCGGCCTGTACTGCTTGGACTTCGTTTTTAGGGATGGTGATGCCTAGGGTTGGATGGGTTTTATTGGACTCGCATGATTATGAATTGGTGCATCAAATTCGCAGACGATCCCTAAAGACTTTCCTTTAGCGCAGTTGAAGCATTATTTTGTATCGCATCCAAATGGATAACCTAGCGCTGCGGTTATATCCAATTTAAAGAAAAGCAAACTCGCTTGAATATTCAAAGGCAAGGGTTTAATCTTTGCCATTCATTCCCCTTGATTTACATTATTCCTTCAGTCTTCTTAAATTTTTACACCACCAGCAGACTGTCGGCCAGCTTTGCAGAAACCGTGCTGCGATTGCTTTTACCGATTTGGATGACCATGGAATTGTCGAAGGCTATTTTTTCAATGACCTTTATTCTGGTGCCAATATGAATATCCAATTGCTCGAGGTATTGAAGAAATACCACCGAGGTATCTTTGATGGCCGTTACCTGACAGGTTTTTCCTTTTTGTATTTCCGACAAAAGGGTATTCGCCAAAAAGGGTATTTCTCCTTTGGCATTGGGAATTGGGTCGCCATGCGGGTCAAACTCCGGATAACCCAAAAATTTCTCGAGCCGATCGGCCAATTCTTTGTGTTTTACATGTTCCAGTTGTTCGGCAATTTCATGCACCACATC
>JBILVQ010000084.1:0-11869 GCA_044370375.1 Bacteroidia bacterium
TTAAGGCCAACGACAGAAAAATCCCAGACAACTTTTCACAATTTAAAGGCTGGTTCTGACCACATCTAATAATGCGATATAGACAAAATTATTCTGAACAAATTATTTTTGCACTCAAAATTTGGTTGCTTACTCTTACTTTAACAAAATAAAGACCCGAAATTAAATCTAAATCAACCTGTGTTCGATTAGCACTTACACTTTGAACTTCTGTAACGCGACTTCCCAACAAATCCTCTATCCACCATTGAAAATTTTCTGTTGGTACTTCCGACAATACAATTTCAAAACTGCCTTTATTAGGATTGGGTTGAATTTTAACTTTTAGGTCTGTGACTTTAGGATTCATCATTCCGTCAGGGTTAAAGTTGAGGGTATTCCCGGTTCCATTCGAACGACTTCTGGTTCTTACTGCACGATTGCTTTCGCAAGGAACCGACAAAACTGACTCTATTAAATAAACAGTATTCAAGCCTGCTACCGGATTGTCATCAACATAAAAACTGGTTGGTGCAAAAACCGAATCTAATTCGGTTAAACTAGAAATGGAACTTCCTGAAAAAATAATGTACTCACTAATATTTTGAGATTGGCCACGATACTCTGACCAACTTAAAAACCTTGCTGTTCCAACTCCCGGAGCTACTTGCAGATGAATTGATCTTACAAAATTGGAAGGAGCAGATTCTCCTCCGCAAGTATCGAGAATTGAAATTTTGTACCGGTTAGGACCTATTCCCGCATCAGAATTAACATCTTCAAATTCACTCAAACTATCATAGCCCACAGCGCCAATTTTAAAATACTCGGAACTGTTGTATGGCACTTCCTTGTAAACAAAAAACGAATCAATTTCCAAGGAAATTGGTTTCTCCCAAACAACACTATGAAAATCTGTTACCGGATCAACCGTAATCATGCAAACCTCTGTAACGGGTACCGCAGAAGAGGTCACATTTACAGGTGCTGAAAGAGCATCGCATCCAACACCTTGGCCGATAACCGTGTATGTACCCGGAGCATTGACAGTCATGGCATTTCCGGTCTGCCCATTGCTCCATAGGTAAGTAGCAAACGACCCACTGGCCGTTAAAGTGGCATTCACGTTTCCGCAGGCTCCGTTCGCGCCAACCGAGGAAATAAGCGGTGGGGTTTGCCCAGGCAAACTAAAATTAACATTTACCGGTGCTGAGATAACAGCACAACCTAATAAATCCGTGCAGGTAATTGAGTAGTATCCTGTAGATAAAACAGTCAAAGAATTTCCTGTTTCTCCACCAAGGGGTATTCCATCTTTATTCCATTGTAACAATGAACCAAGCGGAAATGAATTAGCAGTAACAAGAAGATTTCCTCCCACACAAACATCAACAATGCCTGATGGATTTGTAAGAGGCATAAAATTACAATTGAAACCACCTGAAACATTGCAAATAACGCTTTGATTTGCATTGGCAGGATCATACTGCACAACCGAACAACCCTCAACCGGATCTTGAATAGCGAGGCCAACATGATAAACACCATTACCCATATAAGTATGATTGACCGTTGAATTGTTGTTAAACAAAATGCCACCATCACCAAAAGTCCATACAAAATCCGCATTGCCAGCATTAGCAGTTGTGTTCGTAAAACTTGCATTCAATGGAGCAGCCGTTAAATTATTACTAGCGATGGTAAACGAAGGAATAGGCAAGGAAATAATGGTCATACCAATTGGATTTGAAGTGGCCACCAAAGGGATTGAACAGGGCAAACTACTAGTCAACTCGCAAGTAACAACAGCTCCATTTGCAATGAGCGATGTTGAATATGTTGAACTATTGGTGCCAACATTGACCCCGTTTACCTTCCATTGAAATTGAGGATTATTGCCCCCATTAACCACAACCGCATTAAAGGTGGTTGAAGCACCGGCACAGATGATGGAATCGCTGGTAGTTATTTGAATGGAGGAATTGAAAGTATAATAAACATTCAAATTAATGACCACTGAATCCTCACAGGAAGTCCCTCCACCTATTGTATAAACAGCGGTATAATTTCCAATCCCTTGTGAGGGATCGAACTGACCCAAGAAGGAAACATCGCCCGACCAAAGACCACCGAAAGGACTTACAACAATGGTATAGATAGGATCGGTAGTACAAAAAACCGTGTCGGTTCCGGGGGCAACAACAATAGCAGGATTTGCAATTACTAAAACCGAAACGGTGTCGGCATTAATACAAGCACCCGTCAAGTCGCTCACCACTACATAATCGGTACTGATGAGGGGCATTACGGTAGGATTATTGCAAGGATTACAAGAAAAACTTGCATCAACAGGAATTTGCACCCCTGCCAAATCATACCATGTAAAAATAGTTCCACCACTAGCTGATAATTCTAAATCCTGTCCACTGCAAATGCTTACCTGAGGCAAAGGATTCGCAAGTGTCCTTTCAATAATACGAATGGAATAAGAAAAAATTTGTATTCCTGTTGTAGAACAATTGTCGTCATTGATGGTAATAATAACGTTGTAGTTTTTTCCGGACGAACCCACAGGTGCAGTCCAGTCAACCGTGACCTCTAGCGGATTTGTTCCTGTTGAAGAAATGATTGCACCCGGTAAAGCTTGACCCGTATTTGAGATAAAGGATAAAACATTTGCTGCATCGGGATCATCAAAAAGTGTTGAAAATGTAACACTACTTCCTTCACACATTTCCATTGAGTTTGTTCCTGTTTGTTGGGCATAACCAACACTTGAAAAATTAGAAATTTGTCCGGAGGTTGCATTCGGAACCAGATTGGTACAACTGTTTACAATAAACAAAGCATCTCTTCTAATCGTACTGAGCAGCGCACCCGTGCTTCGGTCATATTCATGCACTTGAACAACAACAACAAAACTGCCAATTAAGGCAGGAGTAAAACTCATTTGTCCGGTGTTCGGATCAATCACAATTCCAGAAATGGGATCGTTTCCTAAAAATGGAGTGATATAGGAAACCGGGGATCCAGTGGCACTAAGGGAAGATACCAGTGAGTAAACCAAAGAGTCGCCATCTGTTTCAACAACCCCAAAATTATAGGTGCTTGCTTGGTTTGCACAAAGATAAGGAATGGCTTGTGCAGTAAAAAAGGGAGTGCTGTTTAAAGAATCTGTTGCAAGATTAAGGATACTTTCAAAATAAACATCATAACCCGCGTTCTGAACGTTGACGATGGAAGGCGGTCTGCAGCAAATATTATAATCTAGTCTAAAAAAATCACAGGCAGGATCCATCGTTATGGTTGTTTGATAAGTGTACAATTGGGTTCCACTTAAACCTCCACCCAAACAATTGCTATTCAAAGAATCCAAACTGCAAAGTTGGGAGGTATTGGTTCCTCCCACATTAATCAAGGGGGCAGAAAAAGTTTGCGTTTGTCCGGTACAATCACTATAAACATCAATATCCTGTGGGCCATTTAGCGCAATACTTCCACAATCACAAAAAGATTCAAGGTAACCAAATACTGATTGTTACCCAAAGATTGAACTGAAATATCTCCACCGAGAACATGATTAGCCCTTGCATGAAAACCATACGAGAAAAGCACCAAGAAAATACACAAAATGAGTTTATGCATTGATAGTAATGTTAAGTCTTAAAATAATCAAGCAAATATAAAATAATTTTGAAAACCACCCGCCAAATTGGAAAGGTTCGAAATTGGCATTTAACAGGAAATACAAGCAAAATAAACAAATAAGCTACCACAATATTACCAAATTGATAATAAGAAAACAGGAAATTGCTGCCGACCTATGAAAATTCACCCAAAAATGTCTAAATTCGAAACCAATGTTTCGGGCCCGTTTTTGCATTATGTTTTCATTTCTCTTGGTGCTTTGCTCCAACGCTTATGCCTTTGAAAGCGGCAGTCCCAGCATTAGCAATTATACCCCTCAAGACCATACAGCCCATGAGCAAACCTGGTCGATTCTGCAAAACAAAAACGGCCTGATGCTTTTCGCCAACAATTCAGGACTACTCCTATTTGATGGCACGGGCTGGCAATTGGTAAATGACTTAAAGGAACAGCCAATATATTCATTGGCATTAAACAACAAAGGCGAAGTTTTGGTGGGTGGTGATGGAAACTTTGGGGTATTAAAACAAAAGGAAAACGGTTCGTTTTTCTTTACCTCCTACTTGTCGCTTTTACCAAAATCGCTATTAAATTTTAGGCAAGTATGGAATATCATTTGCCTCAAGGATGCAGTCTATTTTTGCACCAATTCCGGAATTTTTGTTTACCAAAATCAAAAAATAAATTTCTTAGCACCAAAAAGTGAACGAGGATTCCATAAGTTCTTTTTGATAGATCAAAAAATGTTGGTCAGAGAAAACAATGTTGGATTGTGTGAATTAAAAAATAACCAAACAACACTTCTTCCCGGTGGTGAATTTTTTGCCGAAAAAAAAATCGACATGATTGAAAAGTATGGCAAACTTTGGATGATTGGAACCAGAGACGAAGGACTTTTCCTCTTTGACCCAAGTGGTAAAAATCAAACATTGGCCTTTCCCTGCGAAATTGGCAATATCCTTAAGAAAGCGCAATTGTATCATGCAATAAAATTAAGCAATGGCAATTGGGCCATGGCCACCAGCAACAATGGTGTTTTTATTTGCGATACGTTGGGTAATGTAAAAGAACAATTCAATCTTGAAAATGGATTGCTCACCAATAGAGTTTGGTTTTTGTATGAAGATATACATCATAACTTTTGGGCCGCCTCCGATAAAAGTATTTCGCTTATCGATTATTTATTCCCTCTGCGATGGTTCTCGTCTAAACAAGGAATTAGTGGCAATGTAAATGCGGTTTGGAAAGATCAATCGGGTAAGCTTTGGGTGGCAGGTGCAGAAGGACTTTGGAAAAGTAACGAAAAGGAAAACAATATACAATTCTCCATTTTTAAAGATTACCTAATGCACTGCAAAACGCTGTCGGGTTATATCAATGAAGGTGACAAAGAAGAAATAATTTTGGGTTCCAATGTTGGATTAGTAGCCATTGATGAAAACAACAACGAAAATTGGATTGATGAAGAAAACGAATATTACAATATTATTTTTCCCAAAGGAAATTCTGATATAATGGTGGCTTCAGGTCGCGACATTATTTCAGTCTACCAAAGGGAGAAAGGGAAATGGAATTTAATATTCAAATTCAACGAAATTTTAAGCGACTTTTATTCCTCTGCTGAAAATGGTGATGGCAGTGTTTGGATTTCAGGCTCAAACAAGCATTTGGTAAATTTAATTTTTAAGAAAAATGGAAACAATAAAACCGTTTCCCTAAAAAAATATTTGTTGCCGCTTGATTTGGATCAAGACATGCCGATAGTTGCCATAAACAAAGAAATTTATATTGCGAACAATGCCGGATTTAGCAAAATTATCTTCAACGAAAGTAGCAATAAAATTAGTTTTGAAAAACCGAAAATTTTTGATGCATCCTTGCAACAACCCGGCAGGTTTATTTTCCGAACTTACAATGATGCTTCAGGAAAAATATGGATTGCCTCCGACGCCCCGAATCAAAGCAAGGAGGCAGGCTTTGCTGAAAAAAACAAAGAAGGAATCTATATACTTAATTCCGTTTATTTCCGTAAGTTGCTAGAAACACAAGTCAATGGTTTTTTTGTAGAAAAAAATGGCATCGCCTGGATGGCCACCAATTCGGGGCTTGTAAAATACGACCCCAAAACAAAAGCACAATATGATTTACAATTTGAAACCTTGCTTACTGAGGTAGTCATCAACAATGTTTCTTCCTACTCCAATCTAACCCAAACGATTCTTAGCCCTCAACTTTCGTTTTCAGAAAATAAAATTTCTTTTCACTTTGCTGCACCCAATTTTACGAAGCAAAAAGAATTAAATTTTTCCTATTTTCTGGAAGGCTTGGAAGATCAATTTAAACCATGGAATTTAACTACTTCGGCAGATTACAATTACCTTCCGGAAGGAAATTATGTTTTTCATGTTCAATCGAAAGATATTTATGGCAACATTGGCAAGGAAGCTGTTTTTTCCTTTGTTGTAAAACCCCCATGGTATAGAACCTATTTTGCCTATTTCGCTTACTTAATTTTAATTGCCTTAGCCGTGGTTGGGATTGTAAAATTCAATACCGGTCGTTTGAAAGCAATCAATGAATTACTCGATAGTACCGTAAAAAGCAGAACCAAAGAACTCAATCAGGAAAAAATAAAATTGGAAATCGCCAATCAGGAAATTACCGACAGTATTAATTATGCGAAAACCATCCAACAAAGTATTTTACCGGAAGATAGTGCCTTAAAAAAAATATTTCCTGAATCCTTCATTTACTATCGGCCCAGAAATATTGTTTCAGGCGACTTTTATTGGATATCCGACCAGGTAGATAAAAAAGATGATTCCTACCTTCCCATCGTGGCGGTTGCAGACTGCACAGGACATGGAGTTCCGGGAGCTTTCATGAGCATGATTGGAAGCGAAAAATTGAATCAGTCGGTAAGGGAGTTGCCTATCGTTTCGCCTTCTCGAATGCTGGGATTTTTGAATCTTGAAGTAAAAAGAACCCTTCGTCAATCTATTGAAGGAAGCCACTCGCGTGATGGAATGGAAATTTGTTTACTTTCTTATGACGAAACAAACAAAACAATTTATTATTCCGGAGCCAACAGACCGTTATGGATTTTTAGGGCAGGAACCGAAAATCATGAACCTGAATTAATTAAAGCAACGAAAGCCGGTATCGGTGGTACCACCAGCGATTACCAAGAATTTGCTGAACACTGCATTCCTTTGCAAAAAGGAGATACTTTATACATGTTTACTGATGGCGCTACCGACCAATTTGGTGGGCCCAAAGAAAAAAAATTAAACTCAAAAGGACTCAAAGAATTGTTCTTTTCCCTGCAGTTACATGGAATGAAAGAGCAAGGAAAATTATTAGAGGGGTATTACAAAAACTGGATGAGGGACCTTGAACAAGTAGACGACATTTTAATTATTGGTATTAGAGTTTAAACTACCCGCAACTAAAGTATCCTCTTCATTTACCCATTCCCTCACCCGCCCCCGCCATTTACTCATTTAGCATTGTAGGCCCATAACAGGCAATCTACTTTTGGTTTGTGAAAGGAGAAACACACCCTAAAACCAATCGCTATGAATGCTTTCCTCATGAATATTACCGAACAATTGCTATTGGCATTTGAACGGATACGCCATGCCGGTGAACAATTGGCCGGACTTGCAGAAACCTCTACCCTACTGATGATTAAGCCATCAATGCTTCGTCAAAAGAAAAGCAAAAACGAACCCAAAGACGGATTATACTATTTGTTGCTGGTCGACATGATTGGCTCTACCCGTTTCCTTGCCGAACATGGCAATCAGCGAACCATTGAAAGAATCAACCGCATGATGCAAGGGATCAGAAAAAGCTGTGAGGAGGCGGCCTATGAAAAGGAGGTTTTCTTTCTCAAAGAAATTGGCGATGCAGGCTTAGTGGCTTTTGAGGCCTTTCATGATGTGATTTTGTTTCACAGCCACTGGGAAAAGTTAAATCAACATGAACTCAACATTAAGGTAAGGATTTGCATTCACTGCGGAGAATTGAATTTTGACGATGGCAATCCGATGGGATTGGCCTTATCGGAGTTGTTTAAAATGGAGAAACAGGCCTTGGAAGGCGAGACCCTGTTGAGCGCGGTGGCTACAGCCCTTGGCCGCCCCTGCCTGAATACAGAACGAAGTAGCTATTGGCTGGAAGAAAAACCAGGCCCCAAAGCGGAAAGGTTCTTTTTAATGTTGTCACCCCCTAAAACCAAATAAATCATGAAAACAAAAAACCCAATGAACCCAATGAAAAACTTTTCTACATTTGGAAGAGTATTGAATGTCTTACCCTTTAAATTAAACATTATGAAAAAATGGATGTTGTTTTTGACCCTCATTTTGATGATGAGTTTTTCTTCATGTGATAAATTACAGAAAGAAAAAACCCCGGAAGCCGCGATGGCGGACAGTACCAATCCCTGCCCTTGCGATTGTCCACCAACAAGATCCGCAGCAGAACCAACTTGTAAGTATTGTGTGGATGGTGATGACCATTCCCTTAGCTTAAGAAAGGTTAGGAGATACATTGAGGATTTTAGAATTAGGTTTTCAGGAAAATTAAAAAACTCAGGTGGTTACTGGACTTTATATGATTATCCATCATTTACTTCAAAGGAAAAATCAAAATTGGCGGTTGAAACTCTAGTTTTTTATCCCTGTGTTGATAAGAATGGTCTATTTAAAGATGTTGCCTATTTGGCCGCAGAAACAAAAGATTGTAATAATCAATCGGCTAACTGCACAACTGCGGTTGAAACCCCTGGAACCAGCCTGGTTCGGCCTCCCGACAATTGCTTTTTCGGCTTTATTCAAGAGGAAGACTTAATGACTGATTCCAGTTTTACAAAGTACCTCAATATAAAGGAAAATTATACACCCATTCCAGCTGCTTTAAGAAACGTTACAGAAGCCTCTGATGAACTAGCAACAGAAAGAGAAAATTTTGCTTCTAAATTCTCTGATTATTACCCTGATCCTGTTTTCGTTTATGGAAAGGGAAATACTTTATCAGTCTTGAGGACTTTGCCAGGAGCAGTGGGTATTCGTTACTATTTTGGATATGATGCAGAGCAGGAAACCAACAAAATTAGAATCATCTTCTGCGCTGTAAATGCAGAAGGAAAAATCATCGTCCCAAATGGGAATTGGGACATGGCCTTCCGCGAATCCTCCCGCCCACGCAGACCTTAAAATTTTTTCTCAATTCACATAATAACAATAAATTTATGACAATGAAATCTCAAGAACCAACCTGCGAATACTGTGTGGCAGGCGATGACCACAAAATCACACTTGGACAAGTGCAACAAATGATAATAAATTTCAACCTCGAATACAGTGATGAAATTTTAAATGCCGGTGGTTTCTTTAACGCCAGCGATCTGCGTACAATGACAGATAACAAAAGGAAAGACAATTTAGTGGAGATTTCTTCCCTGGTGTTTTTTCCCTGCCTAGAAAAAAGATCCTTCAGAAAAGACATTCTATATCTTGGATGTGAATACAAAAAATGTGATGATGAAGAAGGTGATTGTATTCAAACCATGGAAACAGTTCCAAACAGCCTATTAAGGCCCGGCAACAATTGCTACTTTGAACATTTTCCATTATCAAAAATCAAGGATATTGAAAGTTTTATGGAGACCATTGGTGCTCCCAAAAAAGAAATGCTTCCAAATGTCTGGGAACCCAAAGATAACCTATTGCAGGAAATGGAAAATTTTCAAAATGAATTCAGAGATGTTTACCCCAATAAAATTATGGTTTATGGGAAAGGAGCAACATTGGGTTATTTGTTGAACATTGAAGGCTGTGAACAAATAAGATATTTCTTTGGTATTGATTACCGGCAAGAAAAAAATAAATTACGATTAATCCTTTGCGCATTCAACAATGAGTTAGGTGTGCTGGAAGCCACAGCCAGAACCTTTCCTGAAGGAGAGAGGGTTCTGGACCACACCTTCCGCGAATCCTCCCGCCCGCGCAGACCCTAAACACTTGCGATGACCTATCATCAAATCATTGAAACCATTTCTATTTACTCGGTAGTCCTGCCTTTGCTGGCCGGACTACCGTTTTATTTAAAACTCCCCTCCATCCTCAAAGCCTTTGTTATCTTCCTGCTCATTGGCTGGATGGTAGATATAGGCAGCAATGATTTTCCTACCAACAGGGTCTATAATTTCTATGCACTGCTTGAATCCTGCTTTTTCCTTTGCTACCTATTCTTTCAACTCAAAGGAAAAACCAACAGCTATTGGTTATTGTTCTGGGTGCTTTGTTACGCAGCATTTTTTGCCATCTACCATCTATACTTTTTGCACGATACCACTTTTGTAAAAGCTGATTCGGTGTTTACTTCCTCCATCAAAATTATCAATGCCTTTCTGGCAGCAGGAACCATCTTTACCCTGGGCGATCGCGGTGAATCTTTTTATCGCTCGGCCAACCTTTGGTTCACCACCGGCATTTTCTTTTATTGCTTTGGTACTTATTTTATCTTTTCTTTTCTCGACTCCGATTTATACCAAGGACTATGGTGGATTCACAATAGCATCAATATCATCACCAACCTTATTTTTGCCTTTGCCTTTTTGGTATGGGCAAAAAAAATTAAAGGGTTTAAAAAAAATTGAATGCTACACTACTATGCCTCTTTGCTCAACTCAATCAAAGTAATTTCCGGAAAAATACCTACCCTGCCCGGATAGCCCAAAAAACCAAGTCCGCGATTCACATACAATTTTTGATTCCCTTCTTCGTACAATCCGGCCCATTGCTTGTAAATATATTTCGAAGGACTCCACTTAAAGCCCGGAATCTCAATGCCAAACTGCATTCCATGGGTATGGCCACTCAAGGTTAAATCAATATCCGGACGTGCTTTCCGCACTTGTGCATCCCAATGCGAAGGGTCATGCGAAAGCAAAATTTTCACCGCATATTCCTCTGTTCCTGCACCAGCTTTTTCAATATCACCATATTTAGGAAAACGCATTTTTGAGCCCCAGTTCTCTACACCTATCACCGCAATTTTATCTCCGTTTTTCTCCAGCACCCTGTGCTCATTCATCAATAAATCCCATCCTGCCCTGCGGTGCAAATCAATGATTTGTTTAAAATTTGCCTGCTTTGCCTCCTGCGATTCCCATTGAATGTAATCACCATAATCGTGATTGCCCAGCGTTGAAAAAACACCCATCGGTGCTTTGATGGAGCGCCATACATGATTAAATTTTTCGGCCTCTTCCGATTGATTGTTCACCAAATCTCCGGTAAAAAAAATAACATCGGGTTTTAATTCATTGATCATTTGAATGGCCTTGAAAAAAGGCTCATCGCTCACAAAACTTCCGCAATGAATATCCGAAATTTGCACAATCTTCATTCCTTCGAAACCCGCAGGTAGTTTGGGCAAATGCAATTTTACCCTGCGTACTTTAAAATCAAAGGCGGTGCCCATCATGCCATACATCAAGGTTGCAAACGGAATAGCGGCTACTGCCAAAGCCGTACGACTCAAAAACTGGGTGCGGGTAATTTTTTCACCTTTCGCATTGGTATCATGCTTCGACACAGCAACTTTTTTCCATGCAATTCTGCCCAAACGAATCAAATCATCCATCAATAAAAAAATACAACCCAATAGTTTGCACAACAGCGGAACCATGATCATTCCGAAACCATACACACGCGGAAAATCAGGCCAAAGATGCATGGGCACCATCATGCTGATAATGGTAAGAATGGCAGCATAGACCGTGAGCGACCAATAAAGCGTGAAGACTATTTTTTTTGCCTTGGCCGATGACTTTTTCATCACCGTTTTTAGCGACTGAAAAAAATACCAATCAATTAATAAGGCTATCAGCAGGGTCAAGAGCAGACGAAAAGGTCCGGGCATGGAGCAATAAAATTAGCGAGGTGTTGCCTTCATGCTGCGATACAACATCACAGTTTCAAAGGCAGTAAACAGTAAATAATGAAACAAAAAAACCACCAGGAAGTTCTTGGCAAGGGCTTTCCAGCCGAGGAAAACCACTACCACAATGGCCAGAAACAACATAAATTTTAGGGTGGTGGTCAACATAAACCTACGAACAAAGGCTTGTCCGTTTTCAGGGTTTTTTCCCATCATCACCCAATGCAAAATAGGATTCAGCATCAAGAAAAAACCAAAAACACCCCACCACATTTGCGGAGGCGCACCA
>JBILVQ010000320.1:0-3332 GCA_044370375.1 Bacteroidia bacterium
TTGGTAACGGTTTTTGGTTTCTCTGCCCTCATTCGAAAAATTGTTGAAACGTTGTTTCAGTGATTCCAATTCTTCTTTGATGTTTTTCTCAATGTTGCTAACGTTCACCGGTTCTCCGCGCATCTCTAATTTTTCGGCTGTGGTTTTTGCTTCGGGAATTACGATCCATAACAAGATGTAAAACAGAAATCCTGTGCCTGCTAAAAAGAAGGCTCCGGCAAAGGCCAATCGAAACCACAAAGGATCTAAATTGAAGTAGGTGGCCAAGCCGCTGCAAACGCCTCCTAAAATTTTGTCGTCCGGATCTCTGAACACTCTTCTGGAGCGCCCTGTACTGGAACGAAATTCTTTTTGGTTGTTTTCGCGCGATTTGCTTTGCTCCTGCGTGCTTTGCTCTTCTGTTTCTGCACCAAATTCTTCGGGCTTGCCCATAATTTCTATCATGGCATCTACATCGGCAGGTAATACTACCTGACGGGTTTTGGCAAAACGGGTATTGAAAATTTCTGCAATCCTGGATTCTATATCCATCATGATTTCTTCTTTGCCTTCAGTATGTTCAAAATAACTTCTGATGGCAGAGAGATACTGTTTAAGCTTATCATAAGCGGTTTCATCAATGTGGAATACTATTCCGCTGATATTGATGGTGACTGTTTTGTTCATGATTTTGGATTTTTAGATAAGGATTTTTGGACAGCAGCAACTAATTCGTCCCACGAAATAATTAGCTCTTTTAAGAATTTGGAGCCTTCTTCGGTAAGGCTGTAATATTTTCTTGGCGGACCCGAAGTGCTTTCTTCCCAGCGATAGGAGAGTAGTCCTTCGTTTTTGAGGCGGGTGAGCAAAGGATACAGGGTACCTTCTACCACCAGTAAGCGCGCATCTTTCATGCGGTCTATAATTTCGGAAGGATATTTTTCTCCTTCCGAAAGTACAGAGAGGATGCACAATTCCAAAACGCCTTTCCTCATTTGCGCCTTGGTGTTTTCAATATTCATGGTTGGTTGGTTTAGCGTTTGGCTTACTCGGCAATAAAGTTGAAGGTCATTTTGTATTCAACCCCAACAAGGTAGTTGTTGGAATGAAGTTTTATGCCGTTTAATTCTTTGCGAATGTGATTTTTGAGTTGCTCGTTCGGGGCATCGATCTGAACAAGGGTTAGCACTCCTTTTTCATCTACGGTGAAGCTTACGTTAACTTTTTGTTCGCTGCCCGATGTTACCGATTTTGGGAAAGCTACTTGGCTAACCACTTCTTTTCTTAGTAGCTCACCTTTGTTCTGACCATGGTTGCCGGCCATCAGGGTTGAGAACTGACCCAGCAAGATCATGCTTGCCAGGGCGAAGATTTGAATGCTTGTTTTCATAAAACAGTAATTTAGATTGTTATGTACCTTGTGTCACCTTTTAATTGACGAAGCAAAGATATGGCTATTGTTTAGTATTATGCAAGACAAGGTACTAAAATATTTTATAATTCATTGAAAATCAGGAATAAAATTTTTTTCGATTTCTTCTTCAAGGAAATTAAACCCCCTTTTTTTGATTTTTTTCATCTGCTCAACCCAGGCTGCTGGATCTTTTTATTGGAGATTTTTGGTCCAAGGCCCCTGTTTTGCCCCCAAAAGAGCAGATTTCTAATGAGCAATTTCTTGCTTACCTTCGTGCCCTTTCCGAAATAAAAATATGATTGATATTGATGGTATTTTCACCCTTGAAGGCCTAATTAGCTTACTCACGCTTTCTATCATGGAAATTGTGCTGGGCATCGACAACCTCATTTTTATTTCCATTGTAAGTACCAAGCTTCCACGCAACCAACAAAAGAAAGCAAGATCCATTGGTTTGTCGCTTGCATTGATTTTCCGAATTGCTTTGCTCTTTAGTATATCCTGGATCATCAGTTTAAAAGATCCTCTTTTTCATTTGATGGATTTCGGTGTTACCGGACGAGATCTTATTCTCTTTGCCGGTGGTGTTTTCTTGCTGATAAAAACGACCATGGAGATTATTGAAAAAATTAATCACAAGGCCTCCGAGGTAAAAGGCAAGGAAGGTTTAACCCTTAAAGGCGCGGTGCTTCAAATAATATTTTTGGATATTATTTTTTCCTTTGATTCTATTCTCACCGCTGTTGGATTGGTTAGCAATGTCTTGTTGATGGTTTTGGCTGTTATCATTGCCATGATCATCATGTTGATATTCTCTGAGGTAGTAAGTGATTTCATCAATAAACACCCAACGGTAAAAATGTTGGCCCTGGCTTTTTTAATTGTCATTGGCATTGTATTGGTAGCAGAGTCTTTGCATTTGCATGTCGACAAGGCTTACATCTATGTCTCCCTTGCCTTTGCCCTCGGGGTAGAATTGCTCAACATGGCCATGCGCAGCAGGGCGCACAAGCAATAACCGGCAGTACCGGGCCCTATCCTTTAAAAGAAAATTCGGAATGTTTTAATTTTTTCGGTTGCAATTTGGCTCTTGAATACAGGGCTAATTTGCAATGGTATAATTAGATGTTTAGATGGGAATTAGGCAACTAACCAATGCACATCTCTTTCAAAAAATCATTCAACTCCGGAAATTCTGATTTCATCTTTTCATAATTGGCCAATTTAAAGTCGCTTAGGTCAAAACCTGGAATCACCGTACAACAAGCCAAGGAATACCCTTCGCCTTTAACCGGTTTCGATCCAAACCAGGTTTTTCCCTTAACCAAATGCCAAGGTCTTTCTCGGTCTAAAATGGTTTCTTTTACTTTTCCACCCACAATTTCAAAAATGGAAATCGGATTTCCATCCAAAAAGAACCATTGCTCATCAAAGGATATTTTGTGTAAGGCAGAAAATTTTCCTGCCGGCAACAAAAAAAAGATGGTGGTTCCCAAACTACAGGGTGTCCCTGTTTCTTCTGCCACCATGGCCATGGGTGAGCGATAAACTTCTCGGTAATATCCCCCTTCCGGATGAGGAACCAAACCCAAGCGGGCTATTATGTCCTTTGCGTTTTCCATTAAAACAATCTATTGGTTAAACAAAGGTAGAAACTTAGATGAATTCAACAAAAGTTAAGTTGAATTCCTCTTTATTTACGCTGAAAACAATTTCTTATCCCTGCCACTCATTCCACCGTTTGCAAGGTTTTCTAAGCATTTCATTTTCATTCAAAAAAAAAGGGAGACAAATTGCTTTGCCTCCCTTTCGGTATTCAGCTTGAAGCGATTATTTTTTGATGATTCTCGCGTTCAATTGTTCTCCGTTTTGGGTATAAACCTTTATCAAGTACATACCACTTTGTAATTCGTTACCCAAAAGCAAGGTAGCATTGCTT
>JBILVQ010000321.1:0-3326 GCA_044370375.1 Bacteroidia bacterium
TATTGCCAATACCTTATATGAGGTTTGTGATGATATGATCAAAATTCATCAAACCAACAAAGATTATGAAAGCTTTGGTTTAGAGATTATCAGGGAATTTGCCATGGAATCGCCTGTTACGGAAGAACAGTTCTTGAAGACCGAGGCTTCAAAACTGGGTGATATCGTTTTTGAGGCGGTATATGCCAATTACCGAAACAAGATGAAAGGCATTATGGAGAGCACCTATCCTGTGGTAAAGAATGTTTACGAGAATAGTGCTCACATGTACGAAAACATTGTTATTCCCTTCACGGATGGATTAAAAACAATGCAAGTACTCGCCAATTTGAAAAAGAGTTACGAAAGTCAATCACGTGAATTGGTTGCCTCTTTTGAAAAAGGTATTATTCTTTCTATTGTGGATGAGGCCTGGAAAGAGCATTTGCGTGAAATGGACGAATTGAAACAATCGGTACAAAATGCAGTTTATGAGCAAAAAGACCCTTTGTTGATTTATAAATTCGAATCCTTTGAATTGTTTAAGCAAATGGTGATGAGGATGAACAGGGAGATGACCTCTTTCTTGATGAAGGCCTATTTACCGCAAGAAAATCAGAATCAGGTAAAAGAGGTGCAAGCTCCCAAAAACACTGAAAGTAAAAAATGGCAAACCAGCAGAACAGATGAGGTAAGCATGCCGACATCTGCACCGGGCACGGCCCCCAATCCGGAACAACAACCCGAGCGAAAAGCTCAGCCGGTAAGGGTAGAAAAAACGGTTGGCAGAAATGACCCTTGCCCATGTGGAAGTGGCAAGAAATATAAAAATTGCCACGGACAGGCAAGTGTATAATTAAAAAATCCCGGTGAAGAGCCGGGATTTTTTTCTTTACGGAATTTGTTGAAAATGAAGGTAGGATTCAAAATGGATAAGTTTCTTTCAAAACAATAGCTTAACCCTTCACCACCTTCCTCACCGCCCTCCCATTAACCCTCAACAAATAAACACCACTTTGTAAATCTCCAATGTTAATTTCAACTTTGCTTTGCTTTTGTTGGTAAGCATACGTTTGTAAAACTCTCCCCTGCAAATCAATTAATTCTACCAAACTAAAACATTCGGTGACCGGGTTGCATTGGAGGGTAAGAATTTCATTGGATTGCATGAGGGAAAATGAATTTACCTTACTCATTTGCGCTATGGCAACAGCTGTTAGCTGAAAAGGCAAACTAAAAACAGTGCAACCATTTTGGGTAGTACTTACGGAAAAGATACCATTTTGGTTAGGGGCGTAAATGAAATCTGTGGCACCAACTAACAAACTATCATTTAAATACCATTGGTAATTGGAAGCATTGCTTGCTTCTAAAAATGCTGCATTCAAAAATAGGCTTGGTACTGCCGGTGGGGTTGTATTTGGAATGAAAACATCCCTTGAAATGACAAATTGATTGCAACGATTGGTAAAATTTAGGGTGATGGTGTAAGTACCGGGTGCGGTAAAAAGATGAAATGGGTCTGTGCCTTCATAGGTATTGTTTACCCCTGAAGCCGGGTCTCCAAAATCCCAGGTAATATCATGAACCACATTAAGCAAGGTATCGAAAACAACTATTGCAGAATCCGTGCCTGAACAGGTGGGAATGTGAAGGGAGGCAGTGTGGTCGCGTGCAAAAATGCAATCAGGGAAGTTTGGGAAGTGGTTTATATGAACGTAGGAAAGACCTGTTGGGTTCATTGATTGTTTGAAATAGCTTGCCTGACAAGCAGGAAAAGGTAATTCAGGAAAAACAATTTCATCAATAAAAAATTGATTATTATCATTATTATAAGACACAAAGTAAACTTTCCCATCTTCAGCAAGTTGTGCAGCCCAACTGGAACGAAAAAAAATTGAATCCTCATAAATTATCCTTTTTGAATTTTGAATTGCTAAGGAATCAAATTGGGAAACATCATATTGATACAATGAGTTTTCATTTGACATAGTTACATACATTTTGTTCGATTGTTTTGAGAATGTGCAACACTGTGGGCTAATCCCTTCCTGAAAAATAGAATCGGGTGGACTATGAAACTTGAAAAATGGATTGAAAACCTCTCCAGTTTCATTATTAAACTCCAGAAGCTCAAAATAATTTGCTCCCGCTAATATCGATGTAACAATTTTTCCATTTGGGGAAATTCTTAAATCCCCTTTGGAGGCTGTGTAAAAAACTGTGTCTTCCAAATCATGATAGGTAGCTCCAACACTTGAAATTACAGGAATTGTATCAATTCCACTTGCAGTTACCTTAAAAGAATAAAACGAATTGTTTCCCCATTGATGTGCCAACACCCACCAATCAACCCCATTGCAATGCCTTGTTGCTGTCAACTTTTCCTTTGCCGGGCTTAGTAAAATATTTTGTTTGGTGATTACACTACCTTGACCTCCATTTAAAGTTTTGTCAATAAGAGCCCATGAGAGACTTTGGTTTCCATTACAATTGATTGAAAATTGCAACCAATTTGCATCCATCGTAAATAAGTAAATTAAATTGAGATTTAGTGGGTGAGGTAAAAACAATGCTCCTTGAAAAGCTACGGAACATCCGCCAAGGGTATCACCATTTAGGATACTAATAAAATTAGGATCCATAACAGACCTGCCATCTGAATAGTACAATAAATTCCCACTACTATCACAAAAAACTGAATTTCCAAGCGGTGAACTTCCAGAAACCTGTGCAGGAGTAAATATCATTGTATCATTGTTAAAATCCATTTTTAATCCATTACTGAACAGCCATACATTTCCGAATTGAGCATTAACCTTAGCAATGCTAAAAACCACCAAAAGAAAAACCATTGAAAGCTTTTTCATATACTTTAACTTAAAAAGCCAATACGAGAAAAAACAATTTCGCGTATTGGCTTTGATTAAACAAATTTACTTCACAACCTTGATGGTTTCTGTTTGATTTATTCTTGCAAAATAAACCCCTTTGGCTAAGTCAGAAATAGGCATTTCTACTTGCCCATTGTTCATTTGGAAGGTTCGGTTTGAAATATGCAGATTAAATCCTTTCATCGATGCTATTTTTTCTTGATTAAAAACTTAGACTTAATTGGCCAGGTAATTTCCCAAGTGGGTAAATAATCCTAAAAGAAGGAAAAAAAACAGATAATTGCAATATTTTTACAATTAGCTTCTAAATGTATTGCAAGATATAATTGTTTTGTTTTGAAATTACAAAAAATGCAAAATTTAATTCATGTAATTTAATGAAATTTTAATGAATTTGTAAGAATTATTCATTCAGTTTAAATTCCGGGTACTACAGTTTGCCAAATTTTACCG
>JBILVQ010000004.1:0-35659 GCA_044370375.1 Bacteroidia bacterium
CATAGAAAAATTTTTCCTGAACATAATTTGATTGTCAAAAATATCTCCTGATCCATCACCAAGCCAGGTTCCTGATTCGTCTGCCAAAATACACTCTAGTGTGTCTCTTGATACAAATCCATCCGGATACTTGGTGTCCATGAAAATAAACAAATTACTGTAGGGATAGTTTCCGGCATTCCTTACATTAATATAAAAATTATATTTCGCAGAAAGGTCGTCAACCGCCACGTCAAATCTTACCTTATTGTTTCGGTTCCAAACATTATCTGGGATATTTACATTTTCCTCAAATACCCTCGCTTTATCGCAGGCTGTTTGCGTTAAAACAATAAGCAGACACAACCAAATAAATTTATTGGGCTTCATTATTGTTTTTTGGCGGTCCTCCCTCAGGTCTGGGGCCCTGTGGTCTGGGTCTGCGATTGTTATTTCTTGCTTCACCTTGTGGTCTGGGTTGTTGACCTTGTGGTTTATTGCCTGTTCCTTGCAGTTTGTTGCCGGGAAGGTTTCCTTTAGCAACAGTGCCTGCAGCACGCGGAGGGAGTGGTGCTTTCCCTGGAGCCGCTGCCTGCGGAGGTTTGTTTTGATTTGCTTGAGGCCTTGGTCGGTTTATTTTTGCAGGTTCACCAGGATTTGCCAACGGTTTATCTGCCCCTGCTTGCTGTACAACAGGTTTGTCAAAAGGTTTTTTCTTTTTCTTTTTCTTTTTCGATTTGTTGGCATGATCAAATCTGGTGAGACTGTCTTGTCCAACAACATTTTCAAAGTCAGGCAGCTTTTCAACTTTTAATTTTTTGAGTGCAACCTCATCAATGAGCGATTCGGGCACTACACCCTCCTTATTAGCGTCAATTAAAAACTTGACCCTTTCAACGCTTAAAGCAATAAAATTGGATGGATCATCGGCATAACTGTACCAAAGAATCCTTCTGAAAATATCCGTTTTTTGATGAAAGGCAATTCCTTTCTGTGTTTGAATTTTTTCATTGTGAGTAGGAAAGTCTTTAATGGCATCTAAATAGCTATCCAGCTCATAGTTTAAACAGCATTTCAGCTTTCCACATTGCCCGGCTAATTTTATAGGGTTTAGGGAAAGCTGTTGGTAACGGGCAGCACTGGTGGTTACCGAACGAAAATCGGTTAACCAGGTGGAGCAGCATAGTTCACGGCCACAGGAGCCGATTCCTCCCAGTCTGCTGGCTTCTTGTCTGGCTCCAATTTGCCTCATTTCAACCCTAATCCGAAATTCTTCTGCCAAAAGTTTAATTAATTCGCGAAAATCAACCCTGTCGTCTGCGGTATAATAAAAAACGGCCTTGGTTTTATCGCCCTGGTATTCAACATCGCTTATTTTCATTTGCAGTTTAAGCGATTGGGCAATCTGACGCGCCTTGAACATGGTTGGTTCTTCTAATTCTCGTGCCGATTGCCATTTTTCTATGTCTAATTGTTTGGCCTTTCGATAAACGGTTTTTATGGTTGGATCGTCTGCCTTGATGTTTCTTTTTTTGAGTTGAAAACGAACCAGTTCGCCACTCAATGAAACCACCCCGATGTCATGTCCCGGCGAGGCCTCTACTGCTACAACATCACCTTGAATGTATAATTCCGGTATTTGTGTTCTGAAAAAATCTTTTCTGCCGTTTTTGAATCGAACTTCAATAATAGGAAATGGCAAAACGCCATGGGGCAATTCCATGTTCGACAACCAGTCGAAAACATTTAATTTATTACAACCGCCCGAAGCACATGAGCCATTGCTTTTGCAACCTGCCGGAGTTCCTGAAGATGATTTTGTGGAGCAACTGGTACAACTCATTTTTTTTGATTTAGGCTGTTTGGGCCATTGGAATATTAATAAACTGACTCAACCTGAAGGTTAAATCCATCATCAGAATTTTTGCGCTTCCGTTTTGTAAAATTTGTTTGTTCGCTTTGGTAATTTCTTCTACCATCAAGCTACAGTTTTTGGGGTGAATGAAGGGGTGGAACTTTAACAGGAATTCTTTCTCCGCTTTGGTTACGCGAAGCATTTCCTCACCGGCCATATTGTAAATCAAAGCCTGCCGCAAAAGGTGAATGCCGTAAACAAAGAAATTTTTCATTCCTTCCCTGCCTAAACCTGAAAACAAATCGCACCACTTAGAAGTAGCCGGCTGGAAAGGCTTGTAGCAGCAACGCATCCATTGTTTGAACAAATCGAGTTGATATTGTTGCGGATACGCTTCTGCACTTAACTGCAATGCGGTTAATAAATTGCCATCGGCAACCAGCGCAGACTCCTTGGCCAGCTCAGGATTCACACCGCGATTGATAAGGAAGGTGGCTAATTCAGTGTCAGAAATTTTCGGGATTTTTATTTTTTGTGTACGCGAAAGAATGGTTGGAAGCAATTGATCAGGCGTTTCGCTCACCAGAATAAACAAGGTTTTATCGGGTGGCTCTTCAATAACTTTGAGTAATTTGTTGGCCGTTTGTTGGTTCATTTTTTCAGCCAACCAAATAATCAAAATTTTGTATTCTGCTTCGTAAGACTGAAGATAGATTTTATCAATAATATCTTCAGCATCTCTTACATTGATAAGGCTTTGTTTGCCCCCTCCATCAAGGGTGTTTAGCCAATCATAATTCGATAAGTATGGGTTGGATAATACAGCAGAGCGAAAATGGCTTAAGAATGAGTCAGAAACAACTTCCTTTCCTGTTACATCTTTGGTTGAAATGGTTGGAAAAATATAGTGCAAATCGGGGTGAACCATTTTAAACGATTTGCTGCATGCTTTACATTGTCCGCAACTGTCGGTTTCTGATTTGTTTTCGCAAAGGATAAAGGATGCATAAGCCAAGGCAAGAGCCAATCCGCCGGAACCTTCAGGACCATAAATTAATTGGGCATGACTAATCCGATCTGAATTAACCTGAGCAATAAGAGACGTATGCAGATGTTGAACACCTGTTAAGGAGGAGAAATACATAAGCAGGGTATATGATTGAACCCCCGGAATTTTTGGTAATCAAATTGGCGCCTACTTAAAAACAACTTTTACCTGATCGGCAATGACGTTGTTTTCAACAACCTGTAATAAATAAATTCCTGCATTTATTTGGGTTGTATTTAAAGTAAATGGGCCAGAATCACCCACCTGTTCATTGGAAACAATCCTGCCGGAAAAGTCAACTAATTGGACAAATGTATTGTTACTTGCCCGATTAATAAAAACACTGATTTGTTCGTCAGCAGGAATTGGGCCAACTGATCCAATTTGTTTGTTGGTATTTGATTCGATGATGCCTGTGGGAGTGGAGGAAATATGAAGAACAAACGAAGCTGTGTCATTTACATTATCAGCTGAAAAAAACAGGTATTTTATTTTACTTACTCCGTTATTACCTCCGGAATAATAAGTTGCGTGAAAGCTCGTTGAATCCGCAGTCCCAGCAGCTATTGGAATGATGCCTGAATTAGAAACTAAAGAATCAAAACATAAATCCCAGCAGAAGAAATCTCGACTACCACTTAACCGCTCTTGATAAATTCTTCGCACTTTGATATTTTGGCTTACAGAGGAGATGTTTTTTATTTTGGCGCTAAAATCGAAGGAGTTTTGGGTATTAGCAAAGAATAGCAAATTACTTTGCCCAGTAATTTCAGCGTTAGATTGTTTATCCTGCAATTTTAAAAATTGAGCCTTTAAATTTACAGAAAAAACAAGGCACAGTATTAAGGTGAGAATTGATTTCATTTTGAATCGTATTTGTGTTTGACTTGCGAAGTTAGTTGTTTTGAAATGATTTTGAAAGAAATTTTTCAATTTTTTTTCTTGCAAATCAAACCTACTTTTAAGAAACTACGGATATACTGCAAAAAAAAGGGATGCCAATCTTTGGCATCCCTTTTTGAAAAACAAATTGTAGGGGTTATTCAACAACAAGTTTTTGAGTTGATCTTTTGCCCTCAATATTTAACTCAACAAAATAAACTCCCTTAGGAAAATTCGAGCTAGGAACGGTTAATAGCTTTTGTCCAGATCCTTCATTACTGAATGATTCAGAGAAAACGGATTGACCAATTGAATTGTAAATGGTTAGGTTACCCTGTGTTTTTTTCTTGAAATCGATCGCAATGGTTGCATTTTCAGTGGTTGGGTTAGGAAAAATAGAGATATTTCGAACCTCTTCAGTCAATTCAGCAACCCCTGTTGGAACTGTAATTAATTGAGATTGAACAACATACTTTGTTGCAGGATCTTGAAGAATAGCTATTACCTCAATATTGGCATCCCATAGTTTGTTAGAGTTCTCCGTTACACCACCAATGGTAAAGGTAAAGGTTTCATTAAAGGTTTGAGAAGCATTTACAGCCAGGTTGTTTACACTTATTCCTGTAGCCGAAGGTAAAATTTTTCTTGCAACGTGGTGATATTCAGTATCTCCATTCGTGGCCCCTGCAAAAGTGTATTGTTTGTTTGCAACCACCAAATAAAGCTTTAAATTTTTATTCGCCAAAAAGTCTGCTTTGTTTGTAACACTTCCATTTACGGTTAATGCAAGACTAGTACCTGTAATTGTGGCTGTACCTGTGCCAGTAATTATTCCAAAGGCGGGACTCGCAACAGATTCATTTACCATGTCGTCATATTCAGTTGCAACATCACCCCAAGTAGCTCCTTGATAATCTGGTTCACTTCCATCTAAGACCAAAGTTGGAGCGCTATTGATGCCATAGAATGCACCGCGGGCATCGCTATCACTATTGTGGCTTGGGTCGCCAGGGGTTGGAATTGGAACTTGGAATTTTACAACCAACTTTCTGCTGCCAGATTCATTAAAATTATTAGCATCAAAGGCAGGGGTATAGACATTTTGGTTCCAAGAAGCGCATGGAGGACAGGTTGAACTAGAAAATAATTCTGAAAGGGAGTTTCTTAAAACACCCTCAGCGACAAAATAGTTTGCAGTTAGGGTATCATTTCCATTATTGCTGTCAGAAGAACCATTAATGTTTGAGGCCCAATATTTAAGGGTATAAGCACCATTGGTACTGGCCGTAATGTTTTGGCTGAACGAAAAGTTATAGGTCCCAAATGGCAAAATATTCAGCCCTGTAAGGTTTTGGCTTACGGGTGTTCCATTGTTTACAGAGTAATTAATTGTCATGGAGCTAACCGGAATTCCATTGTTAGTTGCAACTCCTGAAACTGGAATTTGTGCGCCTTGATTATTATAAGGGGTTACATTTAAAGTTGTGGCCGCCATATCAATTGCAGTAATTGGAGTAACTGAAATATCATCAATGTACAATAAAAACTTGTCGTTAGAGTTGTTTCTGAAAGCAATACTAACGGTTTGCCCGGCATAAGAAGATAAGTCAATAGATCTTGTGTTCCAACCTCCAGAACCTTCAGCAGCAACAGTTAATAAGTTGGTTGTAAAATCTGCAATGGTGGTTCCGTTTGTGGTCGAAAGTTTCACTTCGTAACCATCAGGATACGCCGCATCTGATGCCCAAGCTTTCCAAATTAAATAATTAGCATTTGTTAAAGTAAGGTTTGGAATAATCATCCATTCATCTGCCACACCAGCTGGGTCGAACCATGATGTAGATACAACTGCGGTATTGCCGGTTGAAATCACGTTGCTTCTTGATACCCAAGCTTGATTTGCGAAACCAACATTTGCAGCTGGAACTTGGGTGTGATTTCTGATAATTACAAAACTTGCTGGCATTCCATTTTGGAAATTCTCTTGAAAGACTGGCTGGGCATGCAAATTCATGATAAAGGATCCTGAAATTGCACAAATAAAAGTAAAGAACTTTTTCATTGTTTTTGGGTTTGATTTAGCCCGCTAAGGTAAAAAAAAAACAATTAAATTAGTATTCCTGATTAGCTCATATTTAGAATGCTAATTGTGAGGTGATTATAATGAGTTTTAGTAGAAATTTCAGAGGAGCACCTAAAATTATGGTTTTAGGCCGGTAAATATGACCAAATCGACAATATATTTGCCAATTAAGTGGCAATTCCTTTACTTTGAAAAAAAATTCCATGAAAAAACTTCCCTTTCTCATTGTTCTTTTTGCCGCACTTTTTTGCTTTTCCCCTAATCAATCAGAAGAAAAAGCCAGAACCATTCCGGCGGTTACTGTAAAAAAATTAGATGGGTCGGATTTTAGTACCATGAACCTTCAAAATGATGGTAAACCCATGATTATTGATTTTTGGGCAACCTGGTGCAGTCCTTGCAAGGCAGAACTAAATGCCATTGCTGAGAATTATGATGAATGGGTAAAAGAAACCGGTGTGAAATTGGTGGCCGTCTCTATTGATGATGCCCGCAACATGGAGAAGGTTGCCCCTTATGTGAATGGAAAAAATTGGGAGTATGAAGTCCTCTTAGACCCCAATGGCGACTTTAAAAGAGCCATGAACGTTAACAATGTTCCTCATGTATTTATCGTAAACGGGAAACGCGAAATTGTATGGCAACAAAATTCTGCCGCACCCGGTGATGACGAGAAACTGCTTGAATTGGTCAGAAAGGTGGCCAAGGGAGAGAAAATCTAATGATTCCTTTTAATCTCTCCGATTTTATTCAATGAAATTCATTCAATCTTTTGTCCTGAAATCCTTTGTGGTTTTAGGTTTAGTAACTCCCGTATGGGCACAGAATGCACCCGATTACGGAGAATTACACGGAAACTTCCAAATAGACGCACAATATTATAACCCCGATTCCGCTATTGGTGCACCGCCGGTTCCCGAGAAAATGAGAATGAATAGTTTCGTTAACCTCATTTACACCCGCGGAAAAGTTACGGCCGGGGTTCGCTACGAAAGTTATTTAAATACCATTTTGGGTTTCGATCCACGCTACAAGGGCAATGGTATACCCTTTCGTTTTGTCAATTATGCCAACGATGGATTGGACGTTACCTTAGGAAGTTTTTATGAACAGTTTGGTAGCGGGATCGTTTTAAGAACCTATGAGGAACGTGGCCTTGGTTATGATAACGCCTTTGACGGAGCCCGCGTTAAGTATTCTCCTATAAAAGGTATTTACCTCAAAGGCCTTATCGCCAAACAAAGGGTGTTTTTTGACCTGAGCGATGGAATTGTGAGAGGATTTGATGGTGAAATTGCACTGAATGAATTGGTTCCTAAATTAAACGATAAACCTACCAAGGTTTACCTCGGTGGAAGTTTTGTTTCGAAATTTCAGCAGGATCAGGACCCCATTTTTGTTTTACCCGAGAACGTTGGAGCATGGTCTTATCGCCTGAAAATAAACAGAAATAAAATTGCTGTGTTGGCCGAATATTCTCAGAAAATTAATGATCCGGGACTGGTCAACCAATTAAAAGATAAACCTAATTATAACCCCGGACAGGCTGCCTATCTGAGTGGTTCTTATTCAACAAAAGGGCTTGGTATTTCTTTGGCGGCTAAATTGATTGATAACATGAATTTTCGGTCTGACAGAGGTGCTACCGGAAACAATGCATTGATTAACTTCTTACCCGCGTTAACTCGTCAACATACCTATAATCTTGCAGCCACCATTTATCCTTATGCCACACAACCCAATGGTGAAATTGCCCTGCAAGGAGAGATTATTTATACCATTAAAAAAGGTTCTTGGCTCGGGGGTGAATATGGTACCAATGTTATTGTAAATTATTCTTCAGCAAATGGACTGGATACTGCCATCAGTGCTGAAGGCTTTACCTATACCACTAATTTTTCCAAAGCAGGCCAGGCTTACTTTAAAGACCTGAACATCGAAATTTCTAGAAAGTTAAACAAAAACCTGAAGGCCACCTTCTTTTATGCAAATTTTGTTTACAACAAAGATGTTGTTCAAGGCCTTACCGGCTTTGGTACCATTTATTCAAATATTGAGGTTATTGATGTAACCTGGAAAATGAATTCCAAGCATGCGATTCGTTTTGAATTGGAAGGATTGCAAACCAAAACCGATATGGGCGATTGGGCCGCAGCTTTGGTGGAATATACCATTGCTCCTAAATGGTTTTTTGCCACGCTTACCCAATACAATTATGGCAATCCGGTTGAAGCAATGAGGTTGCTTTATCCTACTTTTACCATGGGCTACATTCAAAATGCAACCCGACTTACCATAGGTTACGGGAGGCAAAGGGCCGGTATCTTTTGTGTTGGCGGAATTTGCAGGAATGTGCCGGCATCCAATGGTTTGACCTTGTCGGTTTCTAGCAGTTTTTAAGCGTCTTTCCAAAAGGTTGTTTACCTATTTTTTCATTTGGGCGGTATCAACAGGTTTTTAACCCTCCAGCATAGAGACGGTTTCGCCTATTTTCTTTTTTCTTTTGTTGACTGATTCCATAACTTTATAGGTTTTCATGTGTTAGAGGAGTAGTTGCTTCAATTAAAAGATGAATTCGATGAAGATTGTTATTGCAGGAGGATCAGGGCTTATTGGACGAAAGCTTACCAGAGTGCTTCTGGAGCAGGGACATCATGTTGCTTGGTTGTCTAGAAGCAAACAAGCGAAAGTTGAAAACGTAGTTGTTTACCATTGGGATCCTGACCGAAAGGAATTGGCAACAGAAGCATTTAAGGATTGCGCAGTTTTTATTAATCTTTCCGGAGAAAGTATTGCAGATAAAAACTGGACCTTGGAGCGAAAAAAAACGATTCTTGAGAGTCGCACCAAACCACAGAATTTTTTGGAAAAAGCGTTTTCAGCCATTAATTTTTCTGGAACCTTACACATTGCAGCATCGGCCATTGGTTACTATGGTGCTCAAAGCAGTGATACGGTTTTCGAAGAATCTTCTGCTCCAATGAATGATTTTATGGGGCAAACCTGTTTGGCCTGGGAACAAGCATCAGCAAGCCTTTTTCCTTATTTTAAAAGGAATGTGGTTTTAAGAATTGGTGTTGTGTTAAGTAAGCAGGGCGGTGCACTCAAGAAAATGCAAATTCCCTTCCAATTTGGGTTAGGGGCTGCCTTTGGGTCAGGAAAGCAACAAATGCCATGGATTCATGAAGCAGATTTAATCGGTATAATTTGCAAGGCCATTGCAGAAGAAAAATACAACGGTGTTTATAATGCAGTTGCACCAAATCCTGTCTCTAATTTGCAGTTTTCGGCATCTTTGGCAAAGGTTTTAGGAAGGCCTTTTTTTCTCCCTCCTCTGCCTTCCGCTTTTCTGCGCTTGATCATGGGTGAAATGGCAGTAATTGTTTTGGAGGGAAGCAAAGTTTCATCCGAAAAAATCAAAAGGGAAGGATATCAGTTTCAATTCCCCGAATTGATTCCTGCATTAAAGAATATTTACGGATAATAGGGTGAAGCATCAAATTTTAATACTTCGATCATTTCGCCCGGTAAAATTTTTTCAGTTAAAATAACTTCAGCAATATCTTTCGTATCCGGGTCATCACTTTCAAAATACCATTTTAGAAAACAGGCATCGGGTTGTGGTAAAATTTTTGATACTTTAGAAAATAAATCCACGAGGACCTTCGAAGAAGTGGTATTACAGTATTCAAGCATAACCACAACCTCCAAACGCGCCACTTGGCTTTCGCTAAAATAGGCCTTGAGCCAAGACGATATTTCCTGATAAAACAAGCCGGGATGTTCGGGCAAGGATCTTCCTCCAATCAACAAAGTGTTTTTCTGCTTATTAAAATAAATAAGGGGAGTTTTTGCCGTCCCTTCAATAGAAATTCCCTGCATCGTTTTTTTGTGCAAATTTAATCAAACAAACAATTCGCCATCTGAATTGTTTACTTTTCCTGCTGCATCACCCTGCCCAACCAACGAGGCAATACAATGGCGCCAATAAAAATATAGGGATAGTAGCTAATCAAGCGCCAAAGCAGGGCCAGCGTAGAGGTAAGCGATTGGTTATCGATAAATTCTCCGAGAAAATTGGAGAACATCACTTCTGCCACACCCGAACCACCGGGCGTAGGACTACCAATCATTAGAATTCCAATAACCACCTGCCTGGCATAAAGCAAAAAATGGTCAAAATCTATATGGCTGAATGCCTTGATTAAACAATTAATTAAAATAAATCGTGCCGACCAACTCAAACAAGTGGCAGCGAAAGACCAAAGCCAATAGTTTAACTTTTTTTTCTTTAACTCTTTACTGGCAATAACCATTTCGGTTCCTGTTTGAAGAGCCTGAAATTTCCATCTCCGCAGCAAGCGAAAATTAAAAATTTTCAGTAAAAATGACTTCACTGCGCGGGCATTGATAAACAAGGCATATCCAACAAAGAGTTTATAAGCCAACACCACAAAATAGATAATCCAAAAGGTGGTATTTAATGCCCCACCGTGTGAAAGTTGCTGCACAGCATTGGGATCGAGGGAGGTAAACAAACGTTCCTTTCCTATGCCGAAATAAATCAGCGGGGCAATGAGGGCAAAAAACATTCCGTCAAGAAAGGAGGTAAACAAAACCACCGATATACTTTTGCCGAGGTTAATTTTTTCGCGGTTAAGGATAATAATGGCAAAAGCGAAACCTCCTCCTAATATGGCCGGTGCTATGGCAGAGGCGAATTCCCAAAGCATGATCACATCAAAGCATTGTCTCCAGTTAAGTTCGTTTTCTGTCAACACCTTGATGCGCACCATGTAGGCAAAATCTCGCACCACAACCATTAAAAAAGAAAGGCTTAGCCAAAGTGTTGAATTCCATGTCCACTCAATATTTTCAAATGCTTTGGCATCAAAATTTCTGATAAGCATGAACGTGGCTACGCCTAGCCCTATGGCCACAGGAGCCAGTAATCTTCCGGGTTTAAGATACTTGGTTAATTCGCCGGGTTTGAGTTCTGCCATCTGCTCAATTTTGCACAAGATAATGAACAAAAGTTAAGCGGGTGTGTTTCGTGTTTAATTAAATCTACATTCAATGTCAAGAAAAATATTTTATCTTCCTAACTGCGGTACTTGTAAGCGGATTTTATCTGAATTAAAAATGGAATCGGATGACCTCTTGCGTGATATAAAAGAAGAGCCTATTAAACCCGAAGAACTGGATGAAATGGCAAAGCTCGCAGGTTCCTATGAAGCCCTTTTTAGCCGGATTGCCATGAAATACAGAAGCATGGGACTTAATAAACTTTCACTTGCTGAAAAAGACTACCGGAAATTTATTCTCGAAGAATACACTTTTTTAAAACGTCCTACCGTTATTGTTGGCGACAAAATTTTTATTGGGAGCAGTAAGAATAACATTGGTGCCCTGATTGCTACTTACAACAAAAGGTAAGTTTTTTTTAAAGCAAACAATTATAGCGATCCCCTCCAGCTTCTGAAGGATAAATTTTCGTTTCCCCAAACGCTTATATTTCCTGCTGTAAATGGGTATGCTACCTTTGTGCCGTGAATAAAATTTGGGCTGCCCATCTGGCATTGCTTTTTGCGAATTTAATTTATGGGGCAAACTATTCCATTGCAAAGGACGTTATGCCTGCTTATATCAGTCCTTTTGGCTTTATTTTACTCAGGGTTGGCTGTGCTTCGATTTTGTTTTTTTTGTCATCATTACTTGTAAAAAATCGCAAAATTGAAAAGGCCGACCATTACAAATTATTGATCTGTGCTTTTTTCGGGGTGGCCCTGAATCAAATGCTCTTTTTTTACGGATTAAGTCTTACCAAACCCATCAATGCCGCTTTGATGATGGTTTGTACCCCAATTTTGGTTTTGCTGATTTCGGTAGCTGCAGGCCGCGAGAAAATGGGGGGTATCAAATTAACCGGGGTGTTAATGGGCTTGCTTGGTGCTTTGTTATTGATTGTTAAGCCCGGCTCGTTGAATATTTTTGGTGGAGATACCATCTTAGGAGACCTTTGTGTATTATTGAATGCCATTTCATGGGGCATTTATTTGGTCATGGTCAAGCCTTTGATGATGAAGTATAATGCCTTGGTGATTATCCGATGGATATTTTTTTATGGCTTTTTTATGGTTTTGCCTTTTGGATATCAACAGTTTTTTGAAATTGAATGGAGTCTTTTTCCTGAAATCATTCTTTGGGAGACAGCTTTTGTGGTTTTTGCCACTACCTATGTAGCCTACTTGTTGAATACCCTTGCCCTGAAGTGGGCAACGCCCTCTTTGGTTAGTGCCTATATTTATTTACAGCCCTTTTTGGCAGCAGCATTTGCCTTAGCCGCAGGAAAAGATGTTGTTACTTCCCTCAAAATTATTTCTGCCGTTATGATATTTACCGGTGTTTATCTGGCGGGTTACAAACCAAAATCAGGTGCCGGAAACCTTTAGGATTTAACCTTAATGATTACATTTGACAGAGCTTATGGGACTTAATTCAATGACAGGTTTCGGCCGATTTCGGCTCGAACGCAATGGGCGAACCATTGGTGTAGACGTTCAATCGGTGAATTCCAAGCAGTTGGACCTGAATATGCGGATGCCCTTTGTTTATAAACCTATTGAGAATGATTTACGCCAATTGGTGGCCTCTGTTGTTGAAAGAGGAAAGGTGGATGTTATGATTCATGTTGAGTCAGATTTGGCAGCCACCAATCCCGGACTTAATGTGCCCATCGCCTTGCATTACATCCGGGAATTAAAGAAGTTGGAGGCAGAAGCAGGAGAATTCAATACCGATTATTTATCGATTATTTCGAGACTTCCCGATGTTTTTAAGACCAAAAACGCAGAACCCGATCAACAAGAAATAGACGACCTTACCTTCGCTGTGCAGCAAGCACTGATTAAATTCAGTGAGTTTAGAGCAACAGAAGGAAAGAAATTAGAACTTGAATTAATGCCAAGGGTAGGGTCAATTCAAAATCTTATTCTTGAAGTAGAAGCGCTTGAGGAAAGCAGGATTTCCAGGATCAGGGAGCGGCTTGAAAAAAACTTTTTCGAATTTTTCTCCAAAGAGATTACCGATAAGAATCGTTTTGAGCAGGAAATGATTTATTATTTGGAAAAACTTGATATCACAGAAGAAAAGGTAAGGCTAAGGAGTCATTGTGAGTACTTTTTCGATGTAATTAAAGAACCTTCACCCGGTAGAAAATTGAATTTTATATCCCAGGAAATGGGTCGTGAAATAAACACCCTTGGGTCTAAATCAAACCATGCAGGCATCCAAAAGCTGGTAGTCTTAATGAAAGATGAGTTAGAGAAAATTAAAGAGCAATTATTGAATGTATTATGAGTAATATTTATCCCGGAAAACTTATTATTTTTTCTGCCCCTTCTGGAGCAGGAAAAACCACCCTTGTTCATAACATCCTTAAGAATTTTCCCCAGGTAGAATTTTCGGTTTCTGCTTGTTCTCGACCCATTCGACCGGGCGAAACAGAAGGAAAAGATTATTATTACTTATCAGTAGATGAGTTCAGAAAGAAAATTGAAAACGCTGAATTTGTAGAATGGGAGGAGGTTTACAAAGATAATTTTTACGGTACCCTAAAAATTGAAGTGGAAAGAATATGGGCCAGAAATCATGTTGTTATTTTTGATGTAGACGTGGTTGGAGGATTGAATTTGAAAAAGAACTATGGTGAAAATGCCCTTTCAATTTTTGTGAAGGCCCCATCACTGGCTCATTTGGAAGAGCGACTAAAAAGAAGAGAAACCGAAACGCCTGAATCTATTGCCCGAAGAATGGCCAAAGCGAAAAATGAAATGGATTATGCAGCGCAATTTGATGCCATCGTTTTAAATGATGATATCCATGTGGCATTCGCACAATCGGAAAAACTGGTTCGCGATTTTTTAACATCATAAATTCTTAGCATGTTTCCCGTAACGCTAGAAACATCTATTGAATTCCTGAAGGGTGTTGGTCCGCAACGTGCCGCTGCCCTGAACAAGGATCTCTCCATTTTTACTTTTAATGATTTATTGAATTACTTTCCTTTCCGATATGTTGATCGAAGTAAGTTTTATTTGGTCTCAGAGTTAAAAGATGAAAGTGCTTATGTACAATTGAGAGGAAGAATAAACAGAATTGAATTAACCGGAGACAAAAGGATAAAGAGATTGGTGGCAAGATTTTCTGATTCTTCGGGTCAAATGGAATTGGTCTGGTTTCAGGGTATTAAGTGGGTAAAGGAATTAATGATAGAGGGCGGTGATTACATTATTTTCGGGAAACCAAAATGGTATAAGGGTAAGTTAACCATGCCACATCCTGAACTCGAAATTTTTAATCCCTCACAACCGAACTTGAAAGCTGTTTTGCAGGGGATTTATTATAGTACCGAAAAGTTAAAGAACCTTTCACTCGATAGCAAGGGAATTTCAAAGTTGCAAAGTAACTTATGGAACATTGTGTCCGGAGATTTGGTCGAAATTTTTGAATCACCATTTCTGAAAACTTTAGGTTTAATGAATCGGCAAGATGCTTACCGCAATATTCATCAACCTGAAAGCATTCCTCACCTTGAACAAGCAGAAAAGCGATTGAAAATGGAAGAATTGATTTCTCTTCAACTTCGCTTAGGAAAGGTAAGAAACCAAAGAGTTCAGCAAGTCAAGGGCATCCCCTTTGCTAAGGTAGGTGAAAAATTCAATACTTTTTTCAATGATTTTCTTCCCTACCAATTAACCGGGGCCCAAAAAAAAGTTATTCGCGAAATCCGTATCGATGTAGGTTCCGGAAAACAGATGAACCGCCTGTTGCAGGGTGATGTGGGTAGCGGAAAAACATTGGTTGCCCTTATGATAATGCTAATAGGTGCCGATAACGGCTGCCAGGCTTGTTTAATGGCTCCAACCGAAATTTTAGCCACGCAACATTATAAGTCCATTACGGAATTGTTGGGCAATATGCCTGTTAAGGTTGGATTGCTAACCGGAAGCTCCAAGAAAGCCGGTCGCAAGGTCTTATTGGAAGAACTGGCCGCTGGTGAAATAGATATTCTGATTGGAACACATGCCCTCATTGAAGAGGTGGTGAAGTTTAAAAATTTAGGACTTGTTGTCATTGATGAGCAACATCGTTTTGGTGTGGAGCAACGTTCGAAGTTGTGGAGCAAAGGTGAAAATACACCACATGTTTTGGTGATGACAGCAACACCAATTCCGAGAACCCTGGCCATGACACTTTATGGCGATTTAGAGGTTTCGGTCATTGATGAATTACCGCCGGGCAGAAAACCTATTGTTACTGTTCATCGCTATGAAGACGCTCGTCTTGAAGTTTTCGAATTTATGAAAACGCAAATTGCTTTAGGCCGACAAGCTTATGTTGTTTATCCTTTGATTGAAGAGTCTGAAAAATTAGATTATAAGGATTTAATGGATGGTTATGATAATGTTTCTCGTCATTTTCCAATCCCAAAGTATCAAGTAAGTGTTGTTCATGGGAAAATGAAAGCTGCTGACAAAGACATGGAAATGGAGCGCTTTGTAAAAGGGACAACCCAAATTATGGTGGCCACCACGGTTATAGAAGTAGGGGTGAATGTTCCTAATGCAACTGTAATGATCATTGAGAGTGCAGAAAAATTTGGCTTGTCGCAACTTCATCAGTTAAGAGGCAGGGTAGGACGAGGAGGCGATCAGTCCTATTGTATTTTGATGACCTCCCATAAATTATCCCATGAGGCAAGAAAAAGAATTAACACGATGGTGAGAACCAACGATGGCTTCGAAATTGCCGATGTTGATCTTGAACTCAGAGGTCCGGGAAGTATCGATGGTACCAGGCAAAGCGGAATTCTAGAATTGAAGTTAAGCAATCTTTCAAAGGACCAGCAGTTGGTGCAAAAGGCCCGCGAGGTGGCCATTCAAATATTAGAGGATGATCCCTCTTTATCTTTACCCTACAATCACAACCTTGCCAATTGGATGAAATCCGGTACAAAGGGTGGTATGGATTGGAGCAGAATAAGTTAGATTATATGGCCACAAATCATTTTGAATCTAAAGTTGTTTCCGGTCCCGAGGGCTTTAACTATTTAAGGGATTACATTACCCGCAATCAGTTTGAAAGGGTTGTTGTGGTATTGGATCAAAATACCGAAAAACATTGTTTGCCATCTTTTCTTGAATATTTTTCCTCCGATTTTTTTGCCCATTTCTATGTTTTACCGCAAGGCGAAAGTGCAAAAACGATGGATTCGGTGTTAGGATTTTTAAGTTTTCTGTCGAATTTGGATACGCCTGTTAATTCACTGTTGATTTCTGTCGGTGGTGGCGCCATTTCCGATGTTTGCGGCTTTGTTGCCTCCATTTACAAGCGGGGTTTAAAAGTGGCTCATGTTCCTACTTCCCTCATCGGGATGACAGATGCAGCTTATGGTGGGAAAACAGGGGTCAATTTCTTGAATGTGAAAAATTTGGTGGGTACTTTTTATTTCCCGGACCTGATTCTCTTACATCATCGTTTTTTAAAAACCCTACCCAGCGATCATTTACAGTCGGGCTATGGAGAGATGTTAAAGTATGCCTTGCTTATCGGGTCTGATGCCATGGACCAAATTTTATGGATAATCGAACAGAACCAAATTCCGGAAGATGCTCTGATTCAAAGGTGTCTCGACTATAAAAAGCAAGTGGTGGCGATCGACCCTTTTGATAAGAAAGAAAGATATTTTCTGAACCTCGGACATACCCTGGGTCACGCGTTTGAATCTGCCTACATGGTCGCTGGAGTGCCGGTTACCCATGGTTGGGCTGTTGCACGCGGAATCTATGTTGCCTTGTCTGTTTCGGTTGATCTTTGTGGATTTCCTCCAGATACCGCATCAAAAATAAAGGAAATGATTCAACGTAATTTTTCAAATCATCATTTACCTGCCCTTTCATTGGACTCCTTGCCTGCTTTTCTTAAGCAGGATAAGAAAAACAATGGGAAAGGTCACAGAATGGTTTTGTTAAAGGAAATTGGAGAGCCGTTAATTGTCGGTAATATCAGTACAGATTTTATAATGAAAGCGCTTTCTTAAACCTGTATTTCAAGATTCTGTTAATTTTGCCAAACTTTTTTCTATCAAATGAATATTTCCCTTTCCTGGCTAAAGCACTACATCCAATGCGATTTAGAAGAACAAGAAATTGCTGAATACCTTACCCATTGTGGTCTTGAGGTGGAGGGAATTGAGGATTGGGAACAAATTCAAGGCTCCTTGCAAGGGGTAGTTGTTGGTGAAGTATTGGAGGTTACTCAGCATCCCGGTGCCGACCGTTTAAAGTTGACAAAAGTTAATATTGGCGAAAACCCGCCCTTGTCAATCGTTTGCGGTGCAAGTAATGTAGCGGTTGGTCAAAAGGTTTTGGTGGCAACCGTTGGTAGCATTCTTTATCCTTCAGTAGGAGATAAAATTGAAATAAAGAAATCAAAAATTCGTGGAGAGGTTTCTGAAGGAATGATTTGTGCTGAAGACGAATTGGGTTTGGGCAGCGGACATGATGGAATTATGGTGCTGCCACCCGATACACTGGCAGGAACCAGTGCATCCGCTTTTCTTCAGTTGCAGAAAGATCGGGTTTTTAGTATCGGTCTTACACCGAACAGGATAGATGCGGCCTCTCATTTTGGAGTAGCGCGCGATTTAGCAGCCGTTCTGAGCGGAAAGAGAATATCTCATCAATTAGTGCGCCCCGACTTTCAGGCAACAGCAGCTGCCTCTGATTTAATGCCATACGCGATCGAGGTTCTTAGCGAGGCCTGCCATCGCTATTCAGGTGTGTTGATAGAAGGAATCAGCGTTAATGAATCTCCTTCTTGGTTAAAAAACAAATTGCAAAGTATTGGGGTAAAACCAATCAACAACATTGTTGATATTACCAATTTTGTTTTGCATGAAACCGGACAGCCATTGCATGCTTTTGACGGAAAGAAAATTGAGGGAAACAAAGTTGTGGTTCGTCAGGCAAAACCTGGGGAGACTTTGCTAACCCTTGACGGTGTGGAAAGAAAACTCCAATCCACTGATCTTGTAATTTGCGATGGGCATAAGCCTCTTTGTTTGGCCGGAATTTTTGGCGGTAAGGAATCAGGAATTTCTGCCGTAACAACCAGTGTTTTTCTTGAAAGCGCCTGCTTTGATGCGGTTAGCATTAGGAAATCTTCTCGCCACCATGCCTTGCGTACCGATGCTTCATTCAGGTATGAAAGAGGCGCTGATCCTGAAATTACGATGAAAGCTTTATTCCGCGCGGCAAAGCTGATTGTTGAAGTTGCAGGAGGAAAAGTGGCTTGTGGGTTTACAGATGTTTACCCGAAAGTAATTCAACCAGTTAAGCTAGCAATAAAAGAAAGCTACATCAGCAATTTGGTGGGTCAGGTAATTCCAGCCCCTATCATTCGTGAGATTTTGCTCTCGTTGGATTTTGAAATTCTCTCCCATGAATCTTCAGTGTTTACGATTGCGGTTCCCACCTATCGTGTTGATGTAACCAGGCCCGTTGATGTGGTGGAAGAATTGCTTCGTATTTACGGGTATAACAGGGTTCAGGAACCCGAGTCAATCCGTATTCCTCCAATGAATGGTGCCATGGGCTCTGATGAAACCATGGAAGAAAAAACAAGGACTTTCCTTTTGTCTAATGGATTTTTTGAGGCCATGAATTTGTCCCTCACTTCATCTGCCTTTGCAGAAAAAAATGTTTCTGCCCGATTAACAGAGCCGGTAAAACTGCTAAATCCTCTTAGCAGCGAATTAAGCATGATGCGGCAAACACTTTTGTTTGGTTTATTGGGCAACATCGCCTACAATGCCAATCGTCAGCGTCCCGACTTGTCTTTGTTTGAAATTGGAAGAGTTTATGGTCAAAAGGATCAGATGTTTTCAGAAGACTTGTTTTTGGGAATGGTGGTTTGCGGAAGAGAAAAAAACGCTGGCTGGAATTGCCCTACAACCCAACAGTCATTTTTCAACCTAAAAGGTATAATGCATTCATTGTTTAACTTTCTGGGATTTGCAGGCAAAGTAAATGAACAGGAGCATTCAAGCGATGGGTTTAACCGGCTTCTGAATTTGGTGGTAGATGGAAATAGCCTTGGAAAAGTGGGAGAGGTGGCCCCAAAACTTTTGCGAGGTCAGGGCATTGACTTTCCGGTTTATTTTGCAGAAATCAATCTTAGTCAATTAAAGAAGGCCGAAAAACATTTTACAAGGTTTAAATCCTTGCCTAAATTTCCTGAGGTAAAACGAGATTTGGCCTTGTTGCTTAACAAGTCAATTTCCTATAAAGCTGTTCGTGATTTGGCCTTTCAAACAGAACCTACTTTGCTGAAAGATGTTAATTTGTTTGATGTTTACGAAGGAAACAAATTACCCGAAGGTAAAAAATCTTATGCCGTAAGTTTTATTCTTTGCCGCGAAGACTCCACGCTTAATGATAAGCAAATTGAGGCGGTAATGAGTAAATTGATGAAAGTCTTTTCAGAAAAACTAGGGGCCGAATTAAGAAATTAAATTTGTTTTTATTGCTTGGCCAAAGTGGCTGTGCAGTTATCTAGGGTTGAACCACTGCCATCATCGGCCTGATAGCTAAGATTTATTTTTGTAGCCGTTGAAATGGTGCCACTGCCTGAAACACTAAAGCCTGCAATGCTTTGATTGGGTATGTTTATGTTTTTATCGGTAACCGTTAGGGTTGCAGTGTGATTGAAGCCAAGGTTATAAAAGTTTTCCATGGTATATCCCGACCCTGATTTTTTGATGTGAATCGTAAAGGTAGAGGTGGAGGATGGATTCCCTGAAGATTCGGTACAAGACCAGCTACCGGTTAAATCAATGGCAGGTTCTTCTACTTCTTCGGGCTGGCAGGAAACCAGAAGGCCGGAGGCCAGAATTCCCAAACAAATTAAAACTCGTTGAATTACAGTGCTTTTCATAAATTAAGGGCTGATTTTCCTTCCTTTCAAATTTCGGACCACAAAGTTATAATTTCCTAATTCATTCAATTTCTGTATATTCGCGGTCCTAACAAAAAAATAGAGTTTTTTTAGCCATGACGATTTTAACCAAAATCAGGAACAAGTCCGGTTTACTTGTAACCATAATCGCAGTAGCCTTGGGGGTATTTATCCTCCAGAGTGCGCTTGAATCAAGGAATAGCTTCTTTGCAGACGAGAGGACAAAGGTTGCAGAAATCAACGGAAACGAAGTGTCTTACGAAGCCTTTGAAGCAAAAATTGCACAGGCGGAGGAAAATGAAAAAACCCGTACCGGTGGTAAACTTGACGATAATATGCGCGAAAATATTCGTCAACAGGTTTGGAATCAGTTCCTTTTGGATAACATCATGAAACCCCGTTACGATAAATTGGGGATAGGGGTGAGTCCAAAAGAATTGTTTGATATGGTGCAAGGTCCTGATCCTCACCAAAGTGTAAAACAAGCTTTCTCAGATCCGAATACCAACCAGTTTGATCCTAAACAGGTGATCACATTTTTGACCAACATGGACAAAGATGAAACTGGCGATACAAAAAATAGATGGATGCTGTTTGAAGTAGCCATCAAAGATGAAAAGGTAGCCTCAAAATACACCACCATGGTTAAAAAAGGTCTTTATATTACAAAGGCCGAAGCCAAAAGAGATTATACCTTTAAAAATGAAGGTTTTTCTTTCAGGTTTATTGCCGACCGTTACGTTTCAATACCTGACAGCACCATCAAAGTAACGGATGCCGACCTTCAAAAATACTACAGCGAACACAAGTACAAATACACCCAGCAAACAACCACAAGAGGAATTGAATATGTTGAGTTTGAGGTATTGCCAAATCAGGATGATAAAGACAAAGCGCTCACCGGCATCAACAGATTGAAAGACGAATTTGCCGCTGCTCCGGTAGATTCAGATTATGTTAATATTAACTCTGATCAGCGTTTTGTAGATAAATTCCTTCCACGCGCAGCGCTTTCTCCTATAATGGATACTTTGTTCAATGCTCCGCTTGCAACCGTTATTGGTCCTTACATGGAAGGAAACAGCTACAAAATTTCAAAATTGACAGGAATTAAAATGATGCCGGATAGTGTGAAGGCTCGTCATATTTTGATTAAACCAATCAATGGTGATATTGCAAAGGCGAAAGCAAAGGCAGATAGTTTGAAAAATCTAGTAAAGGCAGGTCAAAAATTTGACGTTTTGGCCCAAACCAATTCTGAAGATCCGGGTTCAGCCATTAAAGGTGGTGATCTTGGATGGTTCAAAGAGGGAATGATGGTGAAACCATTTAACGATGCTTGTTTTTATGGGAAAGTAGGAGAGTTGGTAACTGTTGAATCGCAATTTGGTGTTCATTTAATTGAATTAATGGCGAAAGGCCCCGAAGCAAAGAGAATTCAAGTAGGAACTGTTCAGCGGAATATTAACCCAAGCAGTGCTACTTACCAATCCTTCTTCACCAAGGCCAGTGAATTTGCCGGCAAGAATAACACCAAAGAATTGTTTGAAAAGGCAATCAAAGAAGGTAAATTTAACAAGCAGAGTGCAATGTTTTTGCGCGACCTCGATCGCACGGTTAATGGAATGGAGAATTCCAGAGAACTGGTTAGATGGGCCTACAACGCTGAAAAAGGTGATGTTTCCAAAGTTTTTGAATTAGGTTCAAAATATGTTGTCGCCATCTTGGTAAGTATCAAAGAAAAAGGAACGCTTCCTTTAGATGAGGTAAAAGAACAGGTGGAAATAGAAGCCAAGAAAGTGAAGAAAGCTGAGCAAATGATGGCTAAATTGGAAGCCGGAATGAAAGGATGTACCATGTTGGATCAGGTGGCCGACAAGACCAAATTGGTTGTTGAACCTGCCAATGGTCAGAACTTTGGCAATCCTTCTCTACCATCAGCCGGCCGTGAGCCACAACTTTATGGAAGAATTACTTCGCTTAAGAAAGGAGCCCTTTACGGACCTTTTAAAGGTGAAAACGGTGTATATGTTGTTCAACTGGATGAAAAGGTTCCTGCACCAGAAATAAAGGAATTGAAACCTATCGTAGATCAATTAACTCCATCTTTGGCCGGACGAGTAGACTATGCCATGTTTGAGGCCTTGAAAGAAAAATCGGATATCAAAGACAATCGAATCAACTTTTATTAATTGATAGCGGTTGCAATGAAAAAGGCGAACAAATTTTGTTCGCCTTTTTTTTATTCAAAATTTTAACCGGTGATTGCCTAAAAGGAGAAGCGGCAAAGAATTAGTTGGATTTATTTTGAGGGTTACCGTTAAACTTTTTCGCGGGTGATTTGCCCTTGTTGAAATTAGCGCGCTTATTCCCCTTTGTTGCTGCCGGTGCCTGTTTTTTTGAGGGATTATACTCCGGCCCGGGTCCAAAAGATTCTGGTTGCGGCAATTTCTCTAGTTCTCTTTCAATTAATTTTTCAATCCTTGAAAACCTGAATTGATCGGTAGGATTGATAAATGTTATGGCTGTTCCGCTGGCTTTTGCCCTTGCGGTTCTACCAATCCGGTGGATATAGTCTTCAGGATCCGGAGGAACATCGAAGTTGATCACCAAATCAATGCCCTCAACATCAATGCCACGCGATAAAACATCGGTGCCAATTAACAATTTCACCTTGCCGCTTCTGAAGTCACGCATAATTTGTTCCCTTTCCACTTGTTCAAGGTCAGAATGAAAGGCCTGAACCAACTGTCCCTTTTGTTTTAGGACATTGTACAATTTTTTTACCTTCTCTTTGGTGGAGCAAAATAAAATGATGGTTTCAAAATTTTTGTCCTCCAGAACATGGCTTAACAATCCTATTTTGTTTTCTTCAAAAACATTGTAGGCCTTTTGAATAATATTTTCGGCAGGTTTTGAAATCGAAATACTTATTTCTTCAGGTTCCTTTAGAATTTTGTCGGCCAAACTTTTGATTTTTGTCGGCATGGTGGCCGAAAACAATAAGGTTTGTCTGGTTTTCGGAAGGTAACCGATAATTTTCATAATATCTTCATGAAATCCCATGTCCAACATTCTGTCGGCTTCATCAAGGATTAAATGTTGTAATTCTGAAAAATCAACATTATAGGAGGTAAGATGCGCAATTAACCTGCCGGGGGTGGCAATGATAATGTCAGCTCCTTCGGTTAATGCTTTTTTCTGCTGATCCCAGGTTACACCATCACCTCCGCCATAAATGGCCCTTGATGAACATCCTGTAAAGTAGGCGAATCCTTCCACTTGCTGATCTATTTGAAGGGCAAGTTCGCGGGTAGGTGCAAGAATGAGTGTATTAATTTTAGCCACAGGAGTATTGAGGATTTTCTCTATCACCGGCAACACATAGGCTCCTGTTTTTCCTGTTCCTGTTTGAGCACAGGCAATAATGTCTTTTCCTGCAAGAATTCTTGGAATTGCTTTTATTTGAATGGGCGTTGGGTTTTGAAAACCCATGGAGTCTAGGCCCTCCTGCAATTCCGCGCAAAATCCGAAGTCTCTGAAAACGCTTGTTTTATCCAATTTTTGTTAGTCCTTTAGTTTTTTGATGGCTGTTCGGGAAGGTTTCTATAAAACCCTTCGAGCTTGGCCATGGCCAATTATTTCGGTAAAGTTAAGATAATCCTATGATTCAATGGAAATTGAGTTGGTCTCTTGTTTTAATTTCGAAAGAATCAGATGGGTTTGTGCAATGGCCTGATCAATGGTTCTAACACCATCCATGATAAGGGTAAGTTTTTTTTGACTGGTTTCTTTCAATCGGTATTGGGAGGGCTGGTGTTTTACCAAATCAATAATTTTTCCGAAATTATACGATTCATAAAAAGGAGCGTCTGCTTTGCTTGGAAAATAACCCACCATTTTTCCATTCTTCAAGAGTATTTTTTCGAAGCCAACTTCAATGGCTTTCCATCGCAAGCGGATGGCATTAATGAGGTCTTTGGCCGGAACGGGAACCGGTCCAAACCTGTCGGTTAGGTTTTTTTCAAATGCAATCAACTGCTCTTCTGTTTCTGATTCGTCCAATTCTCGATACAGGTTTAATCTTTCTGCGATTTGATATACATAATCATCAGGCAAAAGAATTTCTAAATCTGTATCAATCTGGCAATCTTGTACCCAATTAAAGCCATGCACTCCCTTGAAAGCATTGGATCTGCTGAGGTTTGCCTGATGTTGATAAACATCTTTAAAATCACTCGTCTTTAATTCCTCAATGGCTTCATTCAGGATTTTCATATACATTTCAAATCCTATTTCTGCAATGAAACCACTCTGTTCTCCTCCCAAAAGATTCCCTGCACCTCTGATATCGAGATCCCGCATGGCAATGTTAAAACCACTGCCTAATCCAGAAAATTCTTCAATGGCCTTTAATCTTTTTCTTGCTTCCGTTGTAAGGGTGGATAGTGGTGGAGCCAATAAATAACAAAAAGCTTTTTTGTTGCTCCGGCCAACCCTTCCTCGCATTTGATGAAGGTCGCTTAACCCAAAAAGATGTGCCTGATTAATCAAAATCGTATTTGCATTAGCAATATCAAGCCCTGATTCAATTATCGTTGTTGCAACCAATACATCATAAATACCATTGATAAAATCAACCAGGATTTTTTCCAACACTTCACCTTCCATTTGTCCGTGTCCAACGGCAACTTTGGCATCCGGACACAAACGTTGTATCATTCCCGAAACTTCTTTGATGTTTTGTACTTTGTTGTGTACAAAGAAAACCTGTCCTCCACGCGATATTTCATAAGAAATGGAATCTCTGATCAATTCTTCATTGAAAACATGAACCTCGGTTTGCACTGGAAACCGATTGGGTGGAGGGGTGGTGATTACACTCAAGTCACGGGCTCCCATCATGCTAAACTGCAGTGTTCTAGGAATAGGAGTGGCCGTTAAAGTAAGCGTGTCAACATTGGTTCGAATGGTTTTTAATTTTTCCTTGGCAGCAACACCAAATTTTTGTTCTTCATCAATAACCATTAATCCAAGGTCCTTAAATTTTATGTCTTTCCCAATCAAACGATGGGTACCAATAATGATATCAATTTTTCCTTCCTTTAATTTTTCAATGGTTTCTTTTTGCTCTTTCGCAGTTTTGAAGCGGTTAATATAATCTATGTTGCATGGAAAATCTTTTAGCCTTTCACTGAATGTTTTGTAATGCTGCAATGCAAGAATGGTGGTAGGAACTAATACAGCCACTTGCTTGCTATCGCAAACCGCTTTGAATGAGGCACGGATGGCCACCTCTGTTTTGCCAAATCCAACATCGCCACACACCAGCCTGTCCATTGGCCAAGGTGCTTCCATATCCTTTTTTACTGCTGCCGTTGATGTTATTTGGTCAGGGGTGTCTTCATAAATAAAGGAAGCCTCCAACTCTGTTTGAAGGTAAGAGTCTTGCGAAAATTCAAAGCCCTTGGTAACTTTTCTTTTTGCATACAATTGAATCAAATCGAAAGCTATTTCCTTTACTTTCTTTTTGGTTCGTTCTTTTAAAGTGTTCCATGTATTGGTGCCCAGTTTATTTAATTTGGGCACACTGCCTTCCTGTCCGGAATATTTGGAAATTCTGTGAAGTGAGTGAATACTGACGTATAAAATATCGTTGTCTTTATAAATCAATCGGATGGATTCTTGTACTTTTTCGTTTACTACAATTTTTTCCAAACCATCAAACCTTCCAATGCCGTGATCAATATGTGCAATGAAATCACCCTGTTGGAGGCTTTGTAATTCTTTAAGGGTTAGCGCCTCTGATTTTTTTAAATGTTGGTCTTTAAGTTTAAAACGGTGGTAACGGTTGAATAATTGATGGTCTGTATAAAAAGCAATTTTGTTTTCTGTATCAATAAAGCCCTCATGAAGAGGAAACAAAACCGTAAAGACTTCTTCTTGACTAAATTTTTTTCCTTGTCTTGAAGTGATATCCTCAATGATAGAGAAAATTCTCTCAGCCTGTTTTTGGGTGTCGGCAAACAGGATGTTTTTATACCCTGCTTTGATATTTTCTTTTAATCTCTCGATAAACAATTCAAAGTTTTTATTGAAGCTTGGTTGGGGCTGAAATTCAAATTGAACTACGGGGCCGTTCAAATTGTTTTTTTGTGCATTGAATTCAATCCTTCTGAAAGAACCAATTTTGTTTTCCCATTCATTTCGGTTAACGAACAACTCAGATGGAGACAGTGGTTTAATCAGACTGTCTTTTTTTGACTGATATGCCTCTTCGGCAAGCGTAAAGTAATGGTGAATTTGTTCTGCACATCCATCTTCATTAAAAGTCCAAAGGATGGTATTTTCAGGCAACGAATCCAAAAAACTTTCTCTTGACTCTATCAATAACCTTTCATTGATATTGGGAATGATTTGAATAAACTGAAAGGGTGCAATAGAGAGTTGATTCGTGATGTCAAAAGTTCTGAGTGATTCTACCTCATCATCAAAAAGTTCAATCCTGAAGGGATAATCGTTTGAAAAAGAAAAAACATCTATAATTCCTCCGCGTATGGAAAATTCACCGGGCTGCATTACAAAATCAACCCGCTCGAAATCATATTCATGTAGGAATTGAACCAGGAAATCAATCGAAAGTTTTTCCCCTTTGTGAATTTCGAAGGTGTTGTTTTTAAGGTGTTGTTGGGTTACAACTTTTTCGAATAATGCCTGCGGATAGGTGATAATAACCATCGATTCTTTCGGCTTGCTGAGGTAATTCAATGCCTCACTGCGAAATAAAATATTGGAATTTTCAACCAGCTCGGGGTCGTAGGGTTTTTTATAGGAGGAAGGAAAAAAAAGTGCCTGGTTTTTACCAATTAAATTTTCCAGGTCGTTGAGGAAATAGGCAGCCTCTTCTTTTTCGGGTAAAATGAAAAGGTGATTACCCTTTAGCGCATCGAGCGTAGATGCAGCAATAAATGATAGCGCTGAACCTGCCAAACCCCTGAGAGAGATTAAACCATTGTTCTTCTCCTTCAGCAGGTTTTCAATGGCTCTTACTTTTTTGTTGGCTGGAAAGAGGCTATTGATTTTCGTTGTCACTGTTGGCAAAGGTAGGGCAAAGTGGTGATTAATCGACACACTTTTTTACCCCCTGCGGATAAAAGTTTACACGAGGGTTTCGGCCATCATTTGCTCAGCTTTTTCAACCATTTTCAGCGAACCAATAAACAGGGGAACCCGCTGATGAATATCTTTGGGTTCAATTTCAAGGATTCTGTTTTTTCCGTCAGTTGCTTTCCCGCCTGCTTGCTCAACAATCAGGGCCAGTGGGTTGCATTCATATAACAACCTTAATTTTCCGTTAGGCGACTTAAAGGTAGGAGGATAAATGTAAACACCTCCCTTAATAAGGTTACGGTGAAAATCAGCTACCAAAGAACCAATGTAACGCAGCGTGTAGGGTCTGTTGCTGCTTTTGTCCAACTCCTGACAATACTTAATGTACTCTTTTACCCCTGGCGGAAAATGAACAAAATTGCCTTGGTTGATAGAGTAGATTTCTCCCTCATGTGGTGCTTTCATATTGGGGTGCGAAAGACAAAACTCACCAATAGATGGGTCTAGGGTAAAGCCATTGACTCCTCTTCCGGTGGTATATACCAGCATGGTAGAGGAGCCGTAAATAATATATCCTGCTGCAACCTGCTCAGTTCCTTTTTGCATAAAATCTTCTACCTGTCCGGGACCCGATAAGGGGCTAACCCTTCGGTAAATAGAAAAAATAGTTCCGATGGATACATTCACATCAATGTTGGATGAACCATCCAGCGGATCAATACACACTACATATTTGGCATTTTTGGAAACATTATTGTTGATGAGAATAATCTCCTCGTTTTCCTCAGAGGCAATTGCACATACTTCGCCACCATTCGAAAGCGCAGAAATAAATTGCTCGTTGGCGAAAACATCAAGTTTTTTTACTTCTTCACCCTGAACATTGGTTTCACCCATTTCTCCAAGAATATCTACCAATCCGGCTTTGCTGACTTCACGATTTACAATTTTGGCCGCAATACCAATATCCCGTAATAGTCTTGATAGCTCACCTTTTGAATAAGGAAACTCTGCCTGTTTGGCAATAATAAACTGGCCTAATGTGGTAACTCCTTTTTTTGCTGACATTGATTTTTACTGCTAAATTGCTGCCAATATCGGAATTTTCCCTGAATTTTCCCCAAAATAAGGACGTGTTTCAAACCGTTTTCGGGTTCAATGAATCACTTTTTTCAAAATCATGGCCGGCTTGTTTTTGCATCCCGTTTTTTTCTTCAATTACTTTCCGTTATTTTGACTTAAAAAAAATGGATACCACTGTACAAATCAGAAATGCCGTTGCCTCGGATGTTCCATCAATTCTTGGTTTAATTAAGGAGTTGGCTGATTTTGAAAAGGCAGCCAATCAGGTTGAAGTTACAGAAAGCGAGTTGTTGAAGGATGGATTTGGTGAAGCACCTTCCTTTTTTTGTTTGGTGGCCACCCACGAAAACAGGATAGTGGGAATGGTTCTTTTTTTCTTTAAGTACTCAACCTGGAAAGGAAAAACTCTTTATTTGGACGACATCATTGTTACCAACGATTTCAGGAGAATGGGAATAGGTCAGAAACTATTTGATAGGGTGGTTGATTTTGCGGCAACGCATCAACTACGCAGGTTAGAATGGCAAGTTTTGGAATGGAATCAGCCGGCCATCGATTTTTACAAAAAGAACAAAGCAAATTTTGATGATGAATGGATTAATTGCAAATTAACCAATCATGATTATTTAGCGATTTAAATTAACCCGATTTTATGTTGGTTTTCAAATTTGGAGGTGCCTCGGTCAAGAACGCACATGCAGTAAGAAATGTGGCTCACATTTTAAATCAATATGCCAATGAAGATTTATTGGTTGTAGTTTCTGCCATGGGCAAAACTACCAATGCATTTGAAGCCTTGGTAAAAGCTTACTTCCATGACCGCAATTCTTGCGAGGTCTTGTTGCAGAACATCCGCGGATATCATGAAGAAATAATGTCTGATCTTTTTGCTGATCCCAATGCTTTAGTTTGGCAGGAGGTAAACAATTTATTGGTTGAGGCAGAATGGATGCTTGAAGAAGAAATGAACCATGGTTACAGCCATACCTATGACCAAATTGTTTCGCTTGGTGAGTTAATTTCTACCACCATCATTGCACATTTTTTGAATGAGCAGAATTTTGCTATTCAATGGTTAGATGCTAGAAATTTTATTTTAACCGATAACCATTACCGCGAGGCAAAAGTAGATTGGCAGGCCAGTGAATCAGCTTTTGAAAGGACAATGAAAAACGTGCCCAGGACGGAAGGAAAATTGAGGGTAATAACCCAGGGATTTATTGGTTGCACATCTGAGAATTTTACAACCACTTTGGGTAGAGAAGGAAGCGATTATACCGCTGCTATTTTAGCTTATTTGAGTAATGCAGAGGAGGTTTCAATTTGGAAAGATGTTGCGGGAGTTTTAAGTGCTGATCCTAGAAAATTTCCTGATGCTGTGTTGATTCCAAATATGTCCTACCACGATGCAGTTGAATTGACCTACTATGGGGCAACGATTATTCATCCCAAAACCATTAAACCTTTGCAGAATAAACAAATTCCGCTCAGGGTAAAATCTTTCGAAAACCCCGAAGCTCCCGGAACACTTATTCACAATCATGCCGAGAATGTTCATTTGCCTTGTATCATTCACAAAAGCAATCAATTACTAGTGAGTTTGTCGGTGAAGGATTTTTCATTCATTGCTGAAGAGCATTTGAGTGATATTTTCAAGATTTTCTCAGACCATAATGTGCGTCTAAATTTGATGCAATTGTCGGCCCTAAGTTTTTCAGTGTGCATCGATTGGGATGAAATGAAAACCAATCAGGTGCTAGATAGATTGAAAGTGGATTTTAAAGTTCTCTTTAATGCAGGATTAGATTTGTTTACCATTCGGCACTATGATGCGGAGTCGATCAAAAAACTTTCTGAAGGAAGAAAAATTATTTTGGAGCAACGAAGCCGGCAAACCATTCAATTGGTGGCATTGGCTTCAAATTCTGATTAATGTTCTCATGTCGCAAAACGTAAAATTATTTTTAGGCTGCCTACTTGTATTAATTTCCCGCTTGCCATTTTTGAATGCAGGCTTTGGCGTGGAAGAGGATTCTTGGGGAATTGCTGTTGCTGCTCTAAATACCCGCGAAACCGGTGTATTTGAGGCATCAAGATTGCCTGGCCATCCCTTTAATGAAATGTTTTATGTTGCCATGTGGGGTCTAAGTTCTTGGTGGTTCAATTTTTCTTCTGCCCTCATGTCTGTTTTGCTTTTCTTTTTCTCTGCAAAAGTGCTGCTTCATTTTAATTTGAAGAATGCAATTTTGTCAGCACTGGCTGTGGTATTTGTGCCGGTGGTTTTTATCAATAGTACCTGTACTGTTGATTATTTATGGAGTGTTGCCTTGATGGTTGGTTCGTTTTATTTTTTGCTGAGTAAGAATTGGCCAATTAGTGTTTTATTCTTTTCCATGAGTGTGGGATGCCGACTGACCAATGGTGTTTTTATTGTTCCTTTCCTTTGGTTTTTTCGCGAAGAAATCATGCTCCTTTCGGTACAAAGGAGGTTGGCATTGCTTTTTTCTTGCGGGTTGCTCTGTCTTCTTTGGTATTTGCCGGTTATTAACGTTTATGGCCCAGGTTTTTTTACCTACTCTGATCAGTTTCCTTATCCCTCATGGTTTAAAATTGGTTATAAGGCAACGCTGGGTGTTTGGGGCACACTGGGGTGCATGGCATTGTTGATGGCTGGGTGGTTTCTTTTCTCTTCCGGTTGGCGGAAACGTTTGCAGAATCCCTATGCTCAAATGACACTCATTTTATGTGCTTTGTTTGCTTTGCAATATTTTATGTTGCCGCAGAAATCGGCTTATTGGATTCAGATAATTCCGTTTGTAATCTTTTTTTTGGCAATGAGTTTGAACCCTCGACAAGTCCAAATGGTTATGGCAATATTAATTTTTTCTCCCTTTCTTCTTGGCATCAATTTAACCGACCCCTACAGGGGTTCGGAATCCTCCTCTTTGGCAAGCAAATTTTCAGTGAATGGACAGGAAATTTTTATTGATCCCTTCATCGGACTTATGCAAAGTGACTATTCCAAGAGAATCAGAAAGTTGGAATATGGAAAAAAAGTATTAGGTTATTTGTCAACAATGAACAAGCCAACCGTTGTAATTTGTGGTTGGTGGTATAATCAACTGCTCATCACGAAATTCGATAATCCGATTCCTGATTACGTTGAATTGAAGTTTTATTGCGATGAAAGTTCAATGGCAAAATGGAAAGAAAACGGTGCCCAAATATTTTACCTTCATGAACAGGATTTGTATAATGACTTATACGCTAAAATCTCATCTACAAGGCACTTTGCAGAAAGAATTAAAATTTGATTAGGAAAAATATTTCACTTACATTCGGGCTCCATTAATGTCAAAGTGAGAACTTTTCGTCAATTAATTTTTGTGCTTTTTCTATTGTTTTGCGGCTCTGTTGTTGCACAAGTCTCTGAAGGTGCAGGCAAGCCAACAGAAACTCCTGCCAAGTCGCTGGAATTGGGTATAGAAAAGTACAAGAAAAGAGATTATGTGGCCGCAATTGAATTTTTTTCAAAAGCAATTGCATCTGATTCAATGTTTATCAATGCCTACATTTATCGTGGAATTGCTAAAGATGCTCAAGACAATTTTGCCGGTGCACTTACTGATTTTAACAAGGCCAGGAAATTAGATTCTAATGATGTTTACATTTATGTGGAGCGTTCTCAAACTTTTTTAAATTTAGGTGAACTGGAAGCAGCAGCCAAGGATTTTAGAAAAATAATTGAATTAAATCCAAACAGTCAGGATGCCAGTGATGCTTATTACTATTTGGCGAGGATTAATTTTAAGCAGAAAAAATATGAACCCGCCATCAATTTTTACACGCGTGTATTGAAGTTCAGACCTGACGATCCGGAGGTAATGTTCTTGCGTGGAGAATGTAAATTTATGCTGGGTGATTATCGAGGTGCTATTAAAGATTTTGACTTGTCGCTGACCAAAGACGATGACAATGAATTAGCATACGCAAAAAGGGGAGAGGCAAAATTATTTCTCGAAGATAAAAAAGGCGCATGCGAGGACTTTGCCAAAGCCAAACGGAATGGCTACAAGGAGGCAGCAGAACTTATTTCTAAGAATTGTAAATAAGCAATTATTGCTTCACTATTTTTTGCGTTGTTTCTACCCCTTTCCCAATTACTTTTACAACATAAATTCCTGCTTCCAGATTTTCTATATTGAGTCTGATACCATTGTAGGAATTTCCTTTGTAAAATAAATTTTTCTCCTGCAATAACTTTCCAAATAAATCGAATAGTTTAACCTCTATCGTTTGAGTATCCTTTGAAAAGAAGTTTATATCTGTATAACTGAGTGTTGGGTTAGGGCCAACCGAAACCAGCATTGTTTCATTGGGTTGTTGAAGGTTTTTTCCATTTAATACGGTAAAAGCAAGGCTAAAATCAGGTATTCCATATCCTTTTTCAAAATCCGGATTTGCATATTGATCACAACTTTCCAGAATCGCTTGCCTTAATTGCAGGTTGCTGAGCGATGGGTCTGATTGCCATAAACAGGCAGCCATTCCTGCCAGGATGGGACTTGCAAAAGAAGTTCCGTTTCCAGTTTGAATTCCTCCACCATTGTTGGCCAATACTACATCACGACCCATTGCGGCAACATCTGGCTTCACTCTTCCATCAAAACTCGGTCCTCTAGAACTAAATCCTGTAATTACCTCCATACTATCCACCGCACCTACGGCCAAAATATCTTTTGCATCAGCAGGGGCTCCAATATAATACCATGGGCTTGCTCCGCTGTTGCCAGCACTGTTCACTACCAACAAACCTTTTTGTGAGGCTTGAAAAGCTCCTTTGCTGGCAATGGATGTATTGCCATCCATATCATCATATATCCAATTCATAGCTGGGTTGTCGAACGTAGTATAACCCAAGGAGGAATTAATGATATCAGCTCCTGCACTATCGGCATATTCTGCTGCGCAAACCCAATTGAATTCTTCAATCAGATATTCTGTATCAACATCTTCCGAACGCAATAATAGATACTCAGCATAGGGGGCAGTTCCAACCAACATTCCCGGCATGTTAGCTGCCATGGTAGATAAAACAAGGGCACCATGGTTATTGTCATCGAAAACATTGTTGTTACGCGACACAAAATCCCAGGTGGATAACAATCTCCCACTTTGCATTAAACTATCGAAAGCAGGATTTGCATTTACATTCCAGAATCCTCCATCAATAACGGCAATTAACATCCCCTCGCCACGATACCCTCCTTGATGCAACAAATCTCCCTGAAGCATGTTGATCTGACGAAGCGATGGGCCATAAGCGAACGAATTTTGCGGTGCATGAATGGGTTGTATAAAATTTTTAGTAACCGAGGTTTCTTCCTGCCACTTCTCAATGGGAGCCTGACCGTTCAATTTAATTTTTACATTCACCACCTGATTCACAAAAGGAAGTCCGGATAGGGTAGCTGGAAGCGTTGAATCAGCTGAATAGACAGAAATGGCATTAAGCCACTTTGACTTGTTTAGTAGCTGAAAGCCTCTGGCCACCACCGAATCAATATAGGCCTGATGCACGGGCAAATCCATACTATCAACGGCAATTTGATGGGTTTGTCTTCTAGAAATAGCTCTGCTGCTGAGATAATCTGCCGGAGTGGCGAAGCTAAAGTTACTATTCCCTTTATCGCTAAAGTAAATTACCCAGGAATTTGGGGAAGCAACTTGAGCATTTGATTGAAACGAAAAAAGTTGTATCAGCAATAATACAACAAGCAGATTTTTAGTTTTATTCTTTTCCATGGGTTAAATAGGTGTAGGTGTAATCAAAACCATAATCAACTCTTGACCGAAGTGGTTTGGTGTAATCTACAATACTGTCGCGGTCCTCAAGATAAACAAACTTTTTGTAAACGAGGCCGATTTTTTTAGCAAAAACTTCATAAGCCACCTCCAGCCTGATTAAATTTGAATCGGCTTTTTGTTTCACCAGAAGGGTTGAATCAAAAGAAACGGATGCAAGGTTTAAGGCTTGTCCGGCTGATTCAATTTTATAATCCTGCCTACCAAGGGCATTAAACCTGTTACCATCCCAAACAATATTTTTTTTTGCGGGAAAAGAGATCTTTACGAATCTTTGGTTTTCTTCTGTTTTTTCTGCTGAGCTTGGGTTAAGGTTGGCGGTCCAAACATCTTGAATTTCCCAATTTTCAGAAGACGATTTTCGGTAGTATCTTTCAATCCTTGCTGTTGATTGGCCGGCTGCATCGGTGAAGGTTTCTGTAACTTTTTCCTTAACCTCAAAACGAAAGGTATCAATACTTCCGGTGAAGTCGTTGTAGTATAGAGAGTCGAGCCTGTAAATGATATAGTTTCCGTTTTCCAATGGAAAATAATCATATCCAAGGTTTAAGGTAGCCGTGGTTTTTTTTTTACACGAATACAAAATGCCACTTAGTAATAGTGCTTGAATAAGGATAATGGCAAAGCATCTCATTAGTTGAAAAACTTATTAGGACTTGGTTTTTTTTCGATGAATCCTCCGCCTACTAGGTCGTTTCCTTCGTAAAAAACTGCAGATTGACCGGGGGCTATGGCTTTTACTTTTTCATGAAAAAGCACTTTTAGTTTACCTTGGTCTTCACGGATACTTGCCATGGTACCCTGATCTTTGTATCGAATTCTGGTAAGGAAATCAGTTTTGTTTTCAAGATTTGGATACTTGATCAAATTATAATTTCTAACCCACATTTCCTGGGCTTCCAAGTCTTCAAGGGTTCCCAGAATAACAGTATTTGTTTCTGGAATTATCTCGGTAACAAAGGCCGGAAAACCTAAGGCAATGTCCAATCCTTTGCGTTGACCTATGGTGTAAAAGGGATAACCTTTATGTTTTCCTAAAACCTTTCCCTCTGTACTAACGAAAAGTCCACCGGAAACTTTTTCATCTAAATCTTTTACCCTATGTTTTAAAAATGCGCGGTAGTCATTATCTGGTACAAAACAAATCTCATAGCTTTCACTTTTGTTGGCAAGCTCCATAAATCCTTCTTTGATGGCCATTTCTCTGATGGCTTCTTTGCGATAACCACCCAGCGGGAAAATAGTTCTTCCCAAGTTTTCCTGAGAAAGCCCCCACAAAACATAGGATTGGTCTTTGCCTTCATCCAGGCCCTTTGAAATTACAAAGCGGTTGTTTTCTTGTCTGATTTGCGCATAATGCCCAGTTGCAATAAACTCACAATCTAATTGGTTGGCTCTTTTCAAAAGGGCTTCCCATTTAATGTGTGTATTGCATAAAACACAGGGATTGGGTGTCCTTCCTGCAAGATACTCTTCTACAAAGTTGTCAATGATGTAGTCGCCAAATTCTGCCCTTATGTCCAAAATATAGTGCGGAAATCCTCTTTCAACAGCCATTGTCCGCGCATCGTTGATAGAGTCAAGACTGCAGCAGCCGGTTTCTTTTTTCCCACTGCCTGAGCTTTCGTAGTCCCAGGTTTTCATGGTAATTCCAATCACTTCATAGCCTTCATCGTGCAACATTAAAGCAGCCATCGAACTATCAATGCCACCACTCATCGCCACCAATATTTTT
>JBILVQ010000322.1:0-3324 GCA_044370375.1 Bacteroidia bacterium
TGTTCCCAATTCCCAACTGACGAAACATTAAAATACTTAGCAATCAATTCACTGTCTTCTCCGCAAAGGGCATCAATTTCTTGGTGGGTCCATACATAATACCGGCCTTCCTCTCCCTCTGAATCTGCATCCAACGCTGAATAATAAAGACCGGAAGCATCCTTTAACTCCCTATTACAAAAGGCAATACTTTCTTCTACCACCGATGCATATTCAGCATCAGGATGAGCGCGATATGCTTCGGCATATAGCTGAATCAACAAAGCATTGTCGTACAACATTTTTTCAAAATGAGGAACATGCCAGTCCATGTCGGTTGAGTATCGAGAAAAGCCGCCACCCAATTGATCATAAATTCCACCTCTACACATGGAGCGTAAGGTTAAATGCACATGATGAAGAAGATCTTCATCGCTGGTCAGGGTGGCGTATCGCAACAAAAACAAATAATTATCGGGCAAAGGAAACTTCGGTGCTCGGTTAGGTCCGCCTTTCTCCACATCGAACCTTGGTTTCCACTGATCCAACATTTGTTTTAGCAGCACTTGCTCATCGGCTCCCGACTGATCGCGTGGCAGCATATTTTCGGACCGGATGCCTTGTAATAATTTCCCGGCATATTCCTCCATTTTAGGACGTTGTCCTAAATACATTTCCGAGAGATTTCTTAAAATCCCCAACCAGTTGTCGAGCGGAAAATAGGTTCCCCCGTATACAGGTCGTCCGTCGGGCAAAGCAAAACAATTCAGCGGCCAGCCTCCCTGACCGTTCATCAACTGAACCGCTTTCATATACACCATATCCACATCCGGTCTTTCCTCCCTGTCAACTTTAATGCAAACAAAATTCCGGTTCATCCAAACAGCCGCTTCCTCGTTTTCGAAAACCTCTCGTTCCATCACATGACACCAGTGACAGGCAGAGTAACCAATGCTGATGATTATCATTTTATCACTTTTGCGGGCCATTTCCAAAACCTCATCCTTCCATGGATACCATTTTACAGGATTATAGGCGTGTTGCAAAAGATAAGGGCTGCTTTCGTGAATCAGATGGTTAGGGTCTTTCATGGGGTAAATTTAGAAGCAATCAACAAAAAATCACCCCTTTTGTTAACAATAAAAATCGATTCATCTGAAAATAGTTACGATAAAACCCTGAACCGCTGCCACCAAATGAATAGCATGGTAAGGGAATTTTTCTTAACCTTGTTAACTTTTTAAAAAATGAAGACAGCATTAATTACAGGCGGAAGCAGCGGGATTGGTTTAGGAATTGCCCGCTCCTTTTCTCAAAAAGGATACCGTTGCTACTTGGCAGGATTGGAAAGCAATGGCAACGAAATTGCCGCGGCCCTGGAAAAAGAAAGCGGACATCCGGTTCACTTTCTGTCCGTTGATATCAGCAATTACGAAACCGTAAGGCAAATGGTAGCAGAAATTTTGTCGAAACACCCCATTGAGGTATTAATCAACAATGCCGGAATTCAACATGTTTCACCCATCGAAGATTTTCCGGTGGATCGTTGGAAAAAAATAATTGACGTAAATTTAAACGGAGCCTTCTATTGTTGCAGAGAAGTTTTTGCCGACATGAAAAAAAGAAATTTCGGAAGAATCATCAACTTGGTTTCTGCCCATGGCATTGTGGCTTCTGAATTTAAAAGCGCCTATGTTTCTGCCAAGCACGGTTTGATTGGTTTAACAAAGGTATTAGCCTTGGAAGGTGCTACCTGCGGAATAACCGCCAATGCCATTTGTCCGGGCTATGTAAAAACGCCCTTGGTAGAAAAACAAATTGCAGATACCGCCCTTGCGCATAATATTTCACAAGAACGCGTAGAGGCAGAAATAATGCTTATCAAACAGCCGGTAAAAAAGTTTGTTGACATTGAAACATTAGCATCCATGGCACTGTTACTGGCCGATGAAAAATCGGGGAGTATAACAGGCGCCTCTTGGACCGCAGACGGAGGCTGGACCGCACAATAAAATTATGCATCACAAAAAAATTTCAATTGCACTTCAGGGCGGAGGCTCACATGGTGCCTTTTCTTGGGGAATCCTGGAACGTTTACTGGAAGAAGAATCGCTCAACATTGTTGGTTTTTGCGGTACAAGTGCCGGTGCCATGAATGGCGCAGTGGCAACTTACGGATTGCATACCGGCGGACGTCAAAGTGCCATAAAATTGTTGGAAAAATTTTGGAAAATGGTTTCGCATGCTGCTTTGTTTTCTCCGGTACATCCTGCCTGGGACAACCACAAAACAAGCAACGGTGACCTCTCTTTCAACCCCATGTTTCATTGGATGAATTTGCTATCACAAACACTTTCTCCTTATCAGTTTAATCCGCTTGATTTAAATCCGCTGAAGGATATTTTGTTGGAGTTGATTGATTTTGATGACCTGCGCGAAAGCAAAATAAAACTTTTTGCCTGTGCCACCAATGTAAAAACCTGCAAACCTAAAGTTTTTAAATTGGATGAAATGTGTGTAGAAGCGTTGATGGCCAGTGCTTGTTTACCAACACTCTACAAGGCAGTTGAAGTAAAGGGAGAATATTATTGGGATGGCGGCTACATGGGCAATCCTCCCATTTATCCTTTGATTGACCACACCCATAGCAATGATATCCTGCTGCTAAAAGTGAATCCCGTTGCCATTCATCATGTACCGCAAACGGTGGCTGAAATTCAGGACAGAATCAACGACATCAGTTTTAACAGCAGCTTGATGGCCGAAATGCGCATGGTTTATTTCAAAGAGAAAATATTCAAAATGGGCGTTAACCTGAAGGGTCGTTTAAGAAAAATTCATTTCCATGAAATCTCTGCCGATGATGCCATGAAAGATTTTACGCTTAGCAGTAAATTCAATGCATCGTGGAGTTTTCTGAACCAATTGCGCAAAAAGGGACGCGATTGTGCCGATGTTTGGCTGCACAACCACCTGGAACAAGTGGATAAAGAATCAAGCATTGATATTCGCAAAGTTTTTCTTTAAGCCTTAATTTAATTTATTTTGCATCCCATTCTTAAACGCCCTTGAGTTTTAAAGATCAAAATCCCGAGGCAGAAATGTCCTTCATGCAACACCTTGAAGCCTTGCGCTGGCATTTGGTGCGCTCGGTGGTAGTGGTTATTGCCCTGGCCATTACGGCTTTTTTTTACCGCGACTTTGTTTTTGATACCCTGTTGCTTGCGCCAAAACAAGCCGACTTCTGGACCTACCGCATGCTCTGCGCCTTGGGACACAATTTAGGAATGGGCGATGCTTTGTGCATTGGAGAAGCACCCTTCGACCTCATCAACACAGAACTAT
>JBILVQ010000085.1:0-11810 GCA_044370375.1 Bacteroidia bacterium
CACCAAGCCAAAATTGCGATTATCCTTTCACCCGGATGGTTTGAATCAAAAGCATCGCGGGGAACCACTTCTTCCGTGTTTCTGGAATACAACTCAGAAGCCATGTTGCAGGCCTGGCAACAAGAAGAGGATGAAGTAGCAGCCTATGCAAGAAAAAGAATAGCTGAACTATTTCCTGAATTTAATGCACCTGGATTGGAATTACGAAATACCTATTTCAAAAGCAAAGCACAGCAATCTTTTTTGCACGGCCTGGCCATGAATCCACTCATTAAAAGCAACGATTTATTGCGCAGGGTAAATTCACCCCAAGCTAATTTCAATCCAAAGCAAGAAACATTGCCAAGTCCTCAACCCGAAATCAATAACCTCCCTTGGGATAGTCTTTTCGAAAATGCCAGAAAAGCTGTATTGGCCGCTGCCACCAACAATCCCTATGGCATAGAGAATAATTATTTCGATGCACACATCGGCAAGAAAAGAGGAAATGTGCAGGCGGTGAACAACGAACTGAATACCGAGCTCGATGATTTTATTGCCTTGATGAAATTCATCAGAAAAGAGAAATTAAATGTTTGTTTTATTATTTCACCACTGAACGCACTTTATTATAAAAATCCGGAGGCATTAAGTCCTTGCATTCATTATCTTGAAAAAATAATCAAGGGTAGTAACGAGCAGGAGGCATACCCCTTGCTCAACCTGTACACCGCATCAGGAGAAAAATACGACAAGGCCTTGCTCAGCGATGTGATGCACTTATCTCACTACGGCTGGTACCGGGTAGATCATTTTATCTTACAACATTTTTCAATAAAGTAATCATGCTAAAGAAAGCGCTATTGTATTCACTATGGACGATGACAATAACCTTGGGATTGTTGTGGCTGTATGGCAAACAAAACCAACATTCGAATAATCGTTGCCGCTCCAGCATCCAATTTGTTTACCAACAATTTTAAGCATGTTGCCTTATTCCATCTATGAATTTTACCTTGTAATGGCAGGCATGATTGTCTTGCTTTACGGTGCAAAAAAATTCAGTAGGCAAATCGATTACCGTTGGATGTTGGGTCTCTTCAATTTTTCGTTTCTTATTTTCTTTTACCCCAAACCCTTGCATTTTTTTCTGTTGTTAGTGTATGCATGGTTGATGACCTACCTGCTGCATAAAACCATTAAGCCACGAAAAAAAATATGGGGTATTTTCTTGTTGTTACTTCCCATGTTGTTGGTGAAACTCGACATCCGTTTTGGTCATTATCCTTTTGAGTTAAACCATCTACTTTCCTTTGCCGGACTATCTTACGCCTCCTTCAGGATGATGGGCTGCTACCTCGATTTAGCACCGGATGATGCTGTTCCGGGGCAACTGGACTACTTCAACTTCTTAAGTTTTACACCAACCTTGTTGATTGGTCCGATTGATAAATTTTCGCGCTTTCGTGAATCATTAAAAAGCGGATGGCAACAACTGAACAGCGATGCTTTTCTGGAAGGATGGCATTCATTTTTAAAAGGATTTAGTTTTAAATATTTGCTGGCCGAAATCATTGATCGCTACTGGTTGAGCATGTTTGATGCAGGTGATACGTCTTTACTGGCCATGACCAACAGCATGTATGCCTACTATGTTTATCTGTTCTTTGATTTTGCCGGTTATTCACACATGGCGCTGGGTTTGGGTAAAATGATGGGCATGAAGGTTCCGGTAAACTTTACCAATCCTTTCGTGGCCCGCAATCCGCAGGAATTCTGGCGTAGCTTTCACATCAGTTTAGGCGATTGGTTGAAAGATTATTTCTTTTCACCGCTCTACCTTTATTTTTCGAGAAAGAAAAAACTAAAAGCTTATCCTTTGCTTCGTCAAAATTTATCACTGTTCCTTACTTTTCTGCTGATGGGATGCTGGAACGGATTTAGCAAAAACTTCATCCTGAGCGGAGCCTTGTTTGGCCTATATTCTGCTGTGCACAATACCTACACCGTGCAATGCAAAAAGCAGGGAAGAGATCTTATTTTTTCCGGTCTGTCGGAAACATCCATCAAATTAATCAGTATTTTCATCCTCTTTAATCTGGTAGCCTTTGCCTTGTATATTTTCTCGGGAAGGTTCCCTTTGTTTTGATTTTATGAAATACAATTTTTTCAATCAAACTTTCGAAGAAAGTAACATTCGTCCTGAAAAGCTAGCCGTATCGGGCAGTGACCGCGACTTGAGCTGGCAGGATTTGAAATCACTCGCTCTGGACATAGCAGCCCAAATTGAATCTTTGAACATACCGAAGGGACATCCCATCGTTATTTACGGCCACAAAGAAGTTGCTTATGTGGCAGCCATCATGGCTTGCTACCATTGCTGCATGACCTACATCCCCATGGATAGTATTTATCCTGAAGAAAGAATCAACGACATCAAAAGTCAGACCCATTCATTGGTGCTGATTGATTGTTCGGAAAGAAAGCACGGATTAAAATTTGCCGCCACCATTTATCCGGGAGAAAGCATTGAATGCAACGAAGCTTTGGATTTCAGCGGAAAAATATTTGGTGATGAAAAGGATCCCTTACAATACATCATGTTTACCTCGGGATCAACGGGAAGACCCAAGGGGGTTATGATTTCAAGAGGCGGTATTCTTAGCTTTATCCGTTGGTCGCACGAAACCTATCAATTGCTTGAGGAAGATGTTTTCATGAACCAAGCACCTTTTACTTTCGATATATCGCTTTGCGATGTATTAACCTCTATGTCGAATGGTGCAAGTCTGGTCTTGAATACCAAAGAAATTCAGAGCAATCAAGACCTGTTGCTGCAAAGAATAAAACAGTATCAATGCAGTGTCTGGACCTCAACGCCATCCTTCGGTTTTGTTTTCTTGCGGCATCCATCCTTTTCGCAGGAACAACTTCCTTCCCTGCGGCATTTTCTTTTTATGGGAGAAGTATTACCGAATAAAACCTGTGCTGTATTGTTTCAAAAATTTCCGGACTGTACCATTGCCAATTGCTATGGTCCTACCGAAGCCAGCATTGTAACCACCCATATTTTTATTACGCCCGAAATCATTGCCCAACATCCTGTTCTGCCGGTTGGTTATGCCAAGAAAGGAAGTATTTTTCGAATCAAAAAAAACAATGAACAGGAAGAGTATGGCGAATTGTTGATTGGCGGTGATCACGTGGGTGTAGGTTACTTTGGCGACAAAGCGCTAAGTGCATCAAAATTTATTAGGATTGATGATGTGCCTTTCTTTGTTACCGGTGATTATGCCAAACAAGAAAATGGACTATGGTTTTTTGGAGGAAGAAATGACGATCAGATTAAACTGCACGGATTCAGGATTGAATTAAATGAAATTTCTGCCGTGATTGAAAAATTTGAAAAGACCTTGGAAGCCTGTGTTGTTCCATTAAAGAGAAACAATGAAGTAAAAAAAATCATTGCCTTTGTAAAATTTTCGGAAGAGCATGCGGTTGAAACTACCATTAAAGAACTGGAAGAATTTATGCAGCAACGCTTACCCTATTACATGATGCCTGCCGAAATTGTTAGCGTAACTGTCTTTCCTTTTACGGCCAGTCATAAAATCGACAAAAACAAACTATTGGCCGATTACAGTCAGTAGGCTGCAATGAAATTTCAAATCATTTATACCTTGGTTTATATTGCTTTCTTCGGCATCAAATACGCAGGAGCAAGAACCCGGCATTTATTTGTATCGGCAGACAAGAAACGAAAGTTGCATGATTTTTACACCATGACTTTTCACTTCTATAATCTGTTGACGGAAAAAGAAAAACGAAAGTTTCTGAATCGTTGTTACTACATCACAAGAGGAAAAAAAATAAAAATTGGCAAAGAAATTCTTCACCTGAAAACCGACATCGAAAAACTAATGGTGGCGGCTATTGCGCAGGTTACCTTTGGCTATAGAGATTATGAACTGGATACTTTTCCCGAAATCATCATTAGCAGGAGCTCTTTTTATTCAAGACTTGTAAAAGCAGAAGTAAAAGGTTTAACCTTGGGCAACGGCCGAATATTCTATTCATGGGAAGATTTTTTGGAAGGATATCTTCACCAAAACGACAAAGTAAACCTGGCCATTCATGAATTAGCCCATGCCCTGTACATTGAAAAATTCAGGGGAACCGAAATAGAAGATTGGATAGAATGGCAGCAACACGCAATGGTTTTTCTGAAAAACAAAGAGGCTCATAACCGGGATGAATATTTTCGTGCCTACGGATTAACCAATATCAGTGAATTCTGGGCGGTGAATGTTGAATGCTTTTTCGAAGACCCTGCCAATTTCAAAGCACATTTTCCCCATCTTTATCAAGGCACCGCCAAATTATTGAAGCAAGACATGGCACTTCGGAAAATGACCGGCCAGCGGGCGTAAAAAGAGCGGCCAAACATTCAGGATGGCCTTGTTCCAAAGAAAACCGGGTTAAAAGCAGGTTTTATCGGTAAAAGATGCAAGAAAAAGTCCTAAAAAAAAATGGAGGGATTTTATTTGTACCCGCGGGATTAGTATCTTTGCCGCCATTGTTTGCCTGAAAACGGGATGAAAATCTATTCTAAGGATGACAAGCAGAGGAACTGAATCCAACCGAAAAAAGGATTTAAGTCATCAACATCACTTTTGATCCATGACATCAAACCGGAGGGCCATATTGAAAACAATTCCTGCAACGCAGCTGAACTAAATTGCTATGTGGAAATATTTTGCCAGTAAAATTTTACGAAACCGCTTAGCCTTTATCATCGGTTTGGGTTTAATAACCCTTATCATGGGTTATTATGCTAGTAAGATTGAACTTTCTTACCAGTTTGCCAACATCTTGCCCAAAACCGACCAACGCTTTGTTGACTATGGAAAGTTTAAGGAAATGTTTGGCGAAGATGGCAGTGTGATGGTCATCGGTTTCAACGACCCCAATATTTTTCAATTAGAAAAATTCAACGACTGGAAAAAACTGGGCGATGAAATCAAAGCCATCAAAGGAATCAAGGAACAAATGTCGTTGGGTAATTTGTATTACCTCTCTCGCAATGATAGTTTGAGCAAATTCGATTTCCTTCCGCTCACAAAAAATGCGGTAAAAAGTCAACTGGAACTGGATAGTATCAAGAATATCATCAATGCCCTCCCCTTTTATGAAGATTTAATCTACAATAAAAAAACAGGGAGTTCTTTGATGGCAATTACTTTTACCAAAGAAGATTTAAATAGCAAATACCGAATTGATATTGTTAAACAAATTAAAGATAAGGCTGAAAATTTCGCAAAAAAACACGGCTTAACCCTTCATTACTCGGGGATGCCTTACATCCGGACTGCCATAATGGAAAAGGTCTCCCATGAAATGACGCTCTTCATGATCCTGGCCTTTGTGGTTATGGCTGTTATTCTTTGGGCTTTTTTCCGCTCCTTTACTTCAGTCTTTTTCTCAATGGTGGTGGTGGCCATTGGTGTAATTTGGGCCGTTGGTTTCATTCAACTGTTTGGCTACAAAATCACCATTCTGTCTGGGTTGATTGCGCCATTAATCATGGTTATCGGAATACCCAATTGCGTTTTCCTCATCAATAAATATCATGCGGAAGTTATCAAACATGGCAACCGCATCAAAGCACTATCACGCTCTATCATGACCATGGGCGTAACCTTGTTTTTGGCCAATGTTACCACCGCTATTGGTTTCGGTGTTTTATACTTCACCAAAACAGCCTTGCTGGTTGAATTCGGTATTGTAGCGGCCATTGGGGTAATGACCACTTATGCTATTGCCCTGATTCTGGTTCCCATCATCCTAAGTTTTTTACCGGTTCCAACAGAAAAACAAACCAAACACCTGGAAGGAAAAAGAATCAACAAGATTCTACTATCCATCGACCATCTTGTACAACATAGGCGGAAAAGCATTTATTTGGCCATTACCGTTCTTACCCTCTTCGGATTGTATGGCATGAGTAAAATCAATGTAATTGGTTATGTAGTGGATGATTTACCACAAAATGATCCGGTGTATGTTGACCTCCGATTCTTCGAAAGCAATTTTAATGGTGTTTTGCCCTTCGAAATTTTTATCGATACCAAAAAACCAAATGGTGTTTTCGCTAACAACGGCAGCAATTTGTACAAAATTAAACGACTGCAAAAATTGTTTGCTGAATACCCCGAATTCTCTAGACCACTTTCCATTGTGGAAGGAATTAAATTCTCTTACCAAGCATATAAAGGCGGAGAAAAAAAATATTATATCCTGCCACCTGCCACCGAATTACAAAAATTAAATCAATATGTTTCTTCCGTAAAAGGGCAGGAAAATAAGTTAAAGAGTTTCATCGATAGCACGAAACAATATACCCGCGTTAGTTTCCAAATGGCAGATATCGGCTCGAAAAGAATTGCTGAATTGCTGGAAGAAGTTAAACCACGGGTTGATTCTATTTTCGACCCGAAAGAATATCATGTTGACATCACCGGCTTTAGTCTCATGTTCTTGACCGGTAACGATTATCTGCTTAAAAATTTATTCGAGAGCTTGATCATCGAAATTCTGTTAATCACCCTTGTTGGCTTTGCCCTCTTCCGCTCTATTCGCATTATTCTGCTATCTAAAATTCCGGTGCTCATTCCACTGGTAATTACGGCCGGCATTATGGGCTACCTTGGCATCCGCTTTAAACCATCTACCATTTTAATTTTCAGCATTGCCTTTGGTATTTCTTCTGACGGAACCATTTATTTTCTGGCCAAGTACCGCGAAGAACTCGTGCGTAGAAAGAGAAATATTGTGGACACCATTTCGCTCACCATCCGCGAAACAGGTCTGAGCATGATTTATACCGCGTTGATTCTCTTCTGCGGTTTTGCCATTTTCTCTGCTTCAGATTTTGGCGGAACCGCTGCCCTGGGTGTACTTATTTCTATTACACTTTTGGTTTCCATGTGTACCAACCTCATTTTGCTGCCCGCTATTTTATTGTCGCTGAACAGCAAATTAATGAAGGAGGAAAGTCTTGCCAAACCATTTATTGAATTAGAAGACGAGGAAGAAAAGGAAGGTTAAATGCTTCTTTCAACGACTCACTAATTTCCGCCTGACTTTCCTTATTGTTGATAAAGAAAATCATCCCCACTTGGTGGTTGTATTTTTTTAGGTCATTGTCCTAACCACAGCTTAAACTCCGAAACCCTTTCCCTGCTTACGATACATGACTCTTCCTCCAAAAAGGGAGTCAAAATTTTGAGTCGTCCGTTAAAATAACTGCTCACCTTTTCAATCACCGAAATTTGAATCAGCACCTTCCGGTTCATTCTGAAAAACTCAGCCGAATCGAGCAAGCCTTCCAACTGATCAAGGGTATAATCAATAATGTAGCGTTTTCCTTGTTGGGTACAAAGCAATACTGCGCCATCTTCTGAAATAAAGTAGGCAATATCGGTTGTTTTCACCGAAACAATCTGGTCGCCCATTCTTACCATAAAACGACTCTTGTGCTTTTCTTCCTGGCGATAGTGTTTTCCCAAATCTTCTATCAATCGGGTATAACGATCCTTCTTTACCTTCTGAAACTTATTGAGGGCAAATTGCAAATCTTCGCGACCAATGGGTTTCAAAAGGTAATCGATGCTGTTTAACTTAAAGGCCTGAACGGCATACTCATCATAAGCGGTTGTAAAAATTACAGGCAAATCAATTTCATGGGCTGCAAATATTTCGAAACTTAAGCCATCGGCCAAATGAATATCTACAAACAATAAATCGGCCTGAATCCCTTGCTCAAAGGCAGCAATACTGCTCTTAACCGTATCAAAACGACCGCTTACTTCCACATCAGGAAGCAGTTTCCGCAGCAAAAGCTCCAGATGATCGGCCGATAACTTTTCGTCCTCTATGATAATCACTTTCATACAGCAGGTAGCAAAGGTAGTTGAACCTCAAAATGAGTCGCAGTTTGCAGCACTAACATTTTCCTGTCGGTGAAATACTGATAACGGTCGCGAATGTTTTGCAAGCCTGTTTCACTGCTAACTTCCCGGTTTCTGCGAGGCTGAAAATTATTACGCACCAAAAGGGTTTCGCCCGAGGCTATGATTTCAACCTTTAATGGTTGCTCAACAGAAACCTCATTGTGCTTAATGGTATTCTCTACCAGCATTTGCAGCGCCATGGGCGGCAACATCAACTTCTTTTCTCTTTCGGAAATGTCGATAACAAAAGCGATGTTGGTATCAAACCTTATTTTTAACAAGTAGTTATAGGATTGTATAAAATTCATTTCACTTTCCAAACTAACCAATTCCTTCCCGTTGGTATCCAGCAGGTAGCGGTATACCTTGGATAACTGGTTGATAAATTCGAGCGCCTTGTCCTGATCTTGATAAACCAAGGAGGACAGGACACTCAAATTATTAAAAAGGAAATGCGGATTGATCTGACTCTTTAAATTATGAAACTGTGCCTGCATGCTTTCGGCCTTGTATTTTTCTACCTGCACAAGCGATAATTTCCATTGACGAAAAAACTGTGCACTAATTTCTGCAGTGAGAAGGATTACAGAAACAAACATGCCAATCAATAAGGAGCCGCTTAAAAATTTATCCTGAGAGGCAGGAGGCAACTGACAAATAAAGCGGTTATAAAGCAATAAAGAGGAGTATATGGTGAGCGCTGCATAACCCATCCCAATAGGAAACTGTACAGCAATCCTTTTGATAGGTTTATGCAACCATGGAAATTTAAGGTTTGCCCAATGGTCTATCCATAAATTTCCTTCCCATACCAACACCGTAATGATAAAAGTAAAAACGAAATCTATCCATCCTTCATGCGGTTTTGCACCATCCTTCTGTAGGGTGCCCATCAGCAAATGAATGACGATGGAACCCAAAAACATCCATAAAAACCGCCATTTACTCTTGACCATCTGATCTTATGCTAATACTTTCTCCAAAGGTAAACAATCCATTGCTTTCAGCTTATAATTCGTGGCATTAAAACTGAACCCTGTAAACAAAGTTCGGAAAGAAACCAATCTGATAAGCCGTATTGATGCTTTGATTAATGGGGTTGTAACGCTGTGCAAAAACATTCTTGTTATTGGTGATATTCTGAATATCGAAAGACCAAGATTGCGACAATTTTCTCTTTGCACTGTTATGCGTGTAACCCACTTTAAAATCCAAGCGGAAAAAATCAGGATTTCTTTCGGTAAAAGCGAAGTCGTCATTCATCAAAACTTGTTGTCCTAACAATCGCGATGCTTCCAAATCAACCGGTGTAAAATATCGGCCGCCTGCTCCGGTTACCTTAATATCAAAGGTAAGGGCATTGCGCTTGTCTTTGCCTAACTTTACTTCTTTTCCAAAAAGTACATTGTAAACATGTTTGCCATTAAAAGCAGAATTGCGTTCAACTCCATCGCTGCCTTCATATTTCGATTCATAAATGGTTCCCGTAAGCAAGGCATAATATCCTTTGCTGAAAAACTTCTCAACGGTTAATTCAAATCCGTAATTGGTTCCGCTACCGGAATTAACCAGATTCGCAACTTCGTTCGGATTAAAACTTGCTCCTGCATTTAACATGGAATAAGAAGAAGGATCAATGGTTACCGGCACATTGTTCAATAACTGGTAATACACTTCTGTTTTAATCCTCCAATCACTGAACGGAGTAACATCATAGCCCAACACATAGTGTTGACTGCGGGTAAAATCAAGATCTTTGTTGGTTTGAAGGTAATTTCCGTCAGCATCTACACTCCTGAAAAAATACACATCGGTGGGCTGCATCTGACTGTGCAAACCATAACCGAAATTCAGCGATTGCCTTTCAGTCAACTGGTATTTTATGCCAAGTCGCGGTTCTATGGAATAGGAATCATTGAGCGTAAGGTACTGACTATGCAATCCGGCATTGATGGTCAACCTTCCATTGACATTATATTTTGCATGGGCATATCCCTGCAACAAAGTGGTATAATCGTTAAAGTCCCAAACTTGCACCCAATCAGGTGTAAATTCACGGGTACGATAATACAAATTCAGTTTAATGACTTCGGCAATCGCGCCTGCCTTCACAAACAATTTGGCATTAACTTTTGAATTGAAAGAAGTATTGGCAATGTACCTGATTTGATCTACTCTGTTTTCTACCACACGGGCGGTTGCATCATCAATTTTGGTAAGAGTATCTTCTTCGTAATTAGAAGCAGCATAACTGGCACCGATTACAGTACTGAGGTATGACTTGGTACCAAGTCTGATGAAATGCTTTAATCCGGCTAATCCAATATCACTGGTGAAATAAGAATCGCGACTTGGATCAGCAAACAAATCCGTACTGTCTATTTTATCGTGTGCAAAATTAATTTCGCTTTTTCCTCCTAAACCGAACAAGGTAAACTTGCCGGCTTTTGAATTACCGCTGTTAATTTTAAAAGACAAATCCTGATAAAAGGGAGTGGCCGTGGTTCCAATTGGAATACCCATGGCCTGCGCAACACCTGTAAACGAATAACGATAAGCCAACAAATAAGAGGAACCTTTTTCTTTGTTGATAGGACCTTCGGTCATGGCTTCCAATCCGGTCAAAGCACCCAGTTGAAGCGTGTGCTCGCGCTTTTCAGCATTGCCATTTCTAAAGCCTAAATCAAAAACACCGGCATTGGCATTTCCGTATTCTGCCGGAAAAGCAGAGGTAAAAAAATCGGAATTCTTCAGCATATTGGTATTTAATCCACTCACGGGGCCACCGGTAGTACCTATCGTTGAAAAATGATTGGGATTGGGAACATTGAGTCCTTCAATACGCCACAAAACACCTGTTGGTGAATTTCCTCTGATAACAATATCATTGCGTGAATCATCGGGTGTGCTTACGCCTGCAAAATTGGCTGCCATCCGCGATGGGTCAGATCTTCCTCCTGCATAACGGTTCACCTCTTCCATAGAAAAAGAACGGCCACTCACCGAAACTAATTCATTGTTGGTTTCATTCTTTTTGGTGCCCTCTACAACAGCTTCTTTCAGGGAATTAATGCTTTCTTCCATTCCAATTTCTAACACAATCTCTTTGCCTGAGGTAAGCATGATGTTCGGGATGACAACTTCCTGATATCCCATCGAAAAAATTCGTAAATCGTAACGCCCCGGCTCCAAATCACTCAGCTTAAATTTACCATCCATATCGGTGGTTGTACCCACTGCTGGATTTGTATTCAGGATTAATACATTTACACCGGGCAAGGTTGACTGCGATTGCTTGTCAATCACTGTACCCCTGATGGTTTGGCCGGGATTATTGGCCTTTGTCAGCATACTGCTTCCCAGCAGCAGGCTCCATAGCATCAATTGTTGAAATAGTTTCATCGTATTTTAATTTTGATGCAAGAGTAGCACCTTCTCTTCTCCTACTAAAGTGAAAAATAGTTGAATTGTAGTTTTTGGCGGTTGAATTGTAGGAGAAACTTTTTAAGTGTTCAAACATTGTACAACTTGCTCTATTGACCTAACGTATAAAACTAATGCCTGATAAAAGCCTGCACCGTGGCCAGATATTGCTCAAAACCCATCGTTTGTGGTACACTGGAATGACCCGCCCCCGCTATTACATGGGCTTCAGCATAAGGACCACCGTAATTATTGAATACTTGCCGGCCGTGGGTTTCTACATCCAGAAAATCATCCTTGTCGCCATGAATCCAGCAAAAGGGAATTTGAACCGACCGGATGACATCAGCATTGTTGATCTTTGCCTCGGTAAAAAGCGTGGCCGGCATTTCCAAC
>JBILVQ010000323.1:0-3292 GCA_044370375.1 Bacteroidia bacterium
TTCAACAAGGTGGAAAGATTTTTCCAGTGCATAGCACAAACAAGGCCCATGATCCAAATCACCGGCAAGCGATAGCGCACCAAGGCTCCTGTTACCGGTGTGGTCATACCGATTAAACTCAGTAAGATGAAACAAAAAATGAGCATGAATATTTCCTGCTTATGAATGGGTCGGTTGTTGCGAAAAAAATGAATAATCAACAGGAAAAGCATACCCAAAAAGAAGTAATTTTCGAAGAAAGCCAATAGAACCAATGGGTTTTTTAACTCGTTGGGAAAGGGTCGGAACAAGGCGCTCACAAAGGCTTGTGGAATGGCTTTTAACAATCCTGTCCAGCTGGGATCAATGGGTTGAATGGCGAAAGCACTGCCCGATGCTTTTAGTTTTGCCAGACAATTTTTGAGGGCCAAAGCGCCATTGCTTTGCAAGGTATCTTTGATGTTCAATTGTACCCAGGAATGATACTTGATTCCCTCTTTTAAAAACGTTCCCTTTTCATTAGAAAGGTAAGCTTGCTCGGGCTGCGGAACATAAATGGTATCTCCCGACGGAAGGGTCCAGTAATCACCACCACGGGCAAGATTAACAAATGCTTTTTGTTTCTGGGCCATCATGACGGGTAATTTTGGTGGAACCAGAAAATGAAGGAGAAGGAAGATCATCAAACCGCTACCTGTTAGCAAAAGAATTTTCTTCCGGAAGGGAAGTGGTTGAATGGTTTGAAAGATAATCATTCCCAACCAGGCCAGCAGTGCGGTAATGCCAACATAGAATTTTACAGCGCTCAGAAGAATTATTGCCAAGAATGTCAATAATAAATGAATAATGGTTTTTTCTTTTCGAAATATTAGGTAAAGCACAAGGGCAAAAAGCGGCAGCATTAATGACTCCTTCAATATTCCACCCGTCCAAAAGGCAATCGATGGAATGGCAAAGGCAATAAGAGCATTGATCCAAACCGGATTCCGAGCATAATTTTTTTGGAGGATGGCAAAAAGGATGCACATCCCGAAAAAAGCAAGGGCGCTAAAAAAGAAAAGATGAAATAAATAATTGCCCTTGCTAAAAGGCATCAAAAAAAAGTTGACCCGTAAAATGCTTCTTGTGTCATTGATCAGACTAATTTCTTCGTTGTTGTACCAGTAATTAGCTTTATCAAAACACTTTTTAACCGGGCTCTCGGCATCATCGTTTCCTGCTAAAATGCTCACAAAGCCCTTTGGCTGGGCCAAAGAGCATTCATAGAGTCCTTGGGCATCGCTAAAAAATTTCCAAGTATCACCTGTGTTTTTGTCGCTGTAATAAACCGAATAAACCCAGTGAAAGGCAAGACTAAACAAGATTTTAAGGGCCCAAGCTCCTACAAGCCATTTTCTTTGCTGTTGCAAGGCCTTTGGCATGGGGCCTTTGAACAGGTAAAGGAATACCAGGGCCATCAGGAAAAAGGGTAGCAGCCATTCTTGCATGGGCTAAAGATACGGATTCATTCAAGGACCCAACAAACGAAGAAGGCTGCCCATGGAGTGCTGGAAGCATTAAGTTTCAAGGGCATAGCAGGGTCTTAAAAATTGTTCGAAAAAAGACTTGATTTTAAGGTCGGGGAGGGTCGAAAAACAAGATAGAAATGTACCTTTGCGCATTCATTTGAAAACACTATGGAGGCAAAATTATCTGAGACAGGCACGGATGTGGAAGTGGCCCAAAAACTGGGGCTTTTGCCTGAGGAATTTGAAAAAATCACGCAAATTCTGGGCAGGGTTCCCAACTTTACCGAGTTGAGTATTTTTTCGGTCATGTGGTCGGAGCACTGTTCTTACAAGAACTCCATCACTTGGTTGAAAACATTGCCCCGCGATGGTGGTAGAATGTTGGCCAAAGCCGGTGAGGAAAATGCCGGACTCATGGACATTGGGGATGGATTGGCTTGCGCCTTTAAAATAGAATCTCACAATCACCCTTCTGCACTGGAGCCCTATCAGGGTGCGGCAACTGGGGTGGGTGGCATTAACCGCGATATTTTTACCATGGGTGCAAGGCCCATCGCTCAACTGAACTCTCTTCGGTTTGGAAATCCTGATCAGCAACATACCCAATGGCTGGTGAAAGGGGTGGTGAAAGGCATTGGTGATTATGGAAACGCTTTTGGTGTTCCAACGGTTGGTGGTGAAATGTATTTCGATCCCTGCTATCAAATGAATCCGCTGGTGAATGCCATGTCGGCAGGCATTGTAAAAGTTGGTCACACCATTTCTGCAACCGCTGAAGGCCCCGGAAATCCTGTATTTATTGTAGGTTCCAGCACAGGAAGAGATGGAATTCACGGTGCAACTTTTGCCTCGGCAGATTTAACCGAAGATTCAGCCAAAGATTTACCGGCCGTTCAGGTAGGTGATCCCTTTACCGAAAAATTATTGTTGGAAGCTACCCTCGAAGTGATTGCTACGGGTGCGGTGGTGGGTATGCAGGACATGGGTGCCGCAGGTATCACCTGTAGTACCTCCGAAATGTCGGCCAAAGGAGGTTGCGGCATGATCATTCATTTGGATAAAGTTCCTACCCGTCAGGCAGGCATGAAACCCTTCGAAATTCTTTTATCAGAATCACAGGAGCGTATGTTGGTGGTTGCGCACAAAGGCCGCGAACAAGAAGTGAAAGCCGTATTTGATAAATGGGATTTGAATTGTGTTGAGATTGGCGTTGTAACCGATACCGGACGACTTGAATATTTTATGGATGGAGCCAAGGTGGGTGATGTACCGGCTCATGATTTGGTTTTGGGTGGCGGAGCTCCTGTTTACAAAAGAGATTTTGCCGAACCCGAATATTTACAGCAGATTGCTCAATTCGATTTAAACAAAATTATCGTTCCCGATAATCTGGTGGAAGTGGCTCACTTTTTAGTACAATGTCCTAACCTGGCATCACGTCACTGGATTTATGAGCAATATGATTCTATGGTAGGAACCGCTACCATGACCACCAACCGCAAAAGTGATGCTGCCGTTGTGGCCATCAAGGATAGTAAAAAAGCACTTGCACTAACCGTTGATTGCAATGGTAGATATGTTCATGCCAATCCCGAAAAGGGAACTTCTATTGCGGTGGCCGAAGCTGCCAGAAATTTGGTTTGCTCCGGAGCAGTTCCGCTGGGTGTAACCAATTGCCTGAACTTTGGAAATCCATACAACAAGGAAGTTTACTGGCAATTTGTAGGTGCCATCAAAGGGATGGGTGCTGCTTGTCGTAAATTTGAAACTCCGGTTACCGGTGGTAATGTTAGTTTCTATAATCA
>JBILVQ010000324.1:0-3280 GCA_044370375.1 Bacteroidia bacterium
CGCTTTGAAACCGGGCTGCTTTGCAATACCAAATCTTGCAGTGGAATTTCGAAATCTTTCAGGTAATCGCTGATGAACTGACGGGCAATGCCTTCCGGACTTCCGCCACCCAAAGCCAGTGCATTTCCCCATGCCTTGTGCGGCTTGCCGTTGGTTTCATTAAATATAACCTGCCATGAACCCAGTTTACTGCTCAATCTTTTCCACGCTTCTCCCTTTTGAATTTGCTCCTGATAGGCAGGATCTACAAAGGATTTATTGTTTTTGATGTACCTGACTTCATAGGGGCTTCCGGATGATGCAAAATCGCCACCGGAGGCAGAGGCAGACATAGATTGAATGGCCATTGCCAGACAAATGAGGAATACTTTTCTCATATTTTTTATTGGTTGGTGAGGTAAATTTAACAATTTTTTTACGGCTTTCAAATTTTGGTGATGGGCTTTGCTTTTAATTCTTAACATATTGATTAAGTAATTGATATTTAGTATTTTATATTGTGCTTGGTCAGGAAATGAAAATCTTCATGGGCCTTTATTATTTCGTAAAGGCTCTTTATTCACCGCTTCGCTTTTTCCATTGATCACCGTTGGCTTTTGGTAAGCCTTACCCGGAAAAAAAATCTTGCTTCGCTGTTCTCTATGTCTTCAGTCATAATCATTGTTTGCATTTTTAGGGAAGTTTCGTTTGTTGTTTATCGTTTTTGCAGATTATTGCTTTCTCTTAATTATTTATCAAATTTGTCTACTCAAAATTTTTTTCATCATGTTTCGTGCCTACGATTTTACTGCCAAACAACGATTCTTACAATATGTAACCATCGATACCCAATCAGACCCGAATTCTACGGCTATTCCATCTACCGAAAAACAAAAAAACCTTGGTCGTTTGCTGGTTGAGGAATTATTGGCCATGGGTTTGAGCGATGCGCACCTCGACCCGTTTGGCTATGTTTATGCAACACTACCTTCCAACACCAACAAAGATGTTCCTGTAATTTGCTTTTGCTCGCACATGGATACTTCACCCGATTGCAGCGGAGAAAATGTTAAGCCACAACTACATCGCAACTATGCAGGCGGTATCATTAAGTACCCTGCGAATCCCGATATTGCGCTCGATCCTGCTGAGCATCCCGACCTCTTGATGCAAATTGGCAATGAAATAATTACTTCCGATGGTACAACACTCTTGGGTGCCGATAACAAAGCCGGTGTTGCTGAAATAATGGATGCTGTTCATTTTTTGTTGAAACACCCGGAAGTAAAACATGGCACCATCAAAATTCTGTTTACCCCGGATGAAGAAATTGGTCGTGGTGTAAATAAAGTGGACCTGAAAAAACTGGGTGCAAAGTTTGCCTATACCGTTGATGGTGAATCTTTGGGTTCGCTGGAAAACGAAACTTTTTCTGCCGATGGTGTGAAATTAATGGTTCATGGTGTGAGCACGCATCCGGGTTTTGCAAAAAACAAAATGGTAAGTGCCATCAAGCTGGCAGCTTCGATTGTCGAACGTTTGCCTAAAGGAAGTTTATCTCCCGAAAGTACCGAAAAACGTGAAGGTTTTTTGCATCCTGTTTCCATTAGCGGTGGGGTTGAAACTACCACTTTGCAATTCATTATTCGTGATTTTGATACTGCCCAATTGGCCGTCATTGAAAATCAAATCAAAGCGATTGCCGAAAAAGTAATCGCTGAAAATCCCGGTAGTTCATTCGAATTTTTGGTGGAAGAACAATACCGCAATATGCGTGAAATTTTAGATCATCATCCTGAAATAACCGAAAATGCCATCGCTGCCATGAAGCGTGCCGGACTGCGTCCTAAAGTTGGTGAAATCCGCGGGGGAACCGATGGTAGCCGGCTTTCATTTATGGGTTTGCCTTGTCCGAACATCTTTGCCGGTGAACATGCATTCCACTCAAAACTCGAATGGGTAAGTGTACAGGATATGAACAAAGCAGTGGAAACCTTGGTTCATTTGGCCAGCGTTTGGGAGCAAAATGCCTAGTTGATTTCTTTCCCTTTTTGTTTCCGCAAATTCTTTATTGAATAACCAGCGGTAGTGTTTCAAAGCTATCGCCTGTTAGCAATTGCATTTGGTAAACGCCCTTCGCCAAATGATTCAATTGCAGTTGCGTTTGTTGTTCCTGCAAAATTTTGCTGTAAATCAATCGTCCTCCTAAATCGTACAATTGCAAGGTAGCAGGCTTGTTTTCATGAATGCTTAGGTTTGTTTGAAGCGTAAAGTTTCCGTTGGAAGGATTGGGATAAACCATAAAATTAGCACTTGAGCTTTTTTCTTCCAATGAAGAAGGATGGCCAATGCTGATGGCATCCAAGGCCATGTCGCTGGTTGAACTTGCACCGGTAATTCCCCTGAATCGGAAGCTTACCGTTTGTCCGGAATAAGCGCTCAAAGGAATAATGCTGGTCTTCCATTCATTGCCCTGATTGCCGGTTCTTGAAAAAATATTGTTCTGCCAGTTGCCATTGGCAAAAATATCTACCTGCAAAGTGCCCATGCCTGAACCATACATGTGATAAGCAAAACTGAGGCGCGGAGTGGTGAGCGGACTTAAATCAAAACAAGGGGTTACCAATTCTGCTTTTTGTCCGAAACAATTGCCCGAAGCTTCCAGGTATAAATAGTTTCCATCGGGTGTAGATGGTAAATAATCCAACGGAGGACCTGTGTTATCTGTTGGGGTGGCTCCTTCAAAAGTTCTCCAATCAATGTCGTCATCCAAACCGTTGGGATAATTGAAAAAACCATTGTCTAAATCGCAAGTTATTTGTCCGCAGGTATTGGTTGAAGGGCATAAATTGAAATTCTCAAAACTCTCTGTAAAAGGAGGAATTACAATTAAACCATTGGCAATAAAAATTTGAATGCCGGTGGTATCGTTGAGCAGGTTGCCGTCAAAATTATAATTGGTATAAACTTTTAATTGATGAAAGCCTTGTCCTGAAATACTTAGTGGGGTATTGAATGTAAATATTATCGAAGTATAGGGTGCAATCGTATCCACATAATTTTCTACCACAGGTGTTCCGCCATCCAAAGCATAAGCCACGCTTAGGTTGGCAATTCTGCTTTGACCGGGATTTCGCAACTCAAACTTTACCGGCAAATTACTTATGTTCATGCAAGAGGTGTAATGCAATCCGGGTGAACTAATATTGGCTGTTGCTGCATCAATTGAAACAGGACATTCAACACCCGGTAATTTTTCAATGGCAATGGCTCTTCTTCCAACGGCATTGCCGGAACCGCG
>JBILVQ010000086.1:0-11653 GCA_044370375.1 Bacteroidia bacterium
GTGGGAAAAGAATTATCCGCCGGTTGAAATTGGTAATTTATGCCGCATCAGGGCTGCTTTTCATCCTTCCCAAAGTGGTTTTGAAATGGAATTGCTGATTGATCCTAAAATGGCTTTTGGTACCGGACACCATGCTACCACTTCCCTCATGGTAGAAGAATTGTTTTCATTGAAACCCCTTCAGGGCCGGGTAGCCGATGTAGGTTGCGGAACTTCTGTGTTGGCCATTGTAGCAGAAAAATTGGGTGCATCGCAAATTGATGCAGTAGATATTGAGCCACCTTCTGTTGAAAATTCTCTGGTGAATGTGCAATTGAATGGATGTTCTAAAATAAATGTATCTTTAGGAAGTGTTGAACAGCTGCCGGGAAATGAATACCAAATGATTATTGCCAATATCAACCGCAATGTTTTGTTAAGCCACCTCGAGGCTTATGCACGCCTGTTGCTCCCCGGCGGAAAGTTACTGCTGAGTGGTTTTTTCGTGCACGATAATCAGGCGCTTATTGATAAAGCCGCCACCTTTCAACTTTCTTTGGCCGGTAGCCGCGAAAAAGATAATTGGTCTTGTTTAACTTTTGAAAAATTGGTCCATGCGTAATTTGTTTTTATTTTCCTTGTTATTTCTCAGTTTGCTGAGCCAGCTAACAAGAGCGCAGTCTAACCTCAAAACCTTTTCTGAAGATGAGGTTAAATTCCTAGAAGAATTAGGAAGTCTTTTTGTTGAGGCCGATAAAAAGCCCGGACGCGATTTTATGGAGGAGTTTTCGCTTTATTATACCGAAGGTAAATTCAATAGCGAGCAAAAAAAGTTTATTTACGCCACTTGTAATTTCATGCTCAAAAAGCGCATGAAGGCCTTTGGTGAATTCAAAAGTTTTTTGTCGTCCATGATGTCTTTTACCACCAGCGGTCAGTCGCCAGAAAGCTACGCGGCCTGGAAAAGAACCATCGAAAAATTGCAAACCGGCAAAACCATGACCGGCTTTTCTTCTTTTATCGCCATGAGCGAGAATCTCTTCGCTTCCAATACTATTTTTAAATCGGTAACCACACAATGGGTGGCTACCAACAATCAGTATAAATTTGATTACGACAGCTTGCCTAAATTGGTCTATGATAAAACAAATTTGCGTTGTTTCACCAAAGGCGATAGTGCCATTATTTACGATACACGTGGTGTTTATTATCCTACCAGCGGTCAATGGATAGGTTCGGGTGGAAAGGTGGACTGGAAAAGAGCGGGTATAGATCCTAACATGAGTTGGGCAGAATTAAAAAAATACAAAATTGCTTTAAAGTCGTCTCAATATGTAGCCGATTCCGTTACCTACTATAACAAGGCTTATTTTAGCGAGCCGCTGCAAGGGGTGCTCACGGACAAGGTTTTGGCCGACATGAATGATGATAAAGCCTCTTATCCTGAATTCAACTCATACAACAAGCGTTTTGTTATCAATAATATTTATCCGGAGGTGGATTATGACGGTGGTTTTTTGGTGAAAGGTGCCAAGGTGATTGGTTCCGGTAACTCTGAAGAGCCTGCCCGTTTGAAGTTTAAGCGCAATAAGAAAGTCTTTCTGGTGGCCAATTCCAAGAGTTTTGTTATCCGTGCCGACAAAATCGTGTCGGATAAAGCTTCGGTCACCATGTATTGGGAAAACGATTCCATCTATCATCCCGGACTCTTGCTGAAATTTATTTACAAAGACAAAGAACTTTCTCTCATCCGCGATAACCAAGGGCTTGCGCGCAGTCCGTATTACGATAGCTATCACATGCTCGACATGTATTTTGAAGCTTTTTACTGGAAGATTGATGAGCCCACCATTGAGATGAAAATGATTCAGGGTAGCAGTGAGAGCAATGCAAGTTTTGAATCTTCTAATTTCTTTAAGGACGCACGTTACCTGCGTTTGCAAGGCATGGATGATGTTAACCCTTTGGTTAGAATCCGCGATTTTGCCAACAAGGAAAAAGCCAATGAGTTCTCGGTGGATAAATTGGCCCGTGGTATTGGTATTCCGCACGACCAACTTCGACCCTTTTTGGTTGGCCTTACCACCCAGGGTTTCGTAATGTATAACTCAGAAAAAGACATGGTCACGGTGAAAGACCGTTTGTTCGATTATATTAAATACAAAGGCGGAAAGAAAGATTATGATGTAATGGAGTTTAACTCTACTCAAGGCCGGAACGCTACCAATGCCCAGTTAAATTTGTTGAATTTCGATTTGAAAATTTTTGGGGTTGACCGTATCTTTTTAAGTGATTCGCAGTCGGTAAATATTATCCCCAAAGACCAGATTGTAACCGTAAAGAAGAACCGCGACTTTAATTTTGCCGGGGTGGTGAATGCCGGTAGGTTTCAGTTTTTTGGAAAAGAGTTTTCTTTTGAATATGATAAGTTTAAAATTAATCTCACCAACGTTGACTCCCTCCGAATCCGCATTCAATCCAATGAAAGAGATAAAGATGGTAACATCGTAATGACCTGGGTAAAGACCGTAATTGAAAATATCAATGGTGATTTGCTCATTGATAATTTTAACAATAAGTCGGGCAGGGTCAATTATCCGCAGTATCCGATTTTTAATTCCAAAAAGGACTCCTATGCCTATTGGGATAAGGGCTCCATCTTTGGAGGGGTTTATTCGCGCGATAAAGTTTTCTTCCACCTCAATCCGTTTACGATTGATAGTTTGGATAACTTCACCAACGATGCCTTGGCCTTTACAGGCGATTTTCAATCAGGAGGGATTTTTCCCGACTTTGCAGAAACGCTTCGCCTGCAAGAGGATAATTCCTTAGGATTCAAAACCTTTACGCCTGTGGATGGCTATCCCATGTATGGCAACAAAGGAAAATATGTGGCCGAAATTAAGTTGAGTAACCAGGGTTTGCGTGGTGATGGAACGCTTGAATATGTTACCTCTACAACGGTTTCAAAAGATTTTATTTTCTTCCCCGATTCCACCAATACCCGCTGTGAAACCTTTACAAACAAGAACCAAGGCGGCAGTCTTCAGTTCCCAAAAGCCATTGCCGACAGTGCCTTTGTTCATTGGAGACCCTATCGCGATTACATGATTACCACCAACAAACCGAATCATCCTTTCGAAATGTATGACGGGCTTGCCAAGCATCGCGGATATACCACGCTTGAACCTACCGGACTGAGAGGAAACGGAGTGGTTAGTTTTTACAAAGCCGATTTGGAATCTAAAAATATCAAGTTCAGTGAACGAACCTTTGATGCCGATACTTCCGACATAAAAATTCAATCGGCTTCGGCCAATGATATTGGTATTGCAACGGTTAACTTTAAGTCACACATCGACTTCGACACCAAGGTAGGAGAGTTCAAATCGAATGGTGGTGGTGCCTATGTGAAATTCCCGGTAAACCAGTATCTCTGTTATATGGATCAATTCAAATGGTTCATGGAAAAAGACAATCTTGAATTATCATCCGATACCAAATCTGCACAGGCAAAGGCCGGCCAGCAAAGCGCACAATCAGAAGACCTGGATTTAACGGGTGCTGAGTTTATCTCTATTCATCCCGATCAAGATTCCCTTCGTTTTCTTTCTCCCCGTGCCCGTTACGACATCAGAAACAGCATCATCTATTGCCATGAGGTGCGTTATATCAATGTTGCGGATGCACGTATTTTCCCCGATAGTGGTAATGTAACCATTCAGAAAAAAGCCAGAATTGAAACATTGCAGAACTCCGGTATTTTGGCCAATACCGTTACCAAGTATCACCGTTTGTACAATGCAAAAGTGGATATCTATGGCAAGAAAAGTTATGCCGGTGATGCCGATTACAACTACGTAGATGAAAACGGTGAAGAACAAAAGGTTCATTTCACCAAGGTAGCAACAGATGCAACCAACCAGACCATCGGGGAAGGTGATATTGCTGAGACCAGCGGCTTTAAGCTTAGTCCTAATTTCGATTACAAAGGAACCATCAACTTAACAGCCTCCAATCAGAACCTTACCTTTAAGGGTAGTTTCCGGATTATTCATAATTGCGATTTGTTGGCCCGCCGATGGGTAGATTTCAGCGGAGATGTTAATCCTAAGGAAGTGTATATTCCGCTGGGCGATTCAACCGTAGATGTAAGCACCAAAAAACGCTTTACCAACGGTTTGTTATTGGCCAACGATTCGGTGCACGTTTACTCTGCTTTCGTTTCTCCGCGCAGAGGAACGGGTGATAATGATTTGATCAGTGTGGGTGGTTTTATTTATTACGATAAAAGCAGTTCTGAGTATAGAATTTCCAACAAGGAAAAAATCAAGGAGTTAACTGTTCCCGGCAATTACATCAGTCTGAATGCCAGTGGCTGCCAAGTGTATGCCGAAGGTGCTTTCAAGATGTACAACAACCTGGGTCAGATCAAGCTCAAATCCTTTGGTAGCGCCAACCACAATCTGGTCAACGATACCTTGAAGTTTAATTTGGTCATGGCCCTCGATTTCTTCTTTGAGAACAGTGCCATCAAGTTGATTTCAGAGAAAATGGATGCTTCCACCTCTTTGTTGCCCGTTCCTTTTTCGCGACCGATTTATGATCGTTCTTTGGTGGAAATGCTTGGTAAAAAAGAAGCAGATAAATTGATTGCACAGGTGAATTTATATGGTGCTTTCAAAAGAATTCCGGATGAATTGGAGCATACACTATTCCTTAGTGATGTAACCATGAAATGGAATCAGGCTACCAAATCATTTGTTTCTGTCGGACCCATTGGTGTTGGTATCATTCTCAAGAATCAGCACAATAAATACTTGAAAGGAAAAATTGAAATTGTGCAGAAGAAAAGCGGTGATTTCCTGAACATTTATCTTGAGGATGACAACAGCAATTGGTGGTTCTTCAGTTATTCTACAGGAACCATGGCGGCTATTTCCAGCGATGAAAAATTCAATACCATCATCAAGGAGTTGAAACCTGAAAAACGCAAAATGGATAAAGAGAAAGGCGATGCGCCCTACCAGTTCATTTTGGGTACTGCCAATAAAAAATCCGCATTTTTGCGTAAATTTGAAAACTAAGTCAAACCGGTTACTTTTTGAACCATGAAAAACACCCCTTCTGCAATCATCGCTTTGTCGCTTTTTAGCTTATTGATGAGTTCTTGTTATTACGACAATATCGAAGAATTGTATGTAAAGAATCCTGCTGATACAGCTTCGGCCTGCGACACCACCGCGGTGATGTCTTATGCCACCAACATACAACCCATCCTTTCATCCAACTGTGGTACCAACAACAATTCTTGTCACGGAAGTCTTTCTACCATCTTGAACCTGAGTGATTATGCGGGCGTGAAGACCACCGCTGATGCCGGAAAATTGGTAGGTGTGATTACCTGGGCCAGTGGATTTTCTCAAATGCCCAAAGGCAGCACCAGCAAAATTGATGCGTGCTCCATTGGAAAAATTAAAAAATGGGTGAAGGCAGGCGCGCCTAATAACTAATCAAGAGGATAAAAAGCCAGTTCAGGATAAGGAACTTCTTTATCGAATGCTTCGGGGCCCATGGTCAGCGACTTTTGTTGAAAGTCTTTGGCAATGGGCCTTGCCCTTAAGTGCAGGTCCTGTAAATGAAGGATTTGATTTTGTGTGAATGCTTCATCAAAACTTGCGCTGAGCCAATGGCTTTCTTCTTCTGGAGCCAATACCAGCGGCATTCTTTTTTTGGTATTGTGAATTTGTTCCATTAAATGATTGGCGGGTGCTGTAACCACAGCAAACGAATTCACCAGCGTCCCGGTATCTGTATCGAGCCATTCATCATAAATACCGGCCATGGAAAAAATGGGCGTTGCGCTTTCTATCCTGTAAGGATATTTTTTCTTTTGTATTTCGCGCCATTCATAAAAACCCGAGCAGGGGATGAGGCATCGTTGCGAGGGAACGGTATGACGGAAAGCCGGCTTTTCACGGAGGGTTTCAAGCTTTGCATTGAGCGTCATCACCCTTATTTTTTCAGCCTCGGCCGGACTTTTGGTCCATCGAGGAATCAATCCCCATTGCATCCATTTTACCTTCAATACGGGTTCAAGGATGAGCACCGGCAGTAGGGGAAAAGAAAAGCCATTGGCATAAGGGACCGGCAAGGTACTGCCGTTGGGTATTTCTTCTGCCGCAAGTCGATATCGTTCGGCCAATTGAAAATGATTGAAAGAAAAAGAAGCATGGTAACACATGACTTGAAGCGTAGGGCGATGGGTGATGCGGTAAAGTTATATTTTCGGCCGCAATTGGGTATCATGGATGTTAAGGTCATTTCCTAAGCTACCTTAAAAGCTACAATTCTTTCATCATCCCCACCATTCCCCTGCATGGCTTGCTTTCGTTTAAACAAGGCATTGGGCACACTTATTTGGTCAATTTTATGCTTCAATAACCTGTAAATCGGGATTTTTCGCTTATTTTGCCGGCTAAAATAACTGCCTTGCGGATTCTTTATTTTTCTCCTCATCCCCATCTTAATTTATCTGCTCAGTCGGGTCCCGGCACCCACATGCGTGAAATGATTGCTGCTTTTAGGAGAATGGGGCATGTAGTTGAAACCTGCATTGCAGGCGGTGAACAGGAAGCAGAGGCAAAGGCCTTGGTGCAATCCGGACAAAATCCGGTGAAAGTGCTTATCAAAAAAGCGGTTCCAAATCTTTTGTGGGAAACCTTAAAAGACAGGGCATTGCTACAGACCGATGAACAGAACTACCGCAAGTTATTGGCACATTGCAAAAAATTTCAGCCTGATTTAATTTACGAACGCGGTTATTATTTGATGGAATCGGGCATCAAAGTAGCCAAGGAATTAAACATCACCCATTTCATGGAATTCAATGCACCTTATGTGCATGAACGCCAAGAATTGTCGGGTTCTTCGCTCATGAAAGCCCGTGCTTATGCTGCAGAAAAACGCCAAGTAAGCGCAACCAATGCGCTGGTATTGGTCTCTACTCCTTTGCAAAAGTATTTTGATACCGTAGTAAAAGGCGCTGCAGAAAAATCTATCATCACCCCCAATGCCATCGACCCGCAAAAAATTGTTACCGATGAAAAAGTATGTCGCAAAATTAGCGATGACCTCGGACTAAGTGGTAAAACCGTGGTGGGCTTTGTAGGTTCCATCTTCCCCTATCACGGTGTAGATAAATTAATTCAGTCCTTTGCCGATACACTTTCATCCCTAAAACAAAAGAATGCATTCTTATTGATTGTAGGTGGAGGTGCTATTTTAGAGGAATTAAAGGTAAAAGCATCGTTGTTAGGACTTGAAGGAAAAATTCATTTTACCGGAAGTGTGCCTTATCAAATGGTGATGAATTACATTCAATGCATGGACATTACGGTGTTGGCCAGCACCAATTATTATATGTCGCCCATTAAAATTTTTGAATATGGGGCTTTGGGCAAAGCCATTATAGCGCCCGACCAGCCTGCGGTGCGCGATGTATTGAGCGAAGGAGAAACAGGTTTGTTACTGAAAGACAAGGCCCATGATTTGTCCATCGCCATACAAACTTTAATAGAGAATGAAACGCTGAGAAAGAAGCTGGGCGAAGGCTTTCAGCGAAAGGTATATGCAGAACATACCTGGGATTTCATGGCCCTGAAAGTAATCAGTGCCTGGGAAAAAATGAATAAGAAAAAAAATTAAAAGCATGAGCGCAAAGAAAGTATTCATCATTGTTGGAACACGTCCTAATTTTATCAAAGTAACGCAATTCAAACGCGTAGCAAAGCAATATCCTGGTATTGAGTTTGTCATTCTTCATACCGGTCAGCATTTCGATGAGAAGATGGCCGATGTTTTTTTTCGCCAGTTTAATTTAATTCCTGATGTGTTCATGAACGTGCCCCAGGGGAGTCCCAACACCCAAATGGCCGAAATCATGTTGCGTTTAGAAGAGCAGATTCATTTGCATCAACCCGCCTTGATGATTGTTGTGGGAGATGTGAATTCAACCTTTGCCGCTGCTTTAACCGCCAATAAAATGAATGTGCCGATTGCGCATTTAGAAAGTGGATTGCGCAGTTTCGACCGCAGTATGCCGGAAGAGCACAACCGTGTTTTAACGGATGCTATTACCGATTATTTTTTTGTGACCGAGCAAACGGGCATGGATCACTTGCTGCAGGAAGGAAAGAACAAAGAGCAACTGTACTTTGTGGGCAATACCATGATTGATACCATGGTGGCCTTCGAAAAAGAAATTGATGCCTCCGATGTGTTGAGCAAATATCAATTAAACAAGGATGGCTTTGTTTTGATGACCATGCATCGTCCGGCCACCGTTGATAATTTGGATGGTTTGAATAAACTTTCTGTGCTCATCAAAGAAGTTACGGCCAAGTACAAAATTATTTTCCCCATTCATCCGCGTACCGTAAAGATGTTGCAAAAGCATGGTTTGTACGATGATTTTGCCGGCAATGCCAATTTGATTTTAACCGAGCCCCTCGATTATTTTGCCTTCCAAAAATTAATCAAGAATGCGAAGTTTATATTAACCGATAGCGGTGGTATTCAAGAAGAATCTACATTTTTGTTGGTGCCTTGTTTGACGTTGCGTCCCAACACAGAACGCCCTGTTACCGTTACTTTGGGTACCAATGAATTGCTTCCCTTCGATTTAAATTTAATCAAAGAAAGAATCAAAGCCATTGAGGAAGGCCGCTTTAAGCAAGGAAGTATTCCTCCGCTTTGGGATGGAAAAGCAACCGAAAGGGTTGTTCAAGTTTTGGACAAGGTCCTAAATTCAAAATAATGGCCGGTGCATCTGTAAAGGCACATTTGTTTAAATGGTTGGCCCCTTTGTTGGGAAACCTGATTGCCCTTTACGGAGTTTTTATGAGCGGTCAACCTGCTTTATGGGCCATGGCTGGCATCACTTTGTGGGTAGCCTTGTGGTGGTTGACCGATGCAGTAGAAATTGGCATTGCTTCTTTGATTCCCTTTGTCATGATTCCCCTGTATGGCATTGGCGATGCGCGTGAAATTGCCTCTCAATACATGGATCCGGTAATTTTTCTTTTTTTGGGCGGATTCATATTATCGTTGGGAATTGAAAAATGGGGTTTGCACCAAAGAATTGCTTTGAAGGTACTATCCCGGATTGGTAAATCTCCTTTTCATATCCTGGCAGGATTGATGATAACTTCGTTTTTTCTTTCCATGTGGATTTCAAACACGGCCACCGTTTTGATGTTGTTGGCCGCCACCAGGGCCTTGTTTGAAGAATACAATGGCTCAGGTAAAACGACATTGTGGGGAACCGCACTTTTCATTGGTCTGGCTTATTCGGCTTCCATTGGCGGAATGGCAACCCTTGTGGGAACACCCACCAACATGATCTTCTCGGGTTATTACAACAGTCATTTGGTGAATGGTACTGAAATTAATTTTTCCAATTGGTTCATGGTTGGTTTTCCTATTGCCTTGTTGATATTGCTCGTGAGTTTATTTGTATTGAAAAGCTATGCTAAGGTTTCTGCAAAAGGCGAGGAGGGAGGATTAGAAATTTTCAAGACCAAGTATAGAGCCTTGGGAGCGGTTAGCACCGAGGAGAAAATTATCTTGCTGGTATTTTTGGTCACCTCACTGCTTTGGTTCAGCAGGGCCGATTTAGATTTAGGCTTTGTTCAATTGCGGGGATGGTCGTCACTGTTTGAACACAAAAAATATTTGCACGATGGCATTGTGGCCATTTTTATGGCCTGTTTGTTGTTTTTAATTCCCACGAAGCGTGGAGGAACTTTATTGAATGGCGAGGATTTGAAAAGAATTCCGTTGGAAATAATGCTGTTGTTTGGAGGAGGTTTTGCTTTGGCCAAAGGTTTTGAGTTGTCGGGATTGGGTGCATTTATTGCAAAGCAATTGACCTTTATGCAAGGCCTTCATCCTTTGTTGCTCATTTTCGCCATTGTGCTCACGGTAACCATCATCAGTGAATTTGCGAGCAATGTTGCCAGCATACAATTGGCGCTTCCGGTGTTGCAATCGCTGGCGGTGGCCATTGATATTCATCCGCTCACTTTAATGATTCCGGCCACACTGGCTGCTTCGCTGGGCTTTGTTTTGCCCATTGCCACTGCGCCCAATACGATTGTTTTCGGAACAGGCTTGGTTCCCGTAAAAGGATTTTTGCATGCAGGCCTCCGGGTAGATTTGTTGGGGATTGTGATCATTAGCCTGCTGAGTTGGTTGTTGATGCCCTATCTTTTTGGTTAAGCTTTTTTTAATTCTTCTGGGCATTTCAGAAAAAGGGAGATAATGCTTACCTTTGCGAAAAAATTGAGCAAATGGCAACAAACCGTACGTTTACGATGATTAAACCTGATGCAGTTGGAAAGAACTACATTGGAGGAATTTTAAAAATGATTAATGAAGCCGGATTTCGTATCGTGGCGATGAAATACACGCATCTGACTGCTGAAACTGCCGGTCAGTTTTACGCTGTGCACAAAGAACGTCCTTTTTATGGCGAACTGGTTGAATACATGAGTTCAGGACCCATTGTAGCTGCCATTCTTGAAAAAGACAATGCCGTTGCAGATTTCAGAACCTTGATTGGTGCTACCAATCCTAAAGATGCTGCCGAAGGTACTATCCGTAAAATTTACGCTGAATCCATTGCTGCCAATGCAGTGCATGGTTCAGATAGCGATGATAATGCTAAGATTGAAGGCGATTTCTTCTTTTCTGCTTTGGAAAGATTTTAAGTTGTCCTATTCAACCGATAAAAGGGAAGAACATCAGTTTTTCCCTTTTTTTTGTCCTTTTCCTCAGCAATAAATTTTCTTAACGTTTTTTAGTGTCATGATTATCAATAAGTTAGATAATTTAAGATAGTTTTCAATGCAAATACGATAGTATTACTATTAATTTTGCCTGAAATGATTTTTTATGGACGATTTATTAAGTGGTTTTAAAGTTAAATTGAATGGTAATTTATTTCTGAGCGATCCATCGTCTAGTAAACTGGGTCGAAAAATAGTTTCTCATGCGGTTATGCTCATTGATGAATTGGGTTTTGAGAAATTCACTTTCAAAAAATTAGGAGAGAAGATTGAATCTCCGGAAGCCTCTATTTATCGCTATTTCAGAAGTAAGAACCAATTACTCACCTACCTTATTTCCTGCTATTGGGCTTGGCTCGAATACCAATTGGTTATTGAAACCGCCAACATTCCATCGGCCGAATTAAGATTAGAAAAAGCCATTGCTCTTGTTACCAAAAACAATTTCAATCATTCTGTTGTTGATGGCATAGAAATGGATCAACTGTACCGAATTGTTATTTCAGAATCTTCCAAATCTTATCTTACCAAAGATGTAGATAAGGCCAATAAAGAAGGAGCCTACTTTAATTACAAACAGTTTGTTGGTCGTTTGGCCGCACTCATTAAAGAAATTAGTCCGCGCTACAAATACCCCAACATGCTGCTCTCCACCATCATTGAAGGCGCGCATTTACAGGTGTTCTTTGGCGAGCATTTGCCTGGTTTAACCAACAAGCAAAAGTCTGCCAACTACATTACAAAATTTTATGTCAATCTGGCCTTACAAGCCATCAAAAATAATCCATGAAAACACCCTATCAACGCTTTTGGTTGCTCTTAAA
>JBILVQ010000087.1:0-11637 GCA_044370375.1 Bacteroidia bacterium
TGTTCTTTGTAAGTAGTGAAAAACGCCTCTTTTACCACCCATTTCTTCTCCGCCTCCCGCTCTACCGGGTCCTCCATGTACCAACAAGGGCAGGGGAGAGCCATGTCCTGTGCTTTCTTTGGCGCATGCTGCATCTAATACCAATATTCTTCCATGATAGGTGGCTGCACCCATTACATAAGACCTGGCTATTGCATGATTTCCTGTAACAATTGAGCTTACCAAAGATCCTTTTCCCATCTTGGAAAGGGCAATCGCATCCTCGGTGGTTTTATAAGGCATGATGGTACTTACCGGACCAAAAGCCTCTATCTCATGACAATCTGTTTTTTCGAAGGGAAACTCATTCAAAAAAACAATCGGACTCATAAAAGCCCCTTTGTTTTTATCAGCGCCTGTTACTTCAAAATTTTCTAAATCGCCAAAAATGATGGATTGACTTTGGGCTAATTTTTTTACCTTTTCACGCACATCTTTCAATTGCTCTTGTCCTGCCAATGCCCCCATGCGAACACCCTCAACGGTTGGATCACCAATAATGTTTTGCTGAAGTCTTTTGCCCAACGCAATCTGTACATCTTCTAAAACATTTTCTTGTACCATGATTCTTCTTACCGCAGTACATTTCTGTCCGGCCTTGATGGTAATCTCTCTTTGTATTTCTTTGATAAAAATATCAAATTCCGCAGATCCCGGTTTTACATCTTCACCAAGAATACAGCAGTTGAGCGAATCGGCCTCCATGTTAAAAGGAACCGATTCACTGAGCAAACGGGGATGTGCTTTCAACATTCTCCCTGTACTTGCCGAACCGGTGAAGGTTACGATATCCTGATTGTTAACATGATCTAAAATCCCGGTGGCGCTACCGCATATCAATTGGAATGCCCCTTCGGGTAATATACCACTGCTTATCATTTCGCGGGCTACTGCCTCTGTTAAGAAAGAAGTAACGGTAGCCGGTTTTACCACTGCCGGAACTCCGGCCAACCAATTCACCGCCACCTTTTCAAGCATGCCCCAAACCGGAAAATTATAGGCATTGATATGAATGGCCACACCTTCTTTAGGAACACACAAATGTTGTCCGATAAAAGTACCACCTTTCGAAATTTTTGCTGCATCTCCATCTAAACAAAAAGGTGCATCTGGAAACTGCCTTCTCAAACTTGCATAGGCAAACAAATTACCGATGCCACCTTCAATATCAATCCAGCTGTCCGCCTTGGTGGCGCCAGTTGCCCAACTGATAGCATAAAAATCGTCCTTCTTCGACAATAAATGCAAGGCAAGAGCCCTTAACATTCTTCCCCTTTCGTGAAAGGTCATTTTTCTTAGGTTGGGTCCACCGGTATTTCTGGCGTATTGCAGCATGGCATTAAAGTCAAGCCCTTCGCTACCTGCCAAAGCCACCGGGTTACCGGTAATGGCGTTGAATAGTGTTTGCTGTTTTCCACTGGATGGAATCCAGCTACCCATTGCATAATTTCCTAATGATTTTATCTGTTCCATTCTCTGAATGTGCTTTGTTTTTATTTTGTGCTTCTTCCCGGAATTTTATGGCCTTTGTGTTTTTCTTTCAAGGCGTCCCAGTAATCTTTGGTATAATCAACAAAAATTTCACTGTTGGCCGCAATGTTTTTGGTGGCAACGATGTAAGGTTTCCCTTCATGAATTTGATACTCGCTGTTGTTGTTCAGACCACTTATTTTGGTCATACCCCTTGCATCGTTAGCATACCGTGCCAAGCACTCAGGTCTTTGTTGTGCATCAATCCATTTATTAGGACCCAAATGAAAAAGGTAAAGGGCGTCCAAAATTTCCCCCTTGTATCTTTTACGAACTTCATTCCAGGTTAAATAATCACCTTCATATTCAATAATTTTGGCGTTTTTTGAAATGGCGGTGGTGGTAAAAAGCCCTTTTCCGGCACCCGGGATGGTTGAAGTTTTAACTTTAAGCATGAGAAAATTTGAATTCAGGATTATAACCAAACTGTTTAGCGTGATGCAAGGCGTGTTTTGAAAGCAATTGAACCCACATGGAAAAGTCTAAATCCCCAAAAAAAGGATTTTGAACAATATGGCCGGGTTTGGTTTCAAAGTAAGTAAAGAATTCGTTAATCTCCATAGAAAGTTCATCAATGGCAGCCTCCATAGAAGGGTGTTTCCACTCGGAAGGAGTGTCGGAAAGCAGATTATTGGGGGTGTTTTCTCTAAATTCTTTATCGCTGTTTATAAAATGCTGCACAGCGGGTATTTTTTCTAAAGGGGTTTGAAGCGGGAAAGTTTCCTTTTTGGTTGCAATCCTCACCGAAGCTGAAAAATGTTCAACCATTTGCTGTGCGTTCATTTTTCCCCATTTGCCCTTTTGGTCATCCGATAAGGTTTTACAAAACCCAATAAACCCTGTCCGTAGAAAGTCAACTTTTTCCATTTTGGTCTTTTTGAGGTTACAAAGATGCTACTATCATTAAAATGGAACAATTATTTGTTTATAAAAGAAAAAAAAATTATTTTTGGCCGTTTTTACACATTCAAACCCAACCTATGTTAAAGCACATACGACTCCTTTTTGCAATCTTGCTATTTGGATTAGGCCAGCAGACTTATGCATCCCACATTTCCGGGGCGGATATTTCTGTTCAATCGCTCGGTAATGGCCAGTACCTTATTACCCTCAATCTCTTCAGGGATTGTGATGGTATTACCATGAGTAACCAGGAGAATATTGAAATAATCAATTCCTGTACCGGCCAATCACAAAATGTTAGTGCTCCCTTGATTAACCCGGGAGGTACCAATATTTCACAGTTGTGTTCCTCCGACTCTCTGAATAGTACATGTTTTGGCGGGTCTTTGCCGGGGATGCAGCGTTACACCTACGAGATTATCGTAACCATGGATCCTCCCTGCGACTTTTTCAATGTAAATTGGGAGACTTGTTGTAGGAATGGTGCTATTGTAAATATTGATGCACCAGCCAGCGAGGATGTTTACGTTGAGGCCATCCTAAATTTAGCAACCGATCCGGTTAATAATACTCCTTTTTTCACCGCTCAACCTATCCCTTACGTTTGTAACAATCAACCCGTATCTTACAACTATGGTGTGGTTGAAACAGATGGCGATTCTTTGGTTTTTTCGCTTGTTACAGCTTTACAAACTGCCGGTAATCCAGTTGGTTATCCTCCACCATATTCTGCTACTGACCCAATTACAGGGATTACCATTGACCCCGTTACCGGTCAATTGAACTTTACACCTACCATTTTAGGAAACTTTGTGGTGGTTGTTCAGGTGGATGAATATGACCAGGCCACCGGTGCTTTGCTTAGTACTGTAATGAGAGATATTCAATTCGTTGTTATTACTTGCTCTAATATTGTTCCAAATCCTGCTGCAGGCCAAATCACCAATTTGACGGGTTCCGGTTCGGTTATTCAATCGGGGCCTTACGCCATTGAATTATGTGAAGGAAGTAGTTTTAGCTTTACTGCCACCTACGATGACCCCGATGCAGGCGATACCCTCGGATTAACAACCAACCTATTAACTGTATTGCCAGGTTCAACGATGACAACCAACGGTGTTAATCCAACCACCATGGATGTAACATGGACAGCACCAGCCGGTTCTGCAGGTAATGCTTACAACTTTATTGTTCAGGTAAACGATGGCGCTTGCCCCGTTACCGGTATTCAAACATTCGTTTACTCTGTAAATGTAATTCAAAAAACAGAAGCAGGACCATCAGCCGTAATTACGGTTTGCGATGGTTCCAGTGCCGATATTATCGCTACCGGTGGTACCATCTTTACGTGGTATGATATGTCAGGAGTTCAAATTCCTGTGGGTCCTCAATTTTCTTGTAACCCGTGTTTCAATCCAACCGCTCAGCCAACCGTTACCACTTCTTATGTAGTAATTAGTGATTTGAGTGGAACTTGTATCAACATTGATACGGTTACTGTTCAAGTGGTTCCTGATTTTACCTGGACTATCTCTGCCGATGATGCTACCCCTTGTGCACAGCAACCGGTTCAGTTGAACGTTACTCCAAGTCCTGCCGGTGGATATAGTTATAACTGGACTCCGGCTAACAACCTAAATGATGCAACCATTGCCAATCCTTTGGCAACTATTTTCCTTCCAGGTACAGTTACCTTCAATGTGGAAATCATTAGTGGTCAGGGTTGTGTGAAAAACGACAGTATTACCATTACTGTTGCCAATAGTGTTGCTCCTATTATTGCAGCTACTTTTGATACAGCTTGTGTTGGTGATACTACCAATGTTTACATGTACATTACCAATGCAGTACCCAATGCATGCGGGGTTTCTCAGGTTCCTTGTGTTTTAACACCCAATACTGTTACCATCGGTACAGGAACACAAACCAATACACCTACCTCTACCATTGAACCGGCTCCTTATTTTAATTTCTACAGAAATGCCAAACAACAATATCTGTACACTGCTTCAGAATTGTTGTCGATGGGTTTTTCAGGAGGTAAAATTAGTGCCTTGGGCTTCCCTGTTACCTCTCTAAATGCAAGTACACTTGCTTATGACCAATACACCATCAAAATGGGTTGTACCCAAATCAGCGACCTTGCCCAGTTGTTTTACGCACCTTCCAACCTAACAACAGTATTTAATCCTAAAACCGTTAATCCTGTGGTTGGTATGAACGTTCATCAGTTTGATCAATATTATGAGTGGGATGGTACTTCTAACCTGTTGGTTGAAATTTGTTTTGATAACCTTGCTGTTCCTTACACGCAAAACTGCTCAAGTCCATTCACAACCACCCCTTTTGGCTCAACCTTATTATGGTTTAGTGATGTGGTTGGTGTGTGTCAAGATACCGTTATTACAGGTGCATTGAACTTGAGACCCAATACAAACTTCTACTTCTGTGGCGGTGCTCCTGACCCTGCAGATTATACCATTACTTGGTCTCCTTCTGATCCAAATTTTGTAATTACTGACCCTTTTGCACCAATTTTGTTGCCGGGCGGACCTACTTCTTACACCGTAACCGTTGTTTCTAATAATGGTGGATGTGCTGATACCGCTACGGTTGATATTGGTTATACTACGCAGTTCAATGTTAATATTACAACTACGGATTCTACTTTCTGCGCCAGTGATGCTCCGGTAACGCTTACTGCAACACCCAACGGTGGTAGTTGGACAGGTGATGTAACCTCCGTAGGTTTCTTCGACCCTGCTGTTGGTGTTGGTACTTATGTTGCAACTTACTCAGTTGGAGTTGGAACAACTTGTTTTGATGCACAAACAATGAATTTAAGTGTGTCTCCTGCACCGGATCCTACCATAACCACTCCTCCGGCAACTTTTTGCCCGGGTGACCTTGGTGTAACCCTTACCTCCCTTAACACCGGTGGTACTTGGTCAGGTCCGGGTGTAACTCCTTCAGGCGCCTTTTTACCGGCAACTGCAGGTCCAGGAACTCACTTGATAATTTATAGCATCCCTAATCCGTGTCCTGCTTCTGATACGGTAGTCATGATAGTAAACACTGCTCCTGTTGTTGATGCACAAGCACAAGCTCCTCTTTGTATTACTGACAATGCGGTAAACCTAATAGCAAACATTACTCCTTTCGGAACGCTTGGTACATGGTCTGGTCCGGGTGTTGATAATGCTACCCAAACCTTCAGTCCTGCAACTGCAGGTGCCGGTACTCATACAATCATTGTTACGGCAACAGATCCGGTTACATTGTGTGTTTCTTCAGATACCATCACCATTTCGGTAAATTCTTTGCCTGATGCTACTATCACCACACCGCCAAACACTCTTTGTTCCGGTGATGCTATCTTTAGTATTGCCACTGTAACAGCTGGCGGTACTTTTAGTGGTTCGGCAGCTGTTTCACCAACCGGTGCATTTAACCCTGCTGCAGCTACTTTAGGACCTAATACGGTAACCTACACCGTTGTTTCAGGAGGTTGTACTAGCCAACAACAAGTTACCTTCCTCGTTACCGCAGCACCCGGTGCTCCGGTAGTTACCGCAGGTACCCTTACCTGTGAAGGTACTCCCAACACTGGTACCTTGGTTCCTAGTCCAAACGGAGTGGTTACCTGGTATAGTGATTCTGTTTTGGTTAATCAATTGAATACCGGTGCTGCATTGCAAGGAAGCATTACTTCGCCTACTACCGTGTGGGTGACTCAAACTTCTATCGAAGGTTGCGAAAGTCCTGCTACTGCCGTACCAATAGTATTTAGCCCTTCTCCAACCGTTTCTTTATTGGCCAACCCATTAACCGGTGATGCTCCTTTAGAAGTTAGCTTTACTTCTACTTTGTCTGGTAATGTTGACAACTTTATATGGAACTATGGTAACGGTTCTCCAACCCAAACCAGTGATGCTAATCCAATTTACACTTATCAGGATTCAGGTGTTTTCAGAGCTTCTATGATTGTTTACACTGCCAATGGTTGTACCGACACTGCTTATATCGAAATTGATGTGAATGAATACGTTCCATTGTTTATTCCGAACATTTTCTCTCCTAATGGTGATGGTCAGAACGATGCTTTCAAATTCCAGATTAACCCGAACGAAATCAGTTCTTTTAAAGCACAAATCTTTGATCGTTGGGGTAAAAAGGTAGTTGAATTCAGTTCCTTAACCGATACTTGGGATGGAGGAAATTATCCGGCAGGAACTTATTACTGGGTTATTGAGGCCACCAAGAAAGATGGTTCAGAATTTAAACCAGGTACCGGTTTCTTTAAAATGATTAAGTAATCCTTATCTCTTCAAATAAAAAAAGCCCCGCATAGCGGGGCTTTTTTTATTTAATACAATTAAGTGGGCAAACGTTTTTTATGGGGAAGAATCGTTCCCGCAATTCGGAAGAAAAGCAACAGAAGTAGGGCTTGTTTGAGCCTTTATTAGATTAAATGAAAGAGGTCAGAAATGCCCGGAGTTCTTACCACCATTAATCCTTCCCCATATTCGGTGCCAATTAGGCGGCCCCAGTCTGAGGCTCTTTCTTTGATATTGTCTAGAAACTTTTTACTAGAAATAACAGTTTCCGGTTCCGCGGATGTGGGATCATAGAATTGGCTTTTATAAGCCTTCACACTCTCTATTTTGTTCTCGATATAGGGCGAAATATCAACAATCAAATCCGGACTCAAAGAATAGAACTGAATGTACCCAAATATCATTTTGGGGCGCCAAGGTTCTTGTGAAAAATGCTCGTCTTTGGAGGTTATTTTCCTCAATCCCGATAGAAAACAAGCTTGCTTCACCAATTCATGTCCCTTTCCGTGGTCAGGGTGACGATCATTGGGGGCATTGCAAATTACAATTTCAGGTTTGTATTTTCTAATGGTATAGATGACCCTCCGAAGAGAAATTTCATCTATTTGAAAGAAACCATCTTGTAAACCTAAATTTTCGCGGAAAGATGCGCCAAGGATTTTGGCTGCTGTTGTAGCTTCTTGTTTCCTGATTTCGGCAGTGCCCCTTGTACCAAGCTCTCCTTCCGTTAAATCTACTAATCCAAAGGTTTTCCCTCGTGAGGCATGAGACAATAATATCCCTGAACAAGATAGTTCAACATCATCGGGATGAGCGCCAAATGCAAGAATATCTACTTTCAAATTACTTTTCGTTTATCCAATCCACTATTTCTTTTGATAATGGTTTGGTGCCCGAAGGTAAAGATTTTACAGGTTTCCCATTGGCGTCAATCAGAAATTTGTGAAAATTCCATTTTACTTTTCCATCAAGAACTCCATTGGCGCTTTTTTGACCAAGCCATTGGTAGAGCGGATGAGCATCCTTTCCATCAACTGAAATTTTTTCCATCATCTGAAAAGAAACCCCATAATTCTTTTTGCAGAAATCTTTAATTTCTGCATTGCTGCCCGGCTCTTGTCCTCCAAAATTGTTGGCCGGAAATCCAATAATTACGAAGTTTTTCCCTTGGTATTTTTTATAAAGCTCTTCCAGTTCTGCATATTGCGGTGTATAGCCGCATTCAGATGCTGTATTTACAATCATAACTTTCTTTCCTTTCAAAGAACTAAAGGAAAAGGGTTTACCATCGATGGTTTTGGCCTGAAAATCATACAAGGTTTTCATTGTGCCGGGTTTAAATTGAAGAAACAATAATGCAGCAGAAGCAATTAGTGTCAAAAACAATATTTTTTTCATGTCGTTTGATTTGGTAAAGGAACACCGGATGCTTGATTTTGTTTTAGTCTAAATACTTGTTTTGTTTGAGGTAAATCACCAAATCGGCCAATCGGTTAGAGTAGCCTGTTTCGTTATCATACCAAGCCACAACTTTTGCCATCCTTCCCAACACCGATGTTAAATCAGAATCAAACACACATGATTCGGTTCTACCAATAATATCGATGGACACAAGTGGTTCTTCGGTGTAGGCAATAATGCCTTTGTATGCCCCCGTGGAAGCATGTTGCATCAATTGATTTATCTCTTCAACACTAGCTTCTTTTTTCAAAAAGGCAGTGATATCTGTTAATGAGCCGTCGGGCACGGGCACCCGGATTCCACCACCTCCTAAATTTTCAGCAAGATGTGGGAATATATTGCCCAACGCTTTGGCAGCTCCCGTTGTGGTGGGAATAATGGAGAGTGGCGCTGATCGGGCCCTTCTTAAGTCCTTATGGGGTGAATCAATTAACTTTTGATCACCTGTAAAGGAATGTACTGTGGTTATGAAGGCTGATTCGATTCCAAAATGTTCATCAAGTATTTTAATCAAAGGTGCCGCTGAATGAGTGGTACAGGAGGCGCCCGACAAAATTTTGTCATTTAAATTTCCTTGCTTTTCGTTAACCCCATAAACGATGGTTTCAATGGTTTTGTCTTTGGGGGGAGCCGAAAGCAGTACTTTTTTTATAGCAGAATTAAAGTGACCTTCCACCGTATTTCTATCCAGAAAAAAACCGGAACTTTCAATGACAAGATCAACATTTTTCCAGGCAATTTGGGACGGCTGCCTTTCATGGCTAAATTTTATTTCATCTTTCCCGATGATAAAGCCCTCTTCGGTTTGGACAATCTCCTCTGGAAATTTCCTATGGATGGAATCATATTTTAGGAGGTGGCAAAGGGTAGCGGCCGGGGCAGGGTCGTTGATTTGAACCACCTTTATTTCAGGGTATTTTCTGCTCGCTCTTAGAAAGGTTCTGCCTATCCGTCCAAATCCATTAATGCCTATATTGATGCTCATTTTGTTGTATTAAAAAAAAAGCCCTGTCAATAAAGAGGTTGACAGGGCTTTTTTAGCTTGTTTCAAAAATTTAGTCTTTTACAATGAATTTTGAGGTGACTCTGTCGCCTCCTCCTGAAATAGTAAACAAGTAAGTACCGGCAGGTAAATCTTGTTTCTGCAAATTCATTTTGTGACTGCCGGATGATTTCGCTCCAAGATTGATTTCTCTTTGAAGTTTTCCACTAAGGTCATAAATTTTCGCAGTGTATTGTCCTTCATTTTTCAAGAAATACTCAACCGTAGCCTGATCTGTAACCGGGTTAGGCGAAATTCTTAGTTTGTTTTCAAAATTGGCAGCGTTAGCCTGTTCCGGTTTGCCAATTCCTGTAAGGGTTTCGGTTCTGAATATTCCTCTTCCGTGTGTTGCAGCATAAATGAAACCTGAGTTCCAGCAACGATTGTAGGGAAGGGTTTGCTGACGCAACATGAAAACTTGCGTGTTGGCAATTCCATTCGACTCCTTGGTCCAAGTGGTTCCACCATTGTCATTAACCCAAATACCATATTCCGTTCCGATGATAATTCTATTGCCATTAGAATAGTCAATCACAGAAGAGTAAACAGGCATTTTTGGCAGATTACCCTGAATGCTGGTGAAGTTGGAGGTGTTGGTGGATGAAAGCGCTGTGGTTGCGTCTGTAATTCTATAAACGTAGGCTGTATTATCATAATTACCCAAGGTTACAATGATTTTATCAGCATTGTTAGGATCAACTGAAATGCTAGTTACTACCCTGTTGCCAAAAGCACCAAGACGAGTTGAGGTAAGCTGGCAGCCGGGTCTTCCAATCCAACCGGTAATGGTATCTGCTACGCTGTTTAAACGGATGGTATTTAAGTTACTAACCCTGTAAACATTTCCATTGCTTGTTCCAACATACAAATGATTTCCATCACCAGAAAAGGCAAGGCAATTAACTTCCCCACCAAGTGGATCACTTCCAATGGTTGAAAGCGAAGCCTCATTGGTAAATACAGGGAACCAGAAAGGATCTGTAGAAAAATCCAACGGACGGTTGGTAAGGAAAACTCTTGGGTTCGAAGCTCCATTGATCATCCCAATGGCAATTCTGGATTGAACAGGATCTTTGATTTTAATACTGTCTCCACCTTGGAAAGTCCCTTGATTGTTTGTGTAAACAAAAGGAGTGTTGTTGGTTTTACTGTTAACCGTAAGGTTTTGTCCGTTGGTAATGGTCTGACCCGCAGGAACGGTATAAGAAATACTGTCCTGGCTATTAGGATTATTGAAGGATTCCCACAAACGAACTACGGTATGGAAAGAAGAGTTATCTACATAGGCGGTTGGTGCTCCTGAGAAAAACAAGGCACCACCGGCCCCTTGGTTTGCTGAACGGTAAAGGTTACCAAAATAAAGTGAACCAAAGAATGCATCTTCATTGATTCCGGAAATTTCACAATCGAATCCGTCACCACCTAATACCTCATCAGCTGCCATGGGTGAGTTACCCTGGAAATTGATATAATTGGTACCGTTGTCTTGTGTGCCTCCTAATACTTTTCCGGTATTGCTGAAAGCAACAGAATAAAATTGCGTTGTGTTGTAACCACGTGTTATGGCAGTGAAGCTAGAACCACCATCAGATGATTTATAAAGCCCGCCATCATTGGCAATGTAAACAATGTTTGGATTCAGTTTATTATAAACGATGGCATGGTTATCTGCGTGAACGTATAATGGAGAAAAAGGAGAATAAAACCATGCTGATAATTGATTCCAACCTGATGTATTCGTGTATTTGTACAAATCCAATCCACCAATCATTACCTGCTCTTTATTACCAGGTGAAACAGCAATACAGCAGTTGTAATCACCTTGATTAGCAAGTGGCTGAAAAGTAAGAGAACCTCCTGATGCAATGGTTGTCCAGGTATCTCCGCCATTGGTAGATTTATAAACACCTAATAAATCATAGGTTCCACCTCTAGCAGCAATTGCATAAATGTAATTTGAATCCTGAAGAGAAATGGTTAATTTAAGATTTGAAAGTCCGCTAATGGGCAGTCCGCTTTGTGTCGATGATTTCAAATCAAAAGTATCATCATCTCCTTTGCTGTCAGAAACGTAGCATTTATTTCCAACCGATGCAATCACTCGCTTTCCACCTGCGCTAATCTGAATATCCACACAAGCCTCAAGACTTGGGTTACCTGCTGCATTTTTTACAGGGTTAATCCAAGTAGTACCATTGTCATCACTAATTCTCATTCCTCTTCTTGTTCCTGCGTAAATTCGATTACTGTTTGGCGAAGCAGCTAAACTATAAACATAAGACCAATCTCCATTAAAGGTATTGTTGTTGTTACCATTGGCATTGG
>JBILVQ010000088.1:0-11628 GCA_044370375.1 Bacteroidia bacterium
GATTAAACATAAATTTAACAGTCATTTTGTAGGTTGATCCGCATCAAAAGGGGAAATTTGCAAACCAAGGACCGGTAAAAGGACTTTGGAATCCGTTTTGATAATAATCAGGAAAATCAAAACAAAATAAACATGGGAATTTACCTCATATTCGGAATTTTTATGCTGATCAGTTGGCTTGTTTCAAGTCGATTGAAAAGTAAATTCAGAGAATTTTCAACGGTTGGTATTGCTGGCGGCTACACAGGAAAAGATGTGGCAGAAAAAATGTTGCATGATCATGGCATTTACGATGTAAAAGTTTTTTCTGTTGAAGGACAGTTGACCGATCATTACGACCCAAGCAAACGGACCGTGAATTTAAGTCAGGAAGTATATTACGGTCGTCATGTGGCTGCCGCTGCTGTTGCGGCTCATGAATGTGGACATGCAGTGCAACATGCTAAATCCTATGCTTGGTTAAACCTAAGAAGTAAATTGGTTCCGGTGGTTAGTATTAGTTCACGCTACTTACAATGGGTTTTGTTGGCGGGCATTGTGCTTATCAATTTCTCTACCCTTCCGCTTTTGGTCGGAATTGTGTTGTTTGCCATGACTACGCTCTTCAGTTTTATCACGCTACCGGTTGAATTCGATGCCTCGCGCAGAGGATTGGCCTGGTTAAAGACCACCGGTATTACAGGCGCTCGTGAAGCCGGCATGGCTTCCGAAGCCTTGCGTTGGGCAGCCATGACCTATGTAGTGGCTGCCTTGTCATCACTGGCAACGCTGATGTATTATGTGATGTTGTTTTTGGGTGCAAACAAACGAGAATAACCACGCCATGGTTTTTTGTTGCCCCGGGCCGCGCTGAAAAGTGCGGCCTTTTTTTTATAATGAATGGCCATTGAATAGCATTCGAAAAGCGCTATCTCTGATTAAAGTCAAACACGAACAATGCGATGATGGCAAAAAAAGAAAGGAATTAAAGAATTTGTTTTTCCGACTGAATGCGCTTTTGACTGTGGTCGGTGTAGCGGAAGCGGAGTGTATATTGACTACCCTGATGGTCGGCATGAAAATTTATTTCACCACCCAATTGAAGGGCAAGACTTTCAATAAGCATCAAACCAAGTGTATCACCGTTTCCTATTTTTTGTTTAAAGTCGAAACCCGGCCCGGAGTCGCCAATCTTCAACTCAAACCATCCACCATCAAAGGAAAGCATTTGAATGTAAATCTTACCGGCAACGTTTTTCTGAATGCCATGTTTTAGGCTGTTGGTAATAATTTCGTTCACCATTAAGCCCAGTGGAACGGCTGTGTCAAGGTCTAACAAATGCGGAGGCAAATCAAGTTCAACATCAATTTCATGCTTTTCACCATGTAGACTGAACAACAAATCGTGCACCAAGCGATGGATGTATTGGGCATAATCAATCCGTGAAAAATTGTCGGATTTATACAACAATTCATGAATGGCAGCCATGGCTTTGATGCGGTTCTGACTATCGGCATACAAGCGCTTTAATTGTTCGTCTTGAATAATGTTGGCTTGCAAATTCAACAAACTTGAAATCACCTGAAGGTTGTTTTTCACCCGGTGATGGATTTCTTTGACCAGCATTTCTTTTTCCTTGACAATGTTGCGCATGGCCTCCTCTTCCCTTTTCTTTTGGGTAATGTCCTGCACAATACCGCGAAGTTTTATTACCCTGCCCATTTTATCCTTTACAGGAATAGCGGTGGCATACAAGAACTTTTCGCGGCCATCTTCAAAGACCAAACTATGTTCAATTTCATAAGGGTTTCCGGTTTGAACCGACCAAGTGATTTTGCTTTTCAATAAATCGAGATCACAATACCTTAAGCGCTCCATGTATTGATCATACAGCTTTCTTTCAGGATTGGGGACTATTTCAAAGATGTTGAACAATTCTTCCGACCAGATAAGCCCTTCATCTTCAAAAGTAAATTCGAAACTTCCTAATTGGGCCATGCGTTGCGCATCTCTCAGCAAACGCTCACTTTCGGCCACCCGTTGTGATTCCTTCCTTATGTTCGTTACATCCCTCGCTATGGCATATATGGTTTTGGAAACCGGCTCGGGTGTTGCCATCCATTGCAAAGAGATATAAGAACCACTTTTGGTCTGATAACGATTTTCAAAATTAATGATCGCTTCTCCCCTTTCCAATTGTTGAATGGCATCTATGGTATTTTGAAAATCATCGGGATGAACCAAAACCAAAAACTGTTGCTTGAGCAATTCCTCTTCCGAGTAACCCAATATTTTTGTGAAGGCCGGGTTAATCACTTTAAAGAATCCGTCAGTTCCGGCAATACAAGTTAAATCGCCCGAAACCGTGAACAAATGATGATAAAGACTATAGTACTCCATCCCACGGGTTAAGGTGGCATTTTGTTCCAAGGCCTCTTTCAGTTGCTTTGCTAATTCTTCTTCCCGTTGATTGCTCATGCTTTAAATAGAGGTTTAAAAATAGGCATTTGGCATTAATCCTCCAAAAATCAGGGCTTCTTTGCTTGTTGAAAACAATATCGGGTGTATTGTGCGGCTCCGAAATCGAAGAAGTGCAGGTTATCGGCAAACAAAGAATCACTCCATAAAATGCGCGAAGCATCTGCCATTGAATGGCCCCGTTGCTGCATTATTTGAGCAATTTTTACAACATGTTTTTTTATCTTGAGACTATCCACAGGATGCTGTGCATCGCTATACATTCCCTGGCGAACAGGTGATTGAAAAAACAGCAAATTGATTTTTTTTTCTTTGCACCAATCGGCAATCTTTTCGAGGTATTCGTATTGTTGTGGCTCAGGATCCTGTCCCACAGCGGCATTCCATCTTGCCTGACTGATTTTTAGATGCTGTGGATGATACAAAACAGCACCGTATGGATCGTAACGCAAAAATTCGTAAGAGGTACTATCCTGCTTTATCTTCTTTAGGTAGGCCAAATTACTTGTATAGTATTTCAAGTTAAAATGATGCAAAAAATAGAAAGGGTAAACGGCATTGGAAGAACGTAAAAAAGAGCCGAGCAAGTCTTGATCCAGGGCCTTGTTCATGACCGTAAAATCGCCAATATTACTGGATATAATAACCGTTTTGGGAAGCTGCAATTCGGCATAGGCCTTTAAAGTGAAATAAATATCACTCATCGACATGCCCCAACTGCTCAGATTAAGGTAGCTATCGTTCTTCAATTCTTCTGTAATAACTTTTGAATCGAGGTTGTTTAAACTCATGGAAGAACCAATGGCAATGATCTCTGCTTTCTTGCCCCGGGCAAAATCCAACTTATCGTTCATGCTGTAACTGTTGGTAAGGTTGGGAGCAGGAAAAGGTTTCAAACGCAATTGATGTGCCTTTAGAAAAAGAAAGGTCATCAAAGCAATAAGCAGACTAAAAAACAGTCCGAAACCAAAGAGGTATTTCAGAAATTTATTCATGCTTAAAATTGAAAATAAATAAATTCCTGTTCATTGCCTGCATAAAAAAGAATGGCCATGCACAACAGAGAAAAGAAAGTCCAGCGGATGGGCCATGGCCAGCGCATTCCGGTGGTTTTTAAGGCAAAATTATTTTCGCGACCCAACCATTCCAACACAAAGAAGAAGACAATAAAAACCGGTAAAGCGAATCCTACCTTCCAGAACAAAAAGTTGAGGGCATCGATATAGGCTGACTTTTGCAGCAATCCCTTCAACATAGCGCTTATAAAAGAAAAAGCATGTGCTAAGTTTTCGGCCCTGAAAAAAATCCAGGCAAAAACAGTCAGTGAAAAGGTGCTTACCATGGCCAACATTTCGGCCATGCTTGGAAATAGTTTGCCCATGGCCACAATTTCAAGGTTCTCGCGGTTTTTGTTGCGCAGCATTACCGGCAAAAAATACAAGGCATTCAATGCACCCCAAACAATAAAAGTCCAGTTGGCACCGTGCCAGAAGCCACTGACCAAAAAGATGATAAAGGTATTGCGTATTTTGCTGTTTAGTCCGCCCTTGCTACCTCCTAGCGGGATGTACAAATAATCGCGGAACCATGTGGACAAGGAAATGTGCCATCTGCGCCAGAATTCAGCAATATCGCGGGAGAAATAAGGAAAGGCAAAATTGCGCAACAGTTCGATGCCAAACAAACGAGAAGTCCCGAGGGCGATATCGGAGTAGCCGGAGAAATCGCAGTAAATTTGAATGGTAAAAAACAAGGCACCTAATACGAGCGTAAAACCTGAATATTGCTCGTGGTTGTTGAAAATAAGATTGGCATATTCTGCACAGGAATCTGCAATAACTACTTTTTTGAAAAGGCCCCAAAGAATTTGTCGCAAGCCATCGGCCGCTTTAGAGAAATCGAATTTTCTTTCGCGCTGGATTTGGGGCAAAAGGTGGGTTGCTCTTTCAATGGGACCGGCCACCAGCAGCGGGAAAAAGCTGACGAAGACTGCATAGTCGATAAAATTTCTTTCAGGTTTTATGCGCTCTTTGTAGATATCGATGACATAAGAAAGGCCATGAAAAGTATAGAAGGAAATACCAACAGGCAAGATGACATTCAATACCCATACATCCACCTCCCAACCAAGAGAGGCGGCAGCATCGGCAAAAGATTGAGCAAAAAAATTGAAGTATTTAAAAATCCCCAGGAAACCGAGGTTAATAATAACACTTAACCAAAACCAAAACTTTTTCCCTTGTTGATTAGGGGCTTCATGCATTTTGATGCCCGTAAAATAATCAAGGAGGGTAGAAAAAATTAAAAGAAAAAGGAAGCGGTAATCCCAAGAGCCATAGAAGAAATAGCTTGATACGAGCAATAAGATGTTTTGGAAAACAAGATTTTTTCGGGGCCAAAACCAGTAAAGGGCAAAGACTACCGGAAGGAAAAGCGCAAATTGAAGAGAGTTAAATAGCATGAAAAGGTCCTGTAGGGTTGCAATTCTTCATTGATAGCGATTTCCGGAGGGCAAATATATCATTTTTGCCGGCTTTGGATTTTTTCGGGATTTTATGCTTAAGCCAAAGGAATGAATAAAATATAGCCCAAGGACTTCGTAAGGAATAATCGACAGTGTAGGGAAAACAAATCGCTTGAAAACAGCATTGGTAAAAAGCGAAAAAATGTAACTTCGCTCATGGAATGGAAATAAGAATATTCAACCCAAATGGAACATGAAAGAAGATATACGGATTTATCACGAACAACTTAACACGGAAGAAAAAGCCATTGGAGATGCTCTATACGGGGTCATTGAGGACACATTAAGCGCATCGGAATCAAAAGTATGGCATGCCCATCCGGTTTGGTTTATCGATGGAAATCCCATTGTGGGGTATAGCAAGCAAAAGGCCGGCATGAAATTAATGTTTTGGAGCGGAGCTGATTTTGAAGAAGAAGGATTAAATGTTCTCGGAAAGAAATTTAAGGATGCTTCAGTGGTTTATAACAAGGTAGCTGATATCCATCCGGAAGATTTGAAACGATGGCTGATGAAATCAAAAACCATACAATGGGATTACAAGAACATCGTGAAAAGAAAGGGTCGTTTAGAAAAAATTGAAATTGCATGAAGGCAAGTGTTCAACAGGACCAACGGATTGCCCAAATGACCTTTGCCTCGGTTTATCCGCATTATGTTGCGAAGGTAGAACGGAAGGGAAAAAGCCTTGCTGAATTGCATCAGGTCATTGAATGGTTAACGGGTTTTCATGAAAGTCAACTGCAATCCTTGATAGAGAAAAAAGTGAGCTTTGAAGAATTTTTCGCACAAGCAAAACTAAACCCGAATGCAAGGCTTATTAAGGGCTTGATATGTGGCTACAGGGTTGAAGAAATTGAAAATGAACTGACCCAAAAAGTTCGCTACCTCGATAAATTGGTGGATGAGTTGGCGCAAGGAAAAAAGATGGAGAAAATTTTAAGGAGCGAAACTAAAAAATAATTTTTATTGTTTATCAATAAATATTTATTATATTTGCATAAATTTATATCAATAAACGAGATGGACAAGCAAAAATTCATTTTCCATGGTCTGAGCATTATATCATGGCTCATTTTTGTCGGACTTTGCATAGAAGCCGGTGGGCTATTGGTCAACTTTGTTTTCAGTTGGTTCAAACCTGAGGTTGTAGCTTATCTCTATCAGAAACTAGATATGAGCAGCATTTATGCACAAAACCGAACGGCCTACTGGATGCTATCAAGCTTTATCATGAGTTTGGCCTTACTCAAAGTCATGCTGTTTTATGCCGTTATCATTTTGGTCACCAAGCTCGATATCCAAAAACCCTTCAGCAATTTTGCTTCGAGACAAATTAGGCTGATTAGTTATTATACCCTTGGCATTGGGATCATGAGTCTGATGGCGCGACAAACGGCACAAAATCTTTCCCATCGCGGATTAGAACTTTCCTTTCTGGATCAATTTTGGGAGGATAGTCAGGCCTTTATTTTGATGGCAGCCGTGGTTTACATCATTGCTACCATCTTTACCAAGGGCATGGAAATACAAAACGAAAACGACCTAACCGTATAAATATGGCAATCATTGTAAACCTGGATGTGATGATGGCCCGGCGAAAAATGTCGTTGAATGAATTATCAGAAAAAGTGGACCTTACGCTTTCAAATTTATCCATTCTGAAAACGGGTAAGGCCAAGGCAATCCGTTTCAGTACGCTGGAGGCCTTGTGCAAAGCACTCGATTGTCAGCCCGGTGACCTGTTGGAATATCATGCCGAAGAAATTAGGGAGGATAAGGAGTTATTTCCTTTATAATGTATTACCAAAAGAAAAATGGAAAGACCTACACCACTCCCCTTCCTTTCTAGCTAAAAAACGGATTCAAAATTTTTCCTGAAGAAAAACCAAAAGACAGCTCACTCGAAGTCGTTAAAATTAGGTGAACCACAGCATAAGAAAAGTATATTAATCATGATTTATTCGCAGCTAACGGTTGCTTCAGGATTGTGTTGAATACTAAAGCGGGTGGATCTAGAAGGAGCTTGTTAGAATGACGAAGCTTTCGGTTAATGGTTTGTAGGGCGCAAAAATTCTGAACTTCTTTCATCATCACCTGCCAAAACTTCTATTTTTTAAACTTAATTTGTCACAAGGTAAATTCAATGAACTTGAACTTCGTCATGCTTGAAACCTCAAGACTAAGTTTATAGGGTATTTCTCCTGAGGTGATGAAAACTATTTTCAATGAATATATGGACTAAAGGAGGCGAACATTACCTTGGGCTAATGACCTAAAAAAAACTTCTGTCCTACAAAAGAATTTGTTCCGGACCAACGATAAAAATAAAGTCCGTCACTTAGTCCTGATAAGGAAATCTGTCCGCCACGGAAGTCCTCCATCACCATCAATACTTGTCCCTGCAAATTAAGGATTTCCAATTTGCCGGAGGAGTTGGAGGCGTTAAACAACAACGAACGCGTTGATGGGTCGACATAGAAATTCATTGGAGGATTGGGGTCAGCGAAACCCAATGTAGCCTGGCAGTCTTGTACCTTTTGATACAATTGCGCAAGCGTTTGCTGCGGAAATACGCGCTCAATAATTCTATCGGGACAAATTTTCAGGATGATGGGATAGCCTGAAATTTGGTAATCGCTAAAAACAACACGGTTGGGGTCTTCCACGTCAAAAATAGGATAAGGGGTTCCATCAAGCCAGTTTCCTTGCGTGACCCAAGGGGGACCATTTCCAATAAAGGCATTGGAGTCATTCCATTGGTCATGTTCAAGGGCCAAGACCATTACTTCATTGGTAGCATTGGGACCATATTGAAGATAAAGGTTCTTCAACGTGTGGGTTTGATGGTAGCTCCAGCATACAGGACAATGGGCTGCAAACACTTCCATAAAAACAGTTTTTCCCGCATTGAGGTAGGAGTATAACTGATGGGTATTACCATTATAATCCACAAGCGTAAAATCAGGAGCTATGCTGCCATTCTGCAATTGAGCGAAGGAGCCTGAACTGATGGTAAGCAAGAAAAAGAAAACAATATTCTTCATTGCATAAAATTAAGGGAGGGGCCGCCTTTTGGAAAGCCCAAAAACCATCCAACAAAGATATGCAATGAATATGGACATTAAATGGCTAATTGTCCGAGCTTGGTTTTAAAGATTTGTGGGGACCGTTTGAGGAGGCTTTATCCAAAATTTGTTCCATCTGGGGTAAATTAACGCGGACAAAAAGCCTATTGAGTGCCGGGATTTAACCTTTACCAACAGCTTGAATATAAATTAATAGGTGATTTTGTTGAATATAACGATAATTATTCTATGTTTGCCTAATCAACCAATTAAAACGCAATTCTATGTCAACAATTACAGGTAACAATGAAATGGGATCCGCACCAGCTGTGATACCGGAATCTTTTCAAGTACAAACAAGCGGAGAATGCCCTGATGGATTAGGTGTAAATTTATTAGGCGTAATCGTAGATGATAGTCAAAACAACGAAAACGGAGCCTTTGCTCTTGGTTTTGAATTTGATATCCCTGCCGGAATGTCTCTTGATACACCCCTAGGAAGCAATGGGCAATCCTTTGATGTTTCGGTAAAAGATGACCCGTCACAAAGATCCCCACAAAAGGTATATTGGGCCATTTACTATATGCCAGATGATGCCAAAAGTCCAAGTTGGGAGATTGACTTTCAATTAAAGACTTCGCAAGGTTCGGGTACCTATACTTTCACGAAGAAGCGCTTTATGTAGGGTCCAAAGTCTTTAGGCCTTATTCCTGCCCATGAAAAAGGCATTAATGCTTATTTTCTTGTTGCTCTTGTCCACTGCAAAACTTTGGGCACAAGTCAGTTCCGGCCTTACCCAAGGCAGGGCAAAATTTTTATTGAACAAATTAGAGCAGCAACAATTTAAAGATAGCCAACAGGAAATTACGGTTTGTGATTCGTTGATTACATACTTCAAATCGAAAAATCAAACTTGCAAAGAACTTTATGCTCAATTATATGCCGGGGTTGCTCATGACAAAGCCGGAAATTTCAAAAAGGCTACAGAAATTTTGCAATTAAATTTAGACCGAGCAGAGGATCATTGTGATCCTTTGCTCGTGTCTAAATTTACCATCGCACTTTCGAATTTATACCTAAGTCTGGAGGACTTTGTCCGCGTGGACACCATGACAAGTAATATCCTAAAGGATGCTAAAAGTCGATCCTGGCCTTCCAAACAAAGAGCAGGATTGAAAATGACCCAGGGCATTGCCTTGGCCTCGATGGGAAACCTGGATGATGCCATGATTGCTTTCAGAGAATTGCATGAAATTGGTAAAAAATCGAAAGAGCAAATGGATACAGAGCTTGGATTGCTCAACATGGCCACCATTCATGCTATCAAAGGAGAATTTCAACAAGCGATAGGCATGTACAAGGAGGTACTGATCAGTACAAGAAAAAATCCTATCAGTGATCATTTGTTTCGCGCCTGGCAAAATTTAGGGGCGCTTTATGGCGATCTCAAACAACCGGAAACAGCATTAAAATATATAGATTCAGCGCGGGCTTATGCCAAAAAATCGGGTGACTTAAGCTCGGAAACCGATGCCTTAAATTCTTTGGCAAGAATTCATGAGAATAAAGGAGATTTCAAAAATGCTTATCAGGCGATTATACAATCACGACAGCTAGGCGACAGTTTGCTTAACAAAGAAAAAATTAGAGCGGTTGCCGATGTAAGGGAAAAATATGAAACAGAGAAAAAGGCGAAAGAAAATATCCTTTTGAAGAACCTGCAATTGCAAATGGAATTAGACCGGGCAAGTGTAATCAGGACCAGAAATTTAATTTTATTTATCGGACTTGCCATACTGGGTGCTTCACTTGCTTTATGGGGCAGATTGAGGATTGTAGCACGCTCAAGAAAAGCCATCCGCAAAGAAAAGGATATCAATGAAAAATTATTGTTGAACATTTTACCTGCCGAAGTAGCGGTTGAACTCAAAGAAAAAGGTCAGGCCGATGCCCGCTTGTTTGATGAAGTTAGTGTTTTGTTTACCGACTTTAAAGGCTTTACGCAGTTATCGGAAAAAGTAAGTGCCAAAGAGTTGGTAAAAAACTTGAATGATTGTTTTGTTGCTTTCGACAAAATTTGCGAGAAATATCATATTGAAAAAATTAAAACCATTGGTGATGCGTATATGGCGGCAGGAGGATTACCCACCCCTGCTCTCGATCATGCCGAAAGGGTGGTGAATGCTGCGCTCGAAATGGCTACCGTTGTAGAGGAAACAAAAAATAAAAAAATTGAAGCCGGTGAATTGTTTTTTGAAATCAGGATTGGGGTTCATTCCGGACCGGTGGTAGCAGGTATTGTGGGTATCAAAAAATTCCAATACGATATTTGGGGCGATACCGTTAACACTGCAAGCCGAATGGAAAGCAGCGGTGCTATCGGACAAGTGAACATTAGCAACGATACCTACGAATTGATAAAAAACATCAGCACTTATCAATTTGAAAGTCGCGGGAAAATAAGTGCCAAGGGAAAAGGTGAATTAGAAATGTGGTTTGTAAAAAACAGCGGGCAATAGCTTGGCAAGGGCTAAGTTTCCTTAAATTTTAAAGGAATATTTTTCAAGCGGATTAAAAAGGGCGGCAACATTTTCATTGTTGAAGGTCAATAAATTTGTAAATAAAAAATTGAAGGAATAGATTGCCTTATAATCCTTTGAACTTTCGATTCATGCATTGTTGGCCTAAGCATGTTTTGTAGCTAAAAACATCCATTACTAAATGGTAAAGGATAAGTAAAACAGCTATTGGGCATTTTCCTGATGAAACCCAATGGCTATATAAGGCAAAATTAATTTATCTTTACAGGGTAAATTGGTATTCATCGCACATGAGCACAGCAGCGGCCATTGAAAAAAGGTTTGGGTATTTAGAAAAAGAACTGTTAGCGGAGTTGATTCAGGTTGCACCGATAAAAACCTTTCCTGCCCATACGGAGTTAATCAGAGAAGGACAATATGTAAAGGTGATTCCGATTGTCTTAGAGGGCTTGCTTAAGGTTTACACCCAATTTGAGGAGAAAGAGTTGCTGTTGTATTATGTTCAACCGGAGCAAAGTTGTATCATGTCATTCTCATCGGTGGTCAATGGCGACTCAAGTAAAATCTTTGCCATTACCGAGGAAGAAAGTACGCTTTTGTTGATTCCTTCTGAGAAAATAAACGAATGGATCAGGCTTTATCCCTCCATCAACAAACTATTTTACAAACAATACGACCTGCGTTATGCCGAATTGGTAGAAACCATTCACCAAATGTTGTATTTTAAATTGGACAGGCGTTTGTTGGACTATTTGACCGAAAAGGTTAAGGTTACGGGCAAAAATCCGCTTAAAATATCGCATAAAGAGATTGCCAATGACCTGGGAACTGCCCGTGAGGTGGTTAGCAGGTTGGTAAAAAAGCTTGAAAAGCAAAATGTACTCAAACAACACCACGATAGTATTGAGGTAATTTAGTCCGGTGACTTTGGTTACTGCAAAGCCGAAATGAAGGCTGCATCTTTGTGTCATCAAAGCAGCAAAATGAAACCTGTGTACAAATTACTAATTGTTTGTCTTTTGTGTATCGGCATAATT
>JBILVQ010000089.1:0-11605 GCA_044370375.1 Bacteroidia bacterium
GTCGTGTTTTGGGCAAAACTGATTGATGTTGTCAGCAACCCTATCAAGCATATAATTATTTTTCGATTCATAGTCATTTCAAAATTACCGCTAACTTACATATACCCGCATAAAAACCATATTTTTTTTGCGGTTTTCTTTCAAAGATAAACAAAGTCCTTGAAAACCAAATGCCCCGTAAGTGTTTGGAATCGCTTCCATCCGTTTCCAAACGGATAACAAACGATTCCAAACGGCTATTTTCTTGGGGTTAGGTGATCTGTTTTGTAATTTTGCTTTACGGGGTGGGGCAGGTACGGCCCCACAAAAAGTGAGCTCCAGAGACATTTAGGCAAGAATCTTCCGGACTCCTAATATCATAAAGCAATAATAGCCACCAACCCCGCTAAATCCCAAACCAAATTGCAGCCAAAGTACAAAAGCAAGCCGTACTAAGTACCCAAGCGTTTCCGGTGCAAGGCGTAGGTTTCAGTCAACACCGAATAGAACAAAAAAGCCCCACATCACAGGGGCTTTCGGGAGGGCTTTCCCGACATGGGTCGGGAGGGTCTTTTTCGTCTACTCGGCTAAATGTTAGCAGTAGCACATCTTCCGTCCGTTAATATTTTCGTGTCGTGTCGCATTTAATAAATTGTAAAAAGCAAAGGTAAAAATAGAATTGTCAGCAAAACCAAAATGTAAATTATAAATTTCTTTAGCTGCTTATTGTCTTTTTGTATTAAAAACCTAAGTGTCAAATTAGCTAACATGAGAAGAGGGTAAAAAAGCCAAAAAAGAATAATTCCTTTGTCTGAGCCGTCTGCCCTTATGCTTTGTCTCAAATACCAAATTGCTGTCACGTTAACCAAGCAAATAAATATGATTATTATGTAGTTCTTCTTTTGCATTATTTCTTTACTTCAATTCTGTCAATTTATGTCGTAAAATACTTTTGACTTTTACATAATCAATGTCTGTATTAGTCGTATGGATTTTAAAAATTGGAGTTTTATTTAGGTCGTAAAAATGAAGATGATTTATGGTCGTGTATCTTGCTCCATTTTGGTCATGCCGAAAATACTTTAAGTCTTTCAACTCATAGGTCAAGCCTGTTTTGTTAATTATAATCTTGTCTTGGTCGATGATACAAATTGGTTTCTTGTCAGCCGATTTAACAATAAAATATAAACAAATCAGTCCTAAGAATGAAGACACAATCAAGTCAAGCCAGAATAAATCATTGTCATTTTTGATTTCAGGATAGGTCTTAAAGTTAATAATAAGAATTGTCAAAAGTACCAACGAAACATAAAACAAATTAATTGCTTTTGACTGTCGTATTTCTATTGATTGTCGATTTTGCACGGTCGTAATTGTGTTACTGCTAACGATTTGAAGATTTGCGAATTGGCGGATTTGGAACTTCAACCTGTCGACTTGCAACAAAGGTAAGATTGAAAATGGAACGTAAAAGTACCTTTTCAACCCGCCATTTTGCAAATGTGCTGTTATAGGGCGTTTTTCTTCCGTCTGTTTGCATAAATTAAGATTAAAAGAGTTCCTATTCCCATTGTCAAAAATATGGAGCCACCGATATAGTTTGCTTTTTGATTGTCTTTATAGATTGTTTGTTCATTATTCCTTATTTCACGAATTCCCAATGTATGTCCGTCAAAACTTGGTGTCACTGTTTGGTCAGCGTAAAAAGTATAAGTCTTGCCAATTTCAATTTTGCTTTTAAGGTTGTTGTTGTCGGCTTGCTCTTTTGTCCCAAGATAAATGCCGTAAATCTTGTCGGTCTCAGAAAATCTAAAGTCAAGAGAATATGCAAGTCCGGATTTGCCACTTTGAAATTCTTGAATTGTCAAGTTAGTAACTGTCCCATTAAATTTATATAAATTGTCAATGGTCTGCTGTCCTCGGTAGATTAGTAATAGTCCACCAAGAATACAAACAATTGTTGTCAAGATTAATGTCGTTTTGTTCTGTTTCAATGTCGGTTGTGTCGTCTTTTAAAATGCCCTATAACTCACTTGTATGCGAAAAAAAATCTTCGCCAGATTTACAAATTCGGGTGGATTGGCGTAGGTTTTACCCAAGGCGCCAAAAGCCCTCCCAAGCTCAACATTCCCTCCATCAAACCCGAATCCCCCCTCTATTTTCCTCCTTTTTAATCCCATAATTATTCTTTTCTTTTTTGCTTCCCCAAAAGCAATTAAACATTTCACCATCAAAGGTGGAAAATTTTAGCCTTGAATCCAAACCCGAATTGAAAGAAAATTGGTCCAGAAGTAAAATAGTCGTTCCATAAACGTTTCGGGTACGACTATTATGAAATTGAAGGTTTTTATTTAACACCCCTAAATGTCCGTTTAGAATCGCTACCAAACGACTGTTTTATTGAGACAACATGATCTACTTTATAGTTTTGCTTTACTGGGTTCTCCGATATTGCCCATCATAGATAATGAGTTTCAGGGACAATTGGGCTCCCCATTTCCCCACTTATCCCATCCTTAAAATACCTAACCTTTAAATCCCCACCCAACCCCAAAAAATCCTAAACCCGAATCTAAGCAAAGCACCAAAGTTAAGCCCATCAGATTCCCGGCTTTTACCTTGCCAATTGCAGCCTTGCCTCAAGCCCAAACAAAAAGCCCTCCCGAATGCTTTCGAGAGGGCTCTTTATAATGTTTTTCATCCTACAGACCAATCGCTTTATGCAATCGCCCGCTTCGAATAAAAGTGAAACGCGTAGTAAAACAAGGAACAAAATATCAAATCGCCAATCACCGATCCAAGGAAGGGTAAGGCTGCCACATAACAATGAATCAATCCTCCCGCATCTTGTGAATAAAGCGGATTGCCCGGCCAGCAAAAGAAATTCGATATGGTCCAAAATAACAAAGAGGAACTCAACGAGAAGCCCAATAGGTTCTTATGACTCGCAGTCGATGGCTTAAAAAACCATCCCAATACCACCATCGACAAGATTCCTAAATATACACCCACCGTCATGGTATCCGTGAAATACGACAATTGAAAGGGCATATTGTAAACCCAACTGTTTAAAAGGATGTCGGATATACCCATGGCCAAGACAATGGCAAAGACCGATAACCACTTACGGTTCACCAAGGCTCCTCCAAACAAAGCCATGGCCGCAACCGGTGTGAAATTAGCAGGGTGGGGCAGAAGACGTGCAACAACGGTTAACAATAGCGTTGCCGCCACAAAAATCATTTTTTGACGATTATTCATAAGTAGTTTTTCAGCTAATTCTTTTCAGGCCTCAAAATTAACAAGAGTAGCGAAACAAAAAAATATCAATTGGGATTATAAACTTTAATTACCACCACAAAATCTTCTAAAGTCTTTACTTGCTTCACCCTGTTGAGGTTAGCCAGCTGATTTTTTCGGGGTAATTCCAGACTTCCCTTCAGCGAGTCTTTTTCTAAACTCTCTAAAATACTCATTAAACACGATGATTTCACCGCAAAGGCCGTACCCTCCGTTTCGGTTTGCTTTCCGCTGATGATGCCAATCACATTGCCTTTTTCGTCAAGCAATGGTCCGCCACTGTTCCCCGGATTCACCGGAATACTCACCTGACATGAGCCTGTATCGCCTTCAAATCCGGTTTTGGCACTCAACGACCCTTCGCCAAAAACCACATCCTCGCGCGGATAACCAAGGGTATAAACGTTTTCACCCAGGTTCAAATCACGGTTTTTAAAGGTATAAGGCAAATTTTTATAAGGCTCGAAACCGGCATCCGTAATTTGTAAAATGGCCAAGTCCGTTAATTGATCGCGGTAAATGGCCTTGGCCTTGAAACGCTGACCCTTGTTATTGACAATAAATACAGAATCAGCATTGTTCACAATATGCAAACTGGTTACAAAAATGCCATCTTTGGTAAGGGCAAAGCCGGTACCGGTATAATTGGCAGGGGCCACGGTCGTTTTTTGCTCATCAAGGGTTTTAAGGTCCTTGATGATGGCGTGCTGATTTCTTTTGATTTTATCAATGTCCTTTCTTAACGCCCTGAAATTGGCGCTTTGGCGTTGATTTTCCGAGCTGCTGTTGTAAATCAACAGGGAGCTAAGGGCTACCACCAAACTTACCGATGCTGCCACCAGGGCTATTCTCTTGTTTCTGGTCCACAAGCGAATGACCTTGGTATTGTCGGGACTAGCTACTGATCTTTCGAAACTAACTTTTTCAATCAGGGCCTTTAATTTTACCGCCTCGGCATGTTCTTGCAAGGAAACCAACATGCGCTGGTGTTCCATTAAATCGTTGAGCAGGGCAGGGTTGCCGGCCAACGCTTTCTCAAAATTTTCTAAAGCCTCCCCACTCAGCTTACCGCCCAGGTAATCTTCTATTAAGCTGATGTTTTGCCAATCTGTTCTCATACTTCCGTACTTTTTACACTAAAAAACAATTTCTTCAACCGCAACATACACTTGTACTTTTGGGTTTTGGCATTTTCAGGATTGGTGTAGCCAAATTTTTCGGCTATGGCCTGCATACTCATGTTTCGGATGTAAAAATCCTCAATCAAAGTTTTGCAGGGTTCCCCCAGTCCTGTCAAAGCCCGCTCCATCATTACAAAGCGATCTTCTCTGCTGCTCCACTCCGGGTCGTCTTCAATGGGAATAAATTCTTCCCAATCTTTAACCTTCCCCAGCTCGGGAGCCATTTTCCTGATTTTTTTTAACCACAAAAAACGACTCACCGAAAAAAGATAAGTACCTACTTTACAGGTGAGCCTGAAATCTTCATCCTTGAGTTTGTAATACAAAACCAATAAGGCCTCCTGAAAAGTATCTTTGGCATCGTCCTCATTACCATTGTTGCTGATAATGAAGTGATTAACCTGCGGAAAGTGCTCTTTGTAAACCCTTTTGTAGGATGCCTCACTTTGTAAGCGAAGCCCTGCAAGCAGCTCATCATCCGAATAACCTTCCGTTACTTTATTCTCCTTTGTCACTTAATGCTTTTTACTTGGCAAAGGTAACCCTAAAAATATTTTTTTTATTCATGGGTTACCTTTTGGGTTTCCTGGGTATAAAGGTGTAAATTAATCACTAACAACAAAAACCAAACAAATGAAAAACTTGTTTAAATTCGCTTTTGCTGCTGCTTTCGTAACATTGTTCGCTGTAGCTTGTGGAAACAAAACTGAGCACACTGATGCTGCTGCTACTGATTCAACTGCTGCTGCTACTGAAGCTCCTGCTGAAGCTCCTGCTGCTGAAGCTCCTGCTGCTGACTCAACTGCTGCTGCAACTGAAGCTCCTGCTGAAGCTCCTGCTGCTGAAGCTCCTGCTGCTCACTAATAATTATCGTTCTTCGATAAGCAGAACCCCGCCAAAAGCGGGGTTTTGTGTTTTATGTCCCTTCCCAACCATCATTGCATCCAAGGGCAATTATTACTATTCATCAACCCATTTTTCCCGTCTTTCAAATACCAAAAAATAAATGGGTCGGGCGGTTTAATCAGGGGCATGAAAGAACAAAGGCACCACACCTTCGTGCAATGCCTTTGAAAATCATTGATTTTTAATAGGTTAAATATTGAATGCGCTTGGTCTAAAGCAGCGGCACATCCAATCTCCAGCCCTTGGTCTTTTCAACAGCTACATCAAGCTGCTGCCAAAAACCAATGAACCATGCGTCAACTACAATTTGTTGAACCTGGCAACTCCTTTCAGCAATCCTTTTTGATAAGTGTTTACCAAATAAAAACCCGAAGGCAGTTCCGATACATCAAGACTAATTTTTTGACCGGCATTTTCTTCCTTCCTCAAAACCAAACGACCTGTTGGATCCAAAATTTCAATCCTGTCCAAACGACCCGCATTGGCCTCAACAACTAAAACATCATTGGCCGGAACAGGATATACCTTTATCGCCTCAGGCAGCATTCTGTCCAACAATCCCTCCACACTCATCGCAATACAACGCGATGTATCAACGCAGGTTCCCTCAATAATAATAACCGCATAACTTCCATCAACCGTAACATTAAAGCTTGCTTGGTTGGCGCCAACAATAGACGTGTAGTTGCTTGCACAATTAACCCATTGATAGAAATCAGCCGTGCCCGATGTACTCAACAAAGTATTGTTTCTGCTAACAGCCGTGTCCACCAAATTTTCAGTAATCGTTAAAGAAACCGTTGAGTCGCAACCACCACTGCCCGGTATGGTAACCAAGAAATTTCCCGGCACGCCATATTCAACATTGGCATATTCAAAAACATCTCCCTGACAAAAAGAGCCACTCGCAGTACCAATAAAATTCATACCACTCACCCAGTTCGAGCCTGTACCACTTAAAGCAAAATTGGCCAGTGTCCCCGCAGGTTGCGTGCTAAGGCCGGGTAAGTTGGTTAAACCCGCATTGTTGCCATCAGCCACACCCTGATTACAGTTGTAAAAAAGTTTCAATCCGCTGGCCGTAGTATCTACACTGCCGCGGTACAAACAATTAATTTCCTGGGCAGTCATCATACGGTCAAACAACACAATCTCATCCACCTTTCCATCCATGGTAAACTCGGTACCTTGATACAAGCCATTTCCAACATAAAAAGTTTCCGATGCATTCGTAATCGACCCACTGGCAATGCTGCTGCCCACTTCAATACCGTTGTGAAACAATTTGGTTTGACTGCCATCATACATAAAAACAAAATGCTGCCAAGTATTTAAAAGCAGTCCCGAAAAAATAATGTCATAATTAGTGCCCACCGAATTTCTGAAACGTGCTTCAACCGTGTTGGGCCCAATTTGAATCATGTAAAAATCGGCATCCAAATTATTTCTGAAACCACCAAAGCAATCAAAATTCGGGAAACCCGGAGCCGCATTCCTGGGGTAAACCCACATGCCCAACGAAATCCCCGTACCTGAACTAATCAGAGCACCGCCATTCGGAACAATCACCTGATCGTCAATACCGTCAAAGTCGAGCGCATTTTGGGTCTGCGCTATCAGACCATTGAAAAAGAAAAGCGCCAATAAGAAAGAGTAAAATTTTTTCATGAGGTTTTTTTTGCGAAGATAAAGTTATTAAATTATTACCAAATAAATTTTTTGCAAAGCATCATGAGGGCGAAACCCCTAATGGCGCCATCAGTTTATGGGGCATCAAGGTAGGGGCCATCAGGGGTCGGGCCATTCGCTTGTAGTCCTCGCAAAAAAATGCCACCGCCCACCCAAGCCACCCTGCATTTTATTTGCTGTGGGCTACCGCTGCTGTCCCTTTCGCAGGCTTTCGTCTTCGTATGATCCATCACTTCAACCATTAATAACAACAAATCCAAGCAACAACTTTGTCGATTACTGTTTTATACGATCCAATAAGAAAATAAACTATAAACGAATCCCCAACACACAAACATCATCCACTTGTTCGGAGTCGCCTTTCCATCCAACAAAAGCATCCTTCACCAATTGTTTTTGCTGCGTTACCGGAAATTCATTGATCTCCAGCAAAAGGTTTCTCAACCGAGTGTATTTATATTTTTTTCCGGCAGGTCCGCCAAACTGATCGGCATAGCCATCAGAAAAAATATAAAGCATGCTGCCTTTTTTGAAAGACAAAACATGGTTGGTAAAAGGAGTTCTGTTTTGTATGTGACCAATGGGTTGATTGTCTCCTTTTATTTCGCGTATTTGCGATGTTGAAAATTTTTTTTCCAACTTTTTGGAATCAAAATTTTCGGCAAGTACCAAATCCTCGGTAATTTCCTGCTCAACAATCCATACCGGCAAATTAGCACCTGAGTTGGAGAGGGTTTTATTTTTTTTATCGTATTTACACAAAGCAATATCCATTCCATCATTGATAATGGTTTCTCCATAACTGCTAATATCTTTTTCTACAATTTCATTTACTTTATTGAGAATGTCGGAAGGTTCAATAAGTTTAAATTCATTCAACGCTCGATGAATGGCATGAATGCCTACAATACTAACAAAGGCGCCCGGAACCCCATGGCCTGTGCAGTCGGCCACGGCAAAATAAATATTCTCATTCATTTCAAGGGTGAAATAAAAATCTCCGCTTACAATATCTTTGGGCTGAAAATAGATAAAGGCATCAGGAACAATATGATGAAAGAGAATTTTGCTGGGCATTAGGGCACGCTGAATTCTTTCGGCATAGCGAAGACTATCCAGAATATTTTTGTTTTTTTCTATTAAAAGTTTTTGATGATATTCAAGCAATTCGGTTTTTGAAACCAACTGTTCATATTGTTGACCAATTTTGGTTTTTTGGATAACAATTTCATTGTGTTGTTTATTCACTTCAGCAGTTCGTTCTTTTACTTTTTCTTCAAAGAATTTAATATAAGAAGTAATTTCAACAGCCATCTTGAAAAAATTATCGCTCAATTGCGAAATTTCATCTTTCGATTGCTCAGATTGAATTAAAGGAATGTTAGCGAATTTACTGGCAACAAAACGATCAATATAATTGTTTAGCGCGAGCACCGGTCCCGAGAGGCGGTGGGCCAGATGATAGCTGAAAACGATGGAAAGAATAATAATCACGAAAACCATGATGGTGGCTAAAAGCATCAGGTTTTGTTGCAATTTTAATTCCGTAATGGCCGCTAGTTTTTTTTGTTCTTTTAAAAGGTTAATGAGTTTGTTATGCTGGTTCCATAAGCTATTGGTTAAGCCTAATTTGGTTAAATTTCCGTTCAGTTCCCACTCTGTTTTTACAAAGGCGCTAAAAGCACCGGAATAGCCATTGATGATGGAATCAATTCTTAGTTTTTGAGGAAGAGGGAGTGAACTGTTTTGATCAACTTCTTTTTTAACCTTTTTTATTAATGCGTTGAATTGCTGATAATACCGCTCTTCTTTCCTAATGATAAAATCTTTTTCATGTCTTCTGAGCATAAGCACATTTACCTGGTTGAGTGCTTGAATTTTCATTAGCTCATGGGCAAACATTCTCATTTCTCCTTCCAGACCAAAATCCTTGAATCCCCTTTTTTTAACATTCTCTGTTAGGGATGCAAAAATTTGCTGGTATAAATTTTGTTCAAGAATAAAGGCATTAAAGAAGGTAGGTTCAAACAACTCTTTCGATGTTTCTTGGGCATTCAAAAGGTTGGTCCTTCTGATTAATTTTTCAAAAACATGTTTTTGTTGAATTAATTTGGTGCTGTTTCCCGTCCTGAAATAATTTTGGTTAATGGATTCATACAGGAGATAATCTTGTTGAAGTTTGTATTCTTCCATGGTTAACAAATGAATCTCATCGAGTTCATTTAGTAGTTCCGAAATTTTATTTCTTTTATTAAACACCCAAATACTGATCAGGCTAAACAGAAATGCGAAAGAGCATACAAGAATAAAAGACAAGAAAAGTTTACCCTTAATTTTTAAGTTCATTTCAATGGAATGAAAGAGCCAAATTTCGGGTCTTTACAGCCATTGTTAAGAATTCGGGTTTTATCTATTTGTTAAGAAAGTGGTAATAATTCAATAAATTATTTTTGTTTTCATAAGAACCCAATAAAACAAATTGCATGATCAGCGAATGGTTTTTTTGTAGTTAATTTGGATTGTGACTTGGTAATTTGCCCTATTATTCTTTTAATCTTCAACCAATGTGGAAAGGACAACAAGCCTTGGTTTAATCAAGGGGCCGACCCTTTGGTCCGTGGCCTTTGGCTTCTCCTTTTTTTTGTTCAAATGATTAACAAATTTTACCTCAAGGTTATCAAATATACGAATAAAAGAAGCTTCCTTTCTTCACCTATAATTATTCTTCATGAACAAAGAAATCCGGGGAGCTTACGATCAATCGTTCATTCGCATAGACCTTACAACGGTATCTTCCGGGAGCCAAGCCCTTGTTTATCCCACCATGCTCGCTTGAAACAATAACAGCGATGGGGATTTTGTATCCGCCATCTTTTAAGCGAATGATTTGATTGTCCGCAGGTAGGAGGGAGGAATAGCTGGTCCATGCTGCGTTTTGAGGCCTGGCCTCTTCCACAACGAATTTTAATCCTGTCGGATCCGACAATTGATCATATCCATTACAAAAAAGATAAACGGTATCAACGCTAAGATTTTGAAAATAATGGATTTTGTTGGTCAATAGTTGCGGAAAGGACAGGCTTGTTATGGCCATGCTGGGTTGTGGCGGTTGGAATGGATATTCAATGCGCAAGGGAAAGATAAGTCGTGTGGAATCAATGGTCTCAAACTGCCCCGACACGACACTTCTGGCCCAGCTTGTGCCGGAAACAAATTGAAGCGATGGTAATTGATAGATCGCTTCCTTCACCGGACTATAAGCCTCTCCCAAGGGAGGAACCATATGGTACCTGGCCCTGAGGGTATTGTTGGAAGGAAGGATTTCGAAGGAGCTTGCATTGCTTAATTTTTCATTGACATCAAAAGTGGCTTTTAAGGGATTATACAAATAATAAGTGTTGAGCAATAGGAAATCTGTTTGTCCATCGCGATTAAAATCACCGGTAGAAAAATAAACAGGCGAACCTCGATGGCTTCTGTAAGTAAAGACCTTATCAAACAAATATTTCCCGTTGGGTCCTTGAATCCTTAGTCGCTCCCAGACTTGCTGTTCTTCTAAATTTACGGAAGTAAAAACCCTTAAGTGATGAAAAATAAATGAGCCGCAATGGGTGGTATCATAAAAGCCTTGGTTGGCTTCAATGTTTTGGTTTTCGAAGGGAATATAGACTATTTCAAAGTCATTGGACCTTTTCATTATTTCTTTGCCGCTATGGTAACCAAGAAAGGTAAAGCAGTATTGACCTTCAATTTGATCTACAGGTCGATAGCTGGTAAAGGGTACAAGGATGGTATCGTTGTTCCAAACATGTTGCCCGATTCCACATAGGTTAATCCCTTTCTTTTTAATATCAAGGAGGGTGTCCCAACCTCCCTGTGCATTCTTCTTGAGCAAGCCAAGCAGCGGCTCGGGGGAGCAATTGCCGGCATCAACCATTTCGCCATGGCAAACAATGTCTATCTGAAAGGAACGTGCCACATTGTATTGAGGCTTCAGTGCAGTAATTTTGCTATCCTGTGATTTATTGGCTGGCTTTCTCGACGGAAAGGTAGAAGTTTTTCGCTTGTACTTCATGGCAGCTTCAGCGGCATGATGAGCGTATCCACATTCAGCAAAAACACCTAGTACAATGATGATGAAAAGAGTAGTTCTGCTCATTCCTAATTAGATTAATTCAGAATCTGTTAAATCTAAACAATAATTAAGCTGATAAATAACTCCAACAACAGAAGGTGTTTCTATTTTTCCTCTCTCTTGTTTATCCTCTGCCCATCTCAATGCCCTGGTTTCGTTGTTTTCCAAAACATAGAAACCATGACCTAACCAATCAAATTTTTCTTGACTTTTTTTTACCATGTCAGGATTGGTTACCAACTCATTTATAACTGCAAGTTCACGTCCGTGAAACCCAATGGATAGGTTGGGTCGTTCGCGATACATTATTCATTCGTGGCAAATATTTTGTCTAAATTTTTGAGATGTCCGGTAAAGTTTTCTTCTTTCGTCAATATCTTTGCAGATTGAAGAGATTCGATGACAACTTCCCTTT
>JBILVQ010000325.1:0-3252 GCA_044370375.1 Bacteroidia bacterium
CAGTCCCATAGGGACGGCCGATATTTCAGCCTTGGATTTCAATCCGAGGCTACAAGGCATTTTTAGCATCCCTTTTAACCACAGAGCCCACAGAGCGAAAACACACAGAGGGCACAGAGGGCTTAACGATTTTGAATTTTTGCATTTTATCTAACCCGGTACGGGTGAAATAAATGTCGTGCTTCTGCTGCGCCCAACTTAACGTTAATCTGAAGCGCCAGCCACCCAAAAAACAAAAGACATGTCACATTGGTCCCACCCAGTCCCATAGGAATGGCCAAAATTTTAGCCTTAGATTTTTATTGGAGGCTCAGTGTCATCGAATTTTAAATAAGAACGGTACGTTTGTTTTTCATTGCCAAAGCACTTATTCCCAACCTTAGCAATGGGTGTGGCTTAGGGGTTGAAGCGGTAGCCCGGACCACAAAAAAATGAATGATCTTATAAATTGGGGTTGCTCACCCGCTTTCCTATTGCTTGAAAAGGTTTTATTTTTTTGTGGGAGGACTACAAGCGGAAGACCCGGCCCCTTTGCGAACGTGTTTTTATTTTAGTACAATGTACTAAATCTTTGTTTCTGCTGAAAATTGCAGAATGACAAAGGGGAAAGCCCCTTAAAATTCTTAAACCTAAATTTTTTTTTTAAGCAAAAAATAACCTGTTACCATGGTTGAGATGATAACAGGTTGTGCTTAGAACAAGTGCTTATTTTTGCGCAGCTTTGGGTTCGGCTTTTTCTTTTTTCACTTTGGCATCTTTGTATTTCACTGCTTTGGCTGATCCTCCGCGGGTTGCAGGTCTTGTTGCTTTGGGTGCCGGTCCGGAAACATCGGCCGGTGCTGCAGCCGGAGCTGGTGGTGCAGGATTGGCCGGTCCGCTGGGTCTTGCTTTTACATCGGCAGGAGGCGGTGGAGGGGCGTTTTCTTTGCTGACAGGGACATTTTTTTTAGGAGCTGCAGGGGCTTGTGCCGGTGCGGGCGACATTGGTTTTTTACTGTTTTGGGCCATTCCGCTAAAGGTGGCGGAAAGCAGGACAAGCAACATTAACTTTTTCATTGTTGGTGTTTTGGATGGGTTGTTTTCAATTATTGTACCAATTTGGAATGACTTAGAGAAAGCGGGTGGTTTTGAATTCCTGTAAAGCCTTTGGGGCTGCTTTTTTGGTATCATTGGCCTGCTTAATCGTACACTTCAAATCTTATTTTTTCTTTTGGAATGCCTAAATCGAGCAGGTTTTGTTTGGTTTGGAAAATCATTTCTTTCCAGCCACAAATGTAAAAAAGGGTTTGTGGGAAGTTTTTTGCAATTTCGGGGTAAAGCTCATGCACATAGCCGCGATGGCCGCTCCAGTCATGGTTTTCAGCCCTTGAAAGGATAGGATAAAAATGAAAGTTGCTGATTTTGTTGCTTAGTTCTTCCATTTCTGTTTTATACAAAATATCGGTTGGAAGGCGACTGCCTTTGATAAGATGTATGGAGTGAAAAGGAACGGCATGATTGAGGATATCGTGGATCATGGACCTAAAGGGCGCAATGCCGGTGCCGGTGCAAATGAAGCAGAGCGGGTCTTCGAAACGGATGGGCCGCGGTCGGGTAAACTTACCAATGGGATCAGAAATTTTGATGGAAGAGCCTTCCTTGATTTCCCCAAAAAGGTAAGAAGTTCCTAGTCCACCGTCTTTTAGCACCACCACCAACTCCACCAAATTGTCGGAGCCGGGCGCTGATGCAATGGAATAAGCGCGGTTGGTAATTTTCGAATGAATGGGCAAGTCGAGCATAACAAATTGCCCTGCATTGAAATCGAAGCTTTTTAATTCGGGAATTCGAATAAAAAAGCGCTTCACATTGGGCGTTTCGTCCAATATTTGTTCAATCAGTCCGTTTCTGAAAGTGTAAGCCAAGACAAAATGTTTATTTAGGGTGAAAATAGGCAATTTTTTGGCAAAAACATTGGTAATAATCAGCAATTTTTTACGTAAATTTGCAAATTCTAAAAAAATGAAGGCCATCCGTTTGCATCGTATTTTTCTGTTTCCTGTTCTTTTACTGCTTTTGTTAAGCGCTTGTGGGCGTTACCAGAAGGTGTTGAAGAGCAGTGATTTTGACTATAAATACAAAATGGCGGTGAAGTATTATGAGAAGAAGGATTATATCCGCGCGCTGCCTTTGTTTGAGGAGTTGATGACCATTTTCAGGGGTACGGCCCGCTCAGAAGATGTGGCTCTTTACTTTGCCAATTGTGAGTATGAAATTGGTGATTATTATTTGGCCGGCTTTCATTACAAAGAATTTGTAAAGATGTTTCCACAGAGCAAGCATGCCGAAGAGGCCATGTTTAAAAATGCCTATTGTTACTATAAAAATTCTCCGGTAAGCAGTCTTGACCAGTCTAATACCATGGTGGCTTTGCAAGAATTTCAATTGTTTTTGAATATGTTTCCTGCCAGTACACGGATTCAGGAATGCAATGATATTGTGGATCGTTTGCGATTGAAGTTGGAAACCAAGGCTTTTGACAATGCCAAATTGTATTACAACATGGCCGAGTACAAGGCTGCACAGCAGTCGTTCATGAATTTTGCCAAAGAATTTCCTGATTCTAAATTCAGGGAAGAGGCTGCTTTTTTGCAGGTAAAATCTGCTTATTTGCTGGCCCTGAACAGTATTGAAACAAAAAAGGATGAGCGATTAAAGACAACGATGGATTTATACCTGAAGTTTATCGATACTTTCCCAAAAAGTAAGTACCTTGCTCAGGCCGAATCGATTTACATTGCTTGTAACCGAAACGTACAACCCAAAAATTAAACCTGCAAATTCAAATCACATGAGCTATAAAAGAGTTAATGCCGATTCAACCACCATCACCCGCGATTTAGCGAAGTTGGATGTAGAAACCGGAAACATTTACGAAACGCTTTCTATCATCTCTAAACGTGCCAACCAAATTGGTGCGGAAATTAAAGAGGAACTGAATTCAAAATTAAGCGAGTTTGCCACTACTTCCGATAACCTGGAAGAGGTGTTTGAAAACCGCGAACAAATTGAAATTTCTAAGCATTACGAAAAGCTGCCAAAGCCTGTATTGATTGCCATTCAAGAATGGATTGACGGAAAAGTGTATTACCGTCACCCTGTTTCTGAAGAATAACCCTTTAAGCAGCCGGCCATGAAAGGCAAAAAAATTCTTCTCGGCATAACCGGTGGAATTGCGGCCTATAAATCTGCACTTTTGCTCCGACTCTTGGT
>JBILVQ010000090.1:0-11579 GCA_044370375.1 Bacteroidia bacterium
AATGGTTTTATCGGCACTTAAACCTGGGGTCCAGCCGAACTGATCCACTATTTCTTGCTCTCCCTTCAACCAGGTACCGCGCTCAATTTTTAAATTCAGCTGTGAATCTTTGTTCACCGCCTTCAAAATATCCTCATCACTAACTGCCTTCTTGGGTTTGCCTTTCAACATTTTCCTCACCTCGGCAGCGGTTTTCTCATCATTGCATTTATAAACCGCACCTTTTACACGCTTTTCCCATAGGTACTTGTTCTTGTTAGCCTCATAAAATGTTTTTAATCCTACTGTATCTTTCACGGCCTTCGACCAAACATTTTTATCGGTTAAATCAAACAATAAAATTCCATCACGGTATTCCTGCAACAAGGCCCGGTACTCAGGGTATTTGGCAGCCAGACTAGATTCCTCCTGCGCCAACAAAGATTCGTTAACAAAATTGGTGTAGGCTTCATTAACCGCCATGCCATAATCTGTTTTGGGTCTTTTGGTTTGTCTGCTTTCCAAAAACTTAGCAAAATCGGTTTGCGTGTAACTTTTTCCGGCCAGGTTAAAAATTTCTTTGTTCAATTTGGCAGCAGCGCTGGCTTTCCACTTTCCTTCAAAAAAGGTGGTATCCATTACTTTTACCAATTCATCACGCATTTTCAGGTTCTCTGAAAAATTGTACTCCTTCTTGATTTTATTTAATTTAGAATCTTTTGATTTCTGCGACCTGCTGTCTTTGGCAATTTTAGGTTTAATTTCATTCTTCATCTCCTCGAAGGAACCCATCTCTTTTTTGCTCAAACGCTTCACAATATGCCATCCGTACATGGTTTGAAATGGTTTGCTGATTTCACTATCCTTGGTCAAGCCAAAAGCAACCTTTTCAAATTCAGGCACCATTCTTCCCGTTCCAAACATGGGTAGTTCACCACCTTTTTTAGCAGAGCCTTTATCATCTGAAAACTGTCCTGCCAAATCAGCAAAATTTTCTCCGGCTTGTATCTTGCCATAAATCTCATCAATTTTCTTTTTGGCAGCGATCGAATCTTCAGGGGTTCCATTCTTGGTGGTTTTTACCATAATGTGAGCAACGGTAATGTTTCCCATGTTAGGACGCTTATCACTTACTAAAATTAAATGGTAGCCAAAACGGGTTCTCACCGGCATGGTTACTTTGTTGACTTCTGCATTATAGGCAGCCGACTCAAAAGGATAAACCATTTGCATGCAAGTAAAATAACCCAAATCGCCGGAGTTTTCTTTCACGGAAGGATCAGTAGAATAAATGCCGGCAATTTTTGCGAAAGATTCACCTTTCAATATTTTATTGCGGGCCTCAATGGCCTTGTTATAGGCAGCCAAGGTATCTTTGGGCAAAGCATTGGCATCACATCCAATCAGAATATGACTGGCGCGAACATCGGTCTTGGATCGCTCATAAGCCTCCTTCAGCAACATATCGGTCACCTCATTGTCAACCAAATAGGGTTGAGCCAATTGTTTTCGGTAACCTTCCAATTCTGATTTAAAGGCTGCAGCTGTATCCATCCCCAAACTCTCTGCTTCCCTTACTTTTAATTTAAAATTCACAAACAACTGAACATAATCCTCAAGCGATTTAGGATCGGTGCTTTGGGCCTTGGTGTTGTTTTTCATGTAAATGGACAAAAACTCTGATTTGGTTACGTTCTTGTCGCCCACAGTCATCAGTACCGGGTCGGTAGATGTTTGTGCAAGTCCTTGATTAACAGTTAAAACACCCCAAAGGGCCAGAAAAGATAATCCTGAAAAAATTTTTCTTTGGTACATATTCATAGGTTTCGAAAAAGGTGAGCAAATGTAACTAAATTTTGATTCTTTAAAAGGGATAAAAAAAATCGAAAAGTATTGATTTTATTGCCCTTAACACTTTTTAATAACCCCAAGAAAAGCGTTCGTAATCAATCTATTTTAGGGTTACAACTGTTCTTTCTCGACCTCGAACGGTTTGCCCACCAACCCTGTAAGCCACCCATAGGGAAGGCGATTAACAAGGCTTGGGTTAAAACTTATGGTTACAAACGAAAATATGAGCCTTCAAAATACAAAAAAGGGTAACTTTGCAAAAAAACGCAACATGGTAGCTGATATTTTCGAAAAAATTCAACAAAACCGCGGTCCTTTGGGCCAACATGCCAAAGAAAGTCATGGTTATTTTACTTTCCCAAAGTTGGAAGGCGAAATTGGTCCACACATGATTTTCAGAGGAAAAAAGAGATTAAACTGGAGCTTAAACAACTACCTGGGGTTGGCCAATCATCCGGAGGTAAGGAAAGCAGATACCGAAGCGGCCGCACAATACGGATTTGCACTCCCGATGGGTGCCAGAATGATGTCGGGCAATTCTAATTTTCATGAACAACTAGAAGCTGAATTATCGGCTTTTGTACAAAAACAAGATACCATCCTTTGTAATTTTGGCTATCAGGCCATGGTTTCGGCCATTGATTGTTTGGTTGACAGAAGAGATGTGATTGTTTATGATGCCGAATCACATGCCTGCATTTTGGATGGCGTAAGGTTGCACATGGGTAAACGTTTTGTGTTCAAACACAATGATGTTGAAGATTGCGAAAAACAGTTGGAGCGTGCTACCAAACTCGCTGAAAGTACCGGTGGAGCCATTCTGGTCATCACCGAAGGGGTTTTTGGTATGCGTGGCGACCAAGGAAAACTGAAAGAAATTGTGGCCCTGAAAAAGAAATTCTCCTTTCGATTGTTTGTAGATGATGCCCATGGTATTGGCACATTGGGAGCAACAGGTGCTGGTACAGGGCAGGAACAAGGTTGTCAGGACGGTATTGACATTTACTTTGGAACCTTTGCAAAATCCTTTGCGCTTATTGGTGGTTTTATTTCCAGCGATGAACAGGTAGTAGAATATTTGCGCTACAACATGCGCTCTCAAATTTTTGCCAAAGCCCTCCCCATGCCCTTGGTGGTAGGTGCATTAAAAAGAATTGAGTTGATGCGCACCAAACCGGAGCTGAAGGATAAACTTTGGGAAATTACCAATGCTTTGCAAGGCGGCTTGAAAAAAGCAGGGTTTGACATTGGCGTAACCGATTCTTGTGTAACACCGGTTTACATGAATGGCTCCATCCCTGAGGCAACCAATTTGATCATGGATTTAAGAGAAAACTTCGATATCTTCTGCAGCATGGTGGTTTACCCGGTTGTTCCAAAGGGTATGATTATTTTGCGCTTAATTCCAACAGCCGTTCACACTTTAGAAGATGTGAATTATACCATTGATTGTTTCTCTAAAATTGTCAACAAACTAAAAACAGGCCAGTACCAATCTGAAAAAATTGCCAGTTTTTAAAACTGAATCAGTACAAAAAAAAGCGGTTTCAAAAGAACCGCTTTTTTTATTCGCAGCCAAAACCCACACCGCTTTCTAAAAAAGCATCAATACTTAGGATGCCTGCTATACACTTTGAAATTATTGGCCGACATACGACAACTTTATAAACCGGTTCAACCTACCGTCAGGCAATCGGCCCATCATGTAAATTATGTTGAATTTTTACCAGATACAAAGCTTCAAAATTTTATTTACTGCTATTGGCAATTAAATACCAGCAGCCCCCTTACAGATGCAATTATATACAGGGTGGTAGCCGATGGCTGCATTGACATCTTTTTTGAATTGAAACGGCCTGAGGAAAATTTTGTCATGGGCTTTTGTAAAAAATTCACTGAGTTCCCGCTCGAAAACTCTTTTCATTACCTGGGTGTTCGCTTTCTACCCACCATGTTTCCGCAACTGTTTGGCATAAATGCTGCTGAACTCAGCAATCGTTTCGAGCCATTAAAACTGGTAGTACCGGAGCTTTCTGATTTCATTACCAACCATTTTCACGACCAATTAAGCATTGAACAAATAAGACAAAACTTTGATCAATATTTTATTCATCGCATTGAAAAGGCTAGTTTTAACAACGATGCCCGACTCTACAACGCCATTGAAAAAATACTCCGCAGCTCAGGCGTTTTAAATATAGAACAAGATCTGGACACAGGAATCAGCCAACGACAACTTCGCAGACTATTTGAATTTTACGTTGGCGATTCTGCCAAGACCTTCGCTAAAGTGGTTAGGTTCCAGCAAATTCTTCGCGCCAAACCATCAACACAAAGTCTGCGTCAGAACAAATTGTTCTTTGATGTAGGATACTATGATCAGGCCCATTTTATTAAAGAATTCAAAAACTTTTATGGTGTAACCCCAAGCAGAGCGTTTGGCAGGTAAAATGTCCGATTTATACAATTTTTCAAGAAGGATTCATGGCAACTTTGTATCGTCCATTCAAACAAAGAAACATGAAAAAAACAATCATCTTTTTAAGCGTGCTTTGTCTCACGGCCAATGCATTTTCTACAAAAAAATCAACCCACAAAAAAACAAACAAAATGAAGTTAAACGCAGGAATAATTACCACCCAATTGGCCGAAAGCAAAGCTTTCTACAGCCAATATTTAGGCTTTGGTGTTAGCTTTGAAAATGAGTTTTACCTCTTAATGCATACACCCAACCACGAAGCCGAAATTAGTTTTTTGCTACCCAACCATTCCACGCAACAAGCCCTTTTTCATGCACCCTTTTGTGGAAAAGGAATGTATTTTACCATTGAAGTAGAGGATGTTGATAGTCTTTACCAACAGCTAAAAAAGCAGGGAGTCCCCATAAAAATTGAAATAAGAAACGAACCCTGGGGCGACAGACATTTTGCCATAGAAGACCCCAATGGCATTGGGATTGACCTTGTAAAATACTCACCACCACAGGACCGTTAACATTTCTATTTCAGGCCATTCATGGCACAAAAAATGAAAGTTAAATTACTTCAATCTAAACATTAGAATGGCCTTACAAAGTCTGCGCCTTTCTTCCGCAGGCTTTTTTCAACCCATAATAAAAACAAGGCTGCTTAAAGAGGGCAAAATACTTCCTATTAAATCCCAAAAAAATTTATCATTAAGCCATTCTCTGCAATCAATTCCATGATACTAGTTTTACCAACTAAATAAATGCCGGAAACAAAAATTTAATCAGCAAGGCATAGGAATTCCGGATTTTAATCAACCTCTATAAAGATTGAAGAGAAAAAACAAATGACTTTTACACAACACTCCTTCTAAAATCTATCCGCTCCCTCCAGGCAAGAAAAGGTTTTTCAATAGCATACCAGGAGAAAATCGCTGTCAGCAAAAGGTAAAGCAAATTCATGGGAAAAGCATTGAAAGCAAAACTGCTGTTATACAAATAGAATTGTTGCCACAAATAAAGGCTGTAAGAAATCTTGCCGAGAAGAGGTAAAGGTCCAACATTTAAAAATCTATACCCTATCCCATCCTTGAGTTGTGTTGATGCCAAAAGGGCAAAGGCCATGATGATATTCATGAGGCTTCCGTAAAAAACATGAAGCACCTGATGCAATGCTTCCCATCCCAAACTTGCCAATAACCATGGCAACGCGCGGCATCCAATAAAAAAAGCAAAACACAACGCAATAGACCAAGGAGACAGCGCCCTCAAAAAAACCTCGCAAACATTGCGCTGCAAGGCAAAAAAACATCCAACCGCAATGGCATCCATCCGATTAAACAAGGGCACTTCGGTCAAAAATGACCAATGGGTAAATAAAAAAATAAACTTCGATAAGGGAGAAATCAAAATAAATAACACCGCAATCCTACTTCTAATTTTCACCCTAAAACGAAATACAAGGGGCCAGAACAAATAAAAAAACTCCTCGAGGCTCAAAGACCAAGCATGGCTGGTAAACCAATCCTGACTCCAGTTTAAATACTTGGTAAAAGTAAAGGCGGTTAACCAGGACGAATTGGAAATTTCTATTTTACCCATCATTTGCATAAGCAATAAAACCAACAAGAAAAAATAGTAAGCCGGTAGAATCCGAAAAGCCCTTCTCCAATAAAAATTCCTGATGTTGATGCTACCCAATCGATCCTCTTCAAAGAGCAACAATTGTGTTATGAGAAAGCCTGAAAGAATAAAAAAAATATTGACGCCCAGGTTACCGTCATGCAGAAGCTCGAAAAAAAATTTAAGGACCGAACTACCCTCCGAAACCTGCATCATTCCATATTGAATATGCAAATGATGCATAATAACCAAGAGGATACTGATTCCTCGAATACCTTGAAGGGAGGCAATGTTATTCAATATAAATCAATAAGAGAAACATGATGTTGCATCAAACCTTTAGGCTATTCAGCATCAGGCAACAAATTCCCTTCCTCCGGCATATCCAACAGTTTCACCGATTGAATGGCGCTACCGGCAATGCCTTTGATAGAGGCATGCATATCAATGGTATTAAGTGTAACTTTCTCAATTTGCTTCTCGCGCTTTTTCCATATACTTTGCATGGCTCGCTTTTCACTTTCAAGGTCGATTTTCATTTGGGTAAATCCTTCAACAATAGCCTCTACCTGCAAGCGGAAAGTATTGCCGGTTAGGTAATCGTAAAGCATTTGCATTTTATCGCCTTTGTTTTCTTGCGAAGCAATGGAATTGCTAATTTGAATAAGCGATTCACGCAATACGTTACACAATCCCTTGAATTCTTCGAAAGAACAAATCCATATTCCATCCTTCATGCCCATGCGCTGCATATCGGAAGGCATGGCCTCCGTTACCAAAACACCAATGTTAGCGCCCTTGATGCGAATATCAGCTTTAAACTTTTCAATCCATCCGGGCTGAAAATCTTTGGTTCTTTTGCTTTCGTAATAAATAGAACCACAATTTTGATGGGTTCTTGTATTGATGATTTGAATACAATCTCCTCCCCTCGCTCCTTTCTTTATTTCCTCAATAGTATCAAGTGGAAATTGCATAGAAAGCCACTCCTCAATGGCCAATTCCATCACCTCACCTTGCAACTGCATAGAGCCCTGCTCCTGCTTGCGCTTCATCTCCTCTGTTAGACGTTTCTGATCTTCCAACTGCTTTTGCATTTCTTTAAAACGCATTTCATTCTTTTCCTCCTCTGCTTTTCTAATCTTCTCTTTCTCCTCATGCAAAACCTGCGTTAAACGCCTTTGGGCATCGGCCTCAATGGCCTCTTTCAACTCTAATTTTTCGCGCTTTAATTTCTCAATTTCTGCTTTGGTTTTATTGAGTTCCTGAATTTGTTGCGACTTATCATTGAGCTCTTTTTGCAAAGCCTCAAATTGATCTGCCTGCTCAGCCTTCAATTGCTTGCTGAGTTTTTCTTCAATTTGTTTTTTCTCTGTTTTTAATTTTGATTCTAGTCGCTCCTGAAAAATTTCGTTTTCTTTTTGTTTGCGACTTTCAAACTCTTCCTTGGCTTTGTTCAGCGCTTCCTGTTCTTGTTGGTTTCGCTTGCGCTCTTCCGAAATTTTGGCATCATACTTTTTTTTCAACTCCTCTTCCAGTTGATGGGCAAGAATATCTTGAACATCAATGGAGGTACCGCAATTAGGGCATTTTATTTGATGATTATCGCTCATAGAATTTTATTATTTTTTGAGAAGTGGTAACCTGCCTTTCTTCATATTAGAAGGCTTTGTAACAAGCAGGCTACTAAGTTTTGCTAACTTAAGAAAAATTACCGAAATCAAAGCGCCTGTCTGCACATTTCGATTAAAAAAAAAATAATGCGCTTGAATGTTGCCGGAAAAATGACGTGGGGCCATAAGGATATTGAGGCGCGCATTTGCGTTAGGGATAGCAGTGGAAACCACCTTGTAATAGCGCGTTGAGCGCGTTTTACAAGGTGTTGGAACGGATAGCCCGGTGCGGCCGATGGGTAGGTTGTTGGCCGAATAAAAAATGGCTTGAACCTTTGCCCATTGAAACGAAAGGCAGGCCGCAAACGCCCTAAAAAAAAAGGGTTAAAGAAGAAAAAAAAAGAACGATAAAGAGGCCTGAATAAAATTATTTGGCTTCTGCATTCAAGCCTTGCACCACTTCCGGGGTAATATCCAGACTATCATGGGCAAATAAAATGCCGCTTCCGGGCGAATAGCCAAGGATGTAAGCGTAATTGGTGTTGGCGTATTTTTTGCGCAAATAGGTAGTAATGTTCTTTTGAATTTGTTCGCCACGTGTTTGCTCCAGGTTCATCAAACGCTCTTGGTTTTGATCGCGAAATTCTCCTAATTTTTGTTCCTTCATCATGAGCTCTTGCTGTTTCATGGTGCCTTCTTCTTGGGTGAGCAAGGGTGCTTTCTCTTGAAGATCTTTGTATTCGGCCTCCAGCGAACGATATTTGGCTTCAAATTCCTTTTCAAATTTATTGCGTTCAGCCTCTAAAAACTTTCTGTTTTTGGTCACCAACACATATTGCTCCATCAAACTATCGGCATTCACAAACACCACGGGACTGCTTTTCAACTTAATTTCGGGGGCCTTGGTAACAATGGCAGGAAGATCTGATTTAGCGGTATTTTTAGTGGTAGCAGGGGCCGCATTACGAGGTCCGGTAAAATGCAGGTAATAAAGCACAGCAACGGCCAGCGCAAGAATTATGTTCAGGACAAAGGATGATTTTTGCATGAATTAATTTTTTAGTGCACAAACCTAATAAAAAGCATTCATCTGTGCATAAGAAGCCATAAAAATAAGTACTTTTGCGGCCATGTTCGAGGAAAACAAAATATTTAACCCTGCTTCAGCGCTAAAGTTGGATATACAGGGCCTTGCAGCATTCAAAAAGAAGAAAAAGTGCTGTAAAAAATACAAGCACGAAAAGGCATGTAAAAATTGCCCAAAACACTAAGCATTCATCATGGGATTTACGGAAGAACTGGCCAGAAGACGGACTTTTGGCATTATTAGTCACCCCGATGCGGGTAAAACCACCTTAACCGAAAAGTTATTGTTGTTTGGCGGGGCGATTCAATCGGCAGGGGCTGTTAAATCGAACAAGATAAAAAAACATGCCGCTTCAGATTTCATGGAAATTGAGAAGCAAAGGGGAATTTCGGTGGCCACTTCTGTGATGGGCTTTGAATACCGTGGCAAAAAAATCAACTTGCTGGATACCCCCGGTCACGAAGATTTTGCTGAGGATACCTACCGTACCTTAACAGCGGTGGATAGTGTCATCATGGTGATTGATTGCGTGAAAGGTGTGGAACCCCAAACGCGTAAACTTTTAGAGGTTTGTAGGATGAGGAACAGTCCGGTCATTGTTTTTATCAACAAATTAGACCGTGAAGGAAGAGATCCATTCGATTTATTGGATGAAATTGAAAAAGAATTGAAGATTCATGTAAGGCCGCTGAGTTGGCCCATTGGCATGGGTAAACAATTTAAAGGGGTTTACAGCATGTATGAAAAACAATTGATTTTGTTTGATGCCGGCAGCAAGCAAACTACTGAAAATACGGTTACCATCAATGATGTAAACTCTCCGGAAATTGAAAAATGGGTGGGCGAAAGATTTGCCGGAAAACTGCGGGAGGACATAGAAATTATTGAAACGGTTTATCCGGAATTTAAGCGAGAAGATTATTTAAATGGAAATATTTCTCCTGTGTTTTTTGGTAGTGCCGTAAATAATTTTGGTGTGCGTGAATTGCTTGATTGCTTTGTGGATGTGGCTCCGCAGCCGCGTTCCAGAGAAACCGAAGAAAGAATTATTCAACCCGAAGAGCAAAAATTCAGTGGTTTTGTTTTTAAAATTCATGCCAACATTGATCCAAAACATCGCGACAGAATTGCCTTTTTGCGGGTAACAGCCGGTAAGTTTGAAAGAAATAAAAACTATTTGCATGTGCGGGAAGACCGATCGATGAAGTTCTCGAATCCGACTGCATTTATGGCCCAGGATAAAAATATTATTGAGGAGGCTTATCCGGGAGATATCATTGGATTGTATGATACCGGAAACTTTAAAATTGGTGATGCGATTACGGATGGTGAGAAGTTGCATTTCAAAGGAATACCGCGTTTCTCTCCGGAGTTGTTTCGTTATGTAAACAATACCGATCCGATGAAAACGAAACAATTAAACAAGGGTTTAGAACAATTAACCGATGAGGGGGTTGCACAGTTGTTTACCAAAATGAACAACGGCAGAAAGTTTCTTGGCACAGTTGGACCTTTGCAATTTGAAGTTATTCAACACCGGCTAAAGGCGGAGTATTCGGCTTCTTGTGATTTTGAAATGGTTCCCTTGCACAAGGCATGTTGGATTAGTTCCAAATCTACGGCCAAACTTGATGAATTCATCAAAGACAAGTATCATCACATGGCGAACGATAAAGATGGAAAGCCTGTGTTTTTGGCTGAATCGGCATGGGCCTTGCAAATGGCGCAAGAAAAAAATCCTGAAATAACCTTTCACCTAAAAAGTGAGTTTTAGCCGCATAGGCCAATTATTTTGGGCCTTTCCGCTTTTGCCAATGCGTTAAAATCTCCTGTTTTAGTACATTGTACTAAAAATCAAGCATCTTCTGTTGCGGCAAAAGCGGCCGCGCTTTCTGTTCCAAGTTTTGTTGTTCCGCTGTGCTCCACAACAAAAGCTTTCCACGTCAATCGCTAAGGCAGACAGCTTTTTGCTGCTGCGCCCAACCTAACGTTATTCTCAAGCACAAGCCACCCAAAAAAAATAAAAGGCATGTCACGCTTGTCCCTCGCAGTCCCATAGGGACGGCCGATATTTCAGCCTTGGATTTTAATCCGAGGCAACAATGAGCAAATTTTTCGCGATCCTTTCATCCAAACTTTTGCATCAACCCAAACATCATCCACTGGCAGTCCCATAGGGACGGCCGATATTTCAGCCTTGGATTTTAATCCGAGGCTTTAAAGCCAAATTACTTCACAACCTTTTATCCAAACTTTTGCATTAATCCAAACATTAACCACTCGCAGTCCCATAGGGACGGCCGATATTTCAGCCTTGGATTTTAATCCGAGGCAGCATGGCGTTTTTAGCACACCGCTTAAACACAGCGCCTACAAAGCAAAAAAATTAAGAAGGAACAAAGGAGTAAACAATTTTGCATTTTACCTAACCCGGTACGGGTGATATCTTCATAACCAAAATCAACAAAGATGAATGCAACCCGGTACGGGTGATATAAACGTAATTCTTTTAATGCGCCCAACCAAACGTTAATCTCAAGCGCTAGCCAACCAAAAAATAAAAGGCATGTCACGCTTGTCCCTCGCAGTCCCATAGGGACGGCCGATATTTCAGCCTTGGATTTTAATCCGAGGCTTTACGAATTCTAATCACACAGAATCACGAATGGGGTTTCACCCCATGCCCCGAAATACTTTTTTGTCGATACAAAAAAGTATTCAAAAAAAATCCTGTTTCCCCAAGGACTCTTTTCTCAAGGACAACCCAGAATTGCATTTCAATCCTGGCGCTGCGGATAAATGGATTCAGATTTATGGGGTATGATAAGAATACGATATCATCATCTTTGTTTTAGCTGTTGGGTGTAATCCATTTCTCCAATGCGCAGTAATACAGGATTGAAATGCAATTTGGCTGAGTCTGCGGGGAAACAGCCCCTCCCCCGGCTGAGTGCTGCTGCGC
>JBILVQ010000091.1:0-11565 GCA_044370375.1 Bacteroidia bacterium
CGAGAGGTTCGTACCAAGCCCGGACAGTTGTTTTCGCGCACCGACATTATCAGAACCCAACGCGATTTGGCTCAACTGCGCTATTTCAATCCTGAAAAACTAGGAGTAAACCCTAAACCCAATCCCACTGATGGAACCGTTGATATTGAATACGTGGTAGAAGAGCAAGCCTCCGACCAAGTGGAATTATCCGGCGGATGGGGTGCAGGTAGAATTGTTGGTACCCTTGGGGTATCTTTCAATAATTTTTCTGCTAAAAATTTATTTAAAAAAGATGCTTGGAGACCACTTCCGGCCGGAGACGGTCAATCCTTGTCTATCAGAGCCCAAAGTACCGGAGCATGGTTTCAATCTTACAACGCCTCCTTTATGGAACCCTGGTTGGGTGGCAAAAAGCCTAACTCTCTAAGTGTTTCGGTTTTTCACTCACGTCAAAATTTAACAGGGGCTAAAAAAGACGACCCAACCCGACAAACCCTTTTCACCACCGGTGTATCATTCGGATTAGGGCGCAGACTAAAAGTACCAGATGACTTTTTTAACCTATACAATGAAATCAGTTTTCAGCATTTCGTCCTTAGCAATTTCCGCGCACAGTTCTTATTCAGCAATGGAAAGGCAAACGACCTAAGCATTAAAACGGTTCTGCAAAGAAACTCCATTGATCAACCAATTTTCCCAAGAAGCGGTTCCCAGGTCATGACCAGCCTGCAAATAACTCCTCCCTACTCTCGCTTCAGAGGTGTTGACACCAATCCTACCGACTATTATACTCACTCACGCCAAGAAGCGCGCTGGGTTGAATACCATAAATGGAAGTTTACCAGCAGTTGGTTTACTCGACTTGTAGACAATTTGGTTTTAAACACCAAAGTAGGTTTTGGATTTATTGGTTCTTATAATAAATCGATTGGTGCATCCCCTTTTGGTCGCTTCTATTTGGGCGGAAGTGGCTTAACCGGCTGGGCACTCGACGGAAGAGAAATTATTGCCTTGCGTGGCTATACCGATGGATCGGTAGGCAATGCGCAAGGAATCGGTGATATTGCTATTTGTAAATATACCATGGAATTACGTTATCCCTTTTCCTTGAATCCTTCGGCCACCATTTATGGCCTGGGATTTGCAGAGGCGGGAAATGCCTTTGGTTCTTTGCGTTCTTTTAATCCTTTTCAGGTAGCTCGTTCTGCCGGTGTTGGAGTGCGCGTTTTCCTTCCTATGTTTGGCCTGCTGGGATTGGATTACGGCTGGGGCTTCGATGCGGTAAACAGCAATCCTACCAACGGAAGAGGAAAAGGACAATTTCATTTTACCATTGGTGCAAACATTGGAGACCTCTAAAAAAATTAATGTCTAATTTGGCCCATCGCCACAAAAAACAAGTTATGAAAACAAACTCTTTTGCAAAGTTCTTTTTATTGGCTGTTCTTTTTGTTTCAGCCCCCTTCTTTGCCAAGGCGCAAAAGTATGCCTACGTTGATACAGAATATATTTTGCAAAACATCCCTGACTATAAATCAGCACAGGGTCAAATCGACAACCTTTCTACGCAATGGCAAAAAGAAATTGAAGCCAAATATGCTGAAATTGATAAGCTTTACAAAGCCTTTCAGGCAGAACAAATTTTATTGACCGAAGAAATGAAGCGGAAAAGAGAAAACGAGATTATTGCCAAAGAAAAAGAAGTAAAAGAATTACAAAAAGCCCGTTTCGGTGTTGACGGAGAACTCTTCAAAAAAAGACAGGAGCTAATTAAACCAATTCAAGACAAAGTTTATAATGCCATTAAGGCCCTGGCCGAAAAGGGCTCTTATGCCGTAATCTTCGACAAATCAAGCGGAGCTTCCCTGCTTTACACCAACCCCAAATTCGACAAAAGTGACGAAGTTCTTTTGGCCATGGGTTATAAAAAGGGAAGCAAATAATTCCCGGTAAATAATTACTTTCGCAGCATGAAAAATATCCTAATACTTGCATTCGCATTTTTAATTGGGTTTTCTCCGGAAACCTTTGCCCAAAAAACAGGTCACGTTAACCTTAACGATCTTCTGCTATTACTTCCAGAAAGAAAAAAGGCAGAGTCTGATATTCAGGAATTTGCCAAACAACTGGAAGGCCAATTGAAAACCATGCGCGCTGAATACGAAAATAAAATTTCGGAATACCAGGCCAAAGAAGCCATGATGACCGACCCTGTAAAACTGGATCGCCAAAAGGAAATAGCCAACCTGGAAGAACGTATTCAAAACTTTCAGCAAACGGCTCAGGAATCATTGCAAAAAAAGCAAAACGACCTGTTGGACCCGATGATCGAAAAATGCAAGAAGGCTATTGCAGAAGTTGCGAAAGAAAATGGCTACAAAACCGTTATCGACAGCAGTCAGGGCGTGCTACTCTATGCCGATGATTCAGACGACCTAATGAACTTGGTGAAAAAGAAAATGGGCATTACAGATACTCCAGCCCCTGCACCTACCCCAACTCCGGCAACACCTCCGGCCAATAAAAAATAGTTTAACCGGCCCAATGCCCGGAACCAAAAAACAAAAAACAAAGTCCCGTTCGGAGAGCCCGATCGGGATTTTTGATTCCGGTATTGGTGGACTTACTGTTGCGCATGCCATTCATAAAATTCTGCCGCAGGAGTCTATTGTTTATTTTGGTGATACCGCCCATCTTCCCTACGGAGAAAAGTCGCCTGATTCAATAAAATATTACGGCTTAAGAATTGCCGAATTCCTTCTTGGGCACGGCTGCAAAACCATTGTTATTGCCTGCAACACGGCTTCCTCTATTGCTTTTGAAGCAATCAAAAAACATGTTGGCAACAGGGCAACCGTAATTAGTGTAATTGAGCCTGTTGTTAATCGGGTTGCGGCACAAGTTTCCGACCAAAAAATTGGGGTAATTGGTACCAAAGCAACCATCAAATCTGATGTTTACGCAAAAAAAATCAACCTGTTAAACCCTATGCTACAAGTTGCCTCTTTGGCAACTCCCCTGCTGGCGCCCATGATAGAGGAGGGCTTTTTTAACAACAAAATCAGTAAAACCATCATTCATTCCTACCTTGATAAAGCAAGACTAAAAAACATAAAAACTATTATTTTAGCCTGTACCCATTACCCCCTTATCAAAGGCGAAATAGAAGACTTTTACAAAGGAAAAGTCAAAATAATAGACAGCGCACAAATCGTTGCAGAAGCTGTATTCAATCATCTGGCCGATCAAGGGCTCCTCAACACAACGGCAAAACCAGAAAACCGGTTTTTTATTTCCGACTTTACACCATCCTTTGCCGAAAGCACGAAAATATTTTTCAAAGGAAAACTAAACCTTGAACATTATCCTCTTTGGGAAAATGAATAATCTATACGTTTCCTTAATTTAAGAAAAGTGCTCCCTGCAAAGATCCTCCCTGATTTTGCAAGGCGCACAACAATTTAATTTCATTAGACAGTACTGCCCTCACTCCCTGTTCGTCCCAGGCTTTCAACAATTTCAATTTACCTGCCGAACCCATCATCATTCTTTGTGCAATTTGTAAATCACTCAACCCTTCCGGAGGAATATCAAAGGGCGAGTCGAGGTTAACATTGTAACTTTCAAAAAGACTGTTTAATTCTTCACTGATTCCGGTACCGAAACTTTTGTTTCGCACCACTTTGCCGGCACCATACATCCTGTCTTTGTATGGGTCCTCGTAGCGCAACACCCTAAAAACAGCTATCGCTTCAGCTTCAATATCCATTTCCCCATTCGCATAAATCCTTTCCACTTTAACCAGTTTGAATTCACTGCCTACTCCAGGTATTCTACTTCCTTGCAAGGTTGGAATTCCAAAACTTAATGCATGCTGACGGCAGTCATTGATGAGCTGTTTGTATCGGGGTTCAAAAATATGCAATTGCAACCGCTCGCCGGGCAAAACCACAACATCTAACGGAAAACAAGGCAACCACTCGTCCATGATCAGGCAATTATTTCCCAGGTATGATCTGAAAGTAGTTTCACCGTAGAAACAAAAACAGCAAAGGGGCATGTTTTACCCCATTCATGTGGAGCAATGATTGACAAGGAGGTGTTGCCGTCATGATCCTTATACAAATAATACACCTTGCCAATCAGTGGTTCAAAGCGAAGATTGGTCATATAGATACTTTCGGAAACCTCAACCCTTTCCTTTATTTGTTGTGCCTGCGCTGCCAGCAACCTAATTTGCTCATGAATGTTCTTCATTTGCATGTCGGTTTGCTCATACATGGCCGACAAAGCACGACTTTTAATCTTTCCTCGATCCTCCGGCATAATTAAGGCGCTGCCTGCGTGATGTGCATAGGGCAAAAGGCCCGGGTTTTCTGCCACCTTATCTTTATCAATTGGATTCTCCATGTTTTTTCTCTTCTCCTTTAAACGTTCATATTCAGGAATAGTTCATTGTAATCCCAATCTTAAGGATAACGCCAATGATTTCAAAAAAATTATTGTTCAGAAACCTTGGTCTTCCTTTTTTTGAATAAATTGCGAGTCTGCTAAATACATGGTTAAAGCCTTTTTAAAATACCTGAAAAACAAATGGGTTCAATGGAAAATTGAACTTAAGATTCATGTGGTTTATTCATCAAGATACCCTGATTGCCGCATTGAATCTATTCTTTCGAATCATTTGGAAAAGCTGTTATTGCCGGGAGTCTGGATTGGAAAAAACACCAATATCGAATCTTGTTTACAGTACCTCGGAAAGCATGTTTACATTGGATGGGACACGGCCATTACCCAAACAAAAAGCATTGGCAACTTCAGTTGCATCAGCAATGGTGTTAAAATTGGATTAACCAACCATGCACTCGACCACCTTGGAACTCACCCTCTTTTCTACAGAAAAAGAAGAGGATGGGTTGATACAGACACCTATGATGAAGGTGGAAACAACTACACAGAGATTGGACCCGATGTGCTCATTTCGGCCAATGTTATCGTATTAAAAGGGGTAAAAATTGGAGCCGGAGCTGTGGTTGCAGCCGGAGCTGTGGTAACAGCCAACATTCCTCCTTATGCCATTGTTGCCGGAGTTCCTGCAAAAATTATCCGATATCGATTCAATGATGAAACGATTCAGGCATTGTTGAAAAGTGAATGGTGGAACCTCAGCGACAAAGATTTGTTAAAACATAAATCTTATTTTAATAACCCCGGCCAAATCCTTAAAAACCTATCTTAACCAAATTATTACCATGATTACACCGATTGAAACCGGCAAAAAATTTGTCTTCCCCTTTTCGCTAAGTCAGGAAGACATTGATGCTTTTGCCAAAGTAACCGGAGACAACAACCCCATTCACTGGGATGAAAACTACGCTTCACAAACACCATTTAAAAAACCAATTATTCATGGAATGTTTGGTGCTGCAATCTTTTCGAGGGTATTGGGAACCACCTTTCCCGGCGAAGGAACCATTTATATGAAGCAAACCCTCTCTTTTCAAAAACCCATGTACGTTGGCGTTTTATACGAAGCTGTTTTCGAAGTAAAAGAAATTATCGAAGGAAAACATCGTGCTTTAATTGCTACCAGTATTATTGAAAAAGAGAGCGGTCACGTGGTGACCAATGGCGAAGCTTTTGTTATGAACACACTGGCCATCCCCTGATACATTGATAATAACCTAAAAAACCAAAACCATGGACATAGCTAACAAAAGAATCGTTTTAGTAACCGGTGCAACCGGAGGCCTTGGCACAGCCATGTGCAAAAAACTGCATGATGATGGATTCCACGTTGTAGCCAATTATCGCAACAAGGCCAAATCAGAAGAATGGGCTGCCGAAATGCAAAAAGAAAATTATCACATCGACCTCTTTGAAGGAGACGTAGCCGATTTTGATTCCGTTGGAAGAATGATACAAAAAATTGAATCTGAAATTGGCCCCATTGATACCCTGGTAAACAATGCCGGAATTACCCGTGATGGCCGATTAGCAAAAATGAGCAAGGATGATTGGGACGCGGTTATTTCCACCAATCTTACCAGTGTATTCAATTGCACCCGACATGTTATCAATGGAATGATTGAAAGAAAATTTGGGCGCATTATTAACATTTCCTCGGTAAACGCTCAGCGTGGTCAATTTGGCCAAACCAACTATTCTGCTGCCAAAGCCGGAATGCACGGTTTTACTAAAACCTTGGCCATGGAAGTAGCCAAACTTGGCATTACAGTTAACACCGTATCACCGGGCTATATTGGAACAGACATGGTGATGGCCGTTCCGGAAAAAATCAGAGAGCAAATTGTTGCGCAAATTCCGGTTGGCCGATTGGGCGGGACACACGAGGTTGCCCATGTGGTTTCATTTCTGGCCTCGGAAGAAACCAGCTTTATTACCGGTGCAAATATCTCCATCAATGGTGGACAGCACGTTTACTAATTACTTCTTTTCTCTTTTGAAATAAAATCCGGCAATTGAGAGCATTCCCAAAAAAAAGGGAATGCCGGCCAGGTTTTTCAGCACCATCATGTTATAAAATTCGCAGCACATCCACCATGCATTGGCGCTAATCCAAAACATTACGGCCAGATTCACAAAATAATCGCCTGTTTTTCTGGTTTTCCAAACCAAATAAGCTGCCACCAGCACTGTAGGAAAAATCATCAAAGTTCCCAAAAGCTTTAAATCCAACATCCAACACGTGTCCTTGATAAGCCAAAGTGGGATGTGCATATTTTCTGTTTTTCGTATGCTATGGTTTGTTTCTGTCATTGTTTTTGGTTAAATAAGGGTTGTTTTTTCAATGTTAAGTTATTGTTAAGGCCAATAAAATAAGCACATTATATGTTTACTTTCGCGGCCACCAGATAAAAACACCATGAAACTAGACGCCATTTTTCAATTATTTGTACCGAAGGAACCAAAATTTTTTGTAATGTTTGAGAAAGCCTCTGCAAATTTAGTTTTGGTGGCTGAATCACTGGTAAAAATGCTAAAAGAACCCAACGAAGAAGCCCGGTTGGTAATTATCCGAGAAATTGAAAAACTAGAACATCAGGGAGACATTATCACCCATGAAATTTTTCATGAACTAAGCACCACTTTTATTACCCCCTTCGACCGGGAAGATATTCATGCACTGGCCAGTGCCATTGATGATATCGTGGATTACGTGCATGGTAGCGGAAAAAGAATAGAGCTCTACAATATTAAATCTATCCCTCCTTCCATGCAAGAACTGGGAAACCTCATCCTTGAAGGAAGTAAAGAATTACAAAAAGCCGTATTAGGACTTAGGAATGCCGACAGATTCAAAAAAGTTCAAGAAAACTGCGTAAAAATCAACAGCATTGAAAACGCTGCGGATGATGTTTTTGACCGTGCTGTGGGCCGTTTGTTCGATATGGAAAAAGATGCCATCAATCTATTGCGCGAAAAAGAGGTGCTTCAAAACCTTGAAACCGCTACCGATAAATGCGAAGACGCAGCCAATGTAATTGAATCCATTATCGTCAAATACTCATAAACGGATTGATGGAATATCTTGTTTTAATCATAGCGCTTGCCCTGATTTTCGACTTTATTAACGGATTTCATGATGCAGCCAACTCAATTGCCACGGTAGTATCTACCAAAGTGCTTACCCCCTTTCAAGCTGTACTTTGGGCCGCGTTCTTTAATTTTGTTGCGTTTTTTCTTTTCAAAGACCACAATGTGGCCAATACCGTTGCAAAAACCGTTGTAAAAGAGTTTATCACCCTAGATATTGTTTTTTCAGGCCTGGTTGCTGCAATCCTGTGGAACCTGCTAACCTGGTACATGGGCATTCCTTCTTCCTCTTCTCATACCTTAATTGGTGGATTCGCCGGGGCGGCTATGGCACATGCAGGTTTAGAGGCCCTTCAAATGGACAAGATTTACAAAATTGCCGCCTTTATCTTAATTGCACCATTGCTTGGAATGCTTGGTGCATGGATTATTACCACCATCATTCTCAACATCTGTAAAAAAGCAAATCCTTTCAAGGCAGAAAAATGGTTTAAACGATTGCAATTGGTTTCATCAGCCGCCTTCAGCATTGGCCACGGTGGTAACGATGCCCAAAAAGTAATGGGTATTATTTCTGTAGCCCTTTTGGCCGGAGGTCAAATCAATGATATTAAAGATATGCCCAACTGGGTTCCTCTGGCTTGCTATACTGCTATTGCCATTGGTACCATGAGCGGTGGCTGGAGAATTGTTAAAACCATGGGCAGTAAAATCACCAAAGTTACTCCGCTAGAAGGCGTTGCTGCAGAAACAGCTGGTGCAATAACCCTTTTTCTGACCGAAAGATTAAAAATTCCGGTAAGTACAACCCATACCATTACTGGTAGCATCATCGGAGTTGGACTAACCAAAAGAGTTTCAGCAGTGCGCTGGGGTGTGACCGTAAATTTGGTTTGGGCCTGGATTTTAACCATTCCGGTGTCGGCTTTGGCTGGAGCTTTGGTTTATGCCATCGTTACCATCATTCGATAAGGGGTTCGTCCTAAATTTTTTATCAATTGGTCGAATTTTTTCAAAAACACCCCCTCCTTTTCTGATTTAATTCTATTTTTTTCCTCCTTTTAATTACCTTCGCGTCCCAAATCTAACCCATGGCCTCGCAAGTTAAAATATTCTCTGGTTCTGCCTCCTACTACCTGTCAGAAAAAATTGCTGCCAGCTACGGAAAAGAGCTTGGAAAATTATCTCTCGCCAAATTCAGTGATGGTGAATACCAGCCCTCTTTTGAAGAAACCGTAAGAGGTTGCGATGTTTTTATCATACAGTCAACTTTCCCGCCAAGCGATAATCTTTTCGAATTACTGCTGATGATTGATGCGGCCAAAAGAGCCTCTGCTAACGAAATCATTGCCGTAATCCCCTACTTTGGCTTCGCCCGTCAGGACAGAAAAGACAAACCAAGGGTGGCCATTGGCGCTAAATTGGTGGCCAATTTGTTAAGCTCTGCAGGAGTAACCAGGGTGATTACCATGGACCTTCATGCCGACCAAATTCAAGGTTTTTTTGATGTGCCGGTTGACCACATGTACGCCTCCTCAATTTTCCTCAACTACATACAAACACTTAAATTACCAAACCTTACCCTTGCTGCCCCTGACATGGGAGGTTCAAAAAGAGCCAATGCTTACGCCAAATTTTTAAATACCGATATGGTTATTTGCTATAAGCAAAGAAAAAAGGCGAATGTAATTGAAAGCATGACCCTTATTGGCGATGTAGAAGGAAAGGATGTTGTATTGGTAGATGATATTGTTGATACCGCAGGTACCCTTACCAAAGCGGCCGAAATGATGATGGACAAAGGCGCAACCAGCGTTCGAGCCCTTTGTACACACCCCATCCTTTCAGGAAAAGCATACGAAACCATCGAAAAATCAAGACTCACAGAACTAGTAGTAACCGATACCATTCCTCTGAAAAAAGAAAGCAGCAAAATTAAAGTGCTTTCTGTTGGCGATCTCTTCGCTGATGTTTTAGACAAGGTTCACAATTTCGAGTCTATTAGCTCACATTTCATTTTCTAAATCACCGCATAAACCATTTTAACCCGGGAGCAATCATCTGCGGTAATGACCAACCCCGAACAAACAAACAAACAAATGAAGTCTGTATCATTGAGCGGCTCTGTTAGACAGAGCGTAGGGAAAAAAGATGCAAAGGCTATCCGTAATGCCGGTAATGTGCCTTGTATTCTTTACGGTGCGGGACACCAGATATCTTTTCAGGTATCTTACAAAGAGTTAACCCCATTGGTTTACACACCCGATGTAACCAAAGTTTCTCTTCAAATTGATGGAAAAACCTTTACCAGCATCATCAAAGAAATTCAATTTCATCCGGTAACCGATAAGATGATTCACGTAGATTTTCTTGAGTTGGTGGACAATAAACCAATATTCATGAGTGTTCCTGTAACCGTTTATGGTAACTCTCTGGGCGTAAAACAAGGTGGTAAACTGGTTATCAATGCACGAAAGTTAAACATCAAAGCAACCCCGGAAAACCTTCCCGATAGCATTAAAATTGATGTAGAAAAACTTGACATCGGTCAAGGCATCAAAGTTGGTGCACTAAGTTTGGAAAATGTTCAAATCCTTGACGAACCAAACAAAATGGTCGTTAGTGTGAAAACAACACGTGCTGCACAAGCCGCTGCTACAAATGCCGCAGAAACCGGCAAGAAAAAATAATTTTTTTGACCACTTATTTCCAAGGGTGTAATTTTGACAATTACACCCTTTTTATTTATGCATAAATTTCTTCTCACCGGTCTTGGGAACCCCGGACTAGAGTATGCCGACACCCGCCACAACATTGGCTTTTTGGTAATAGACGCCTTGGCATCAAAACACAAAGGCTTGTTCAAATCTGACCGCCATGGGTTTGTTTCTGAAATAAAAATTAAAGGCAAAACCGTTTTTCTGCTTAAACCCAATACGTTCATGAACCTTAGCGGCAAGGCTGTCCGCTACTGGCTTGGCCAGGAAAAAATAAACCCTTCTGAGCTTTGTATCATCACCGATGATGTTGCCCTTCCGTTTGGCTCTATCAGAATGAAACCCTCCGGCAGCGATGGGGGCCACAATGGCCTAAAAAGCATTCAGGAGCTTTTGCAAACCCAAAACTATGCTCGACTACGCTTTGGAATTGGCAACGATTATCCCAAAGGAAAACAAGCCGATTATGTTCTTGCAAAATGGAACCCTGTGGAGACGATTTTGCTGCAAGAAAGAATTGATAAAGCCGTTGAATGTCTTGAAACCTTTGTTGCTGCCGGACTTCAGCATGCCATGAATAATTTCAACAACAAATAAATGCAACAAGGAAAAATACTCATTGTTGGTCAAGGGATTTGTGGTACTGTTATCAGCTCCCTTTGTTTTCAATTGAATATTCCTTTTCATGTCATTGACCATCCACCATCAGGATCAGCCAGTATTCCTGCAGCAGGCATTATCAACCCTGTTGTTTTCAAAAGAATGCTGCCCGGCTGGATGATTGAATCCTTGGTTCCAGAAGCCTTTGAGTACTACCAAAACATGGAGGCTGTATTAAAAAAAAATTTTTTTCACCCCTGCGGAATTGTAAAAGTTATTGCCAACGAAAATGAAAATCTTCTTTGGATAAATGCTACATCAAATCCCTCGCTTTCGGGTATTATTGCGCAAGAACCGCTTCCGCTACCTGAGCTTTCAGGATTGCTTCAGCCTCATCACTCCCTCCGTCTTATTCAAAAGGCCGGATGGGTTGATGCTCCCCTTTTTCTTGCAACCTGGAAAAAATTTTTGCAACAAAACCATCTCCTAACAGAAGAGCTTTTCGACTACCGGCAGATAAAAAACATCGGACAATCAGAGCTATCCTACCGCAAAGATGATTATGACCGGATAATTTTTTGTGAAGGAAACGGAGTTGTGAAAAACCCATGGTTTTCGAACCTTCCCTGGGTTCCAACCAAGGGAGATTTACTGGTTATCCAACCGGAAAAAAAACTACCCGAACAACACATTATTAACCGAAACGGTT